>JAGXHM010000035.1 GCA_024636155.1 Deltaproteobacteria bacterium
ACCGTAGCGAACTGCGGCAGTCCCTGGGCTATATCAATCTCCACTTCGACCGGGTAGGCATCAATACCGAGCAACGCCCCAGACAGAACCTTGGCGAGCATATGTCCCTCCTGATTGTCATTGTAATACCCCAAAGGGGCAGAAAAAATAGCTTACCGCTTACAGCTTACAGCTTTCCTTCAATATCATCCAGATACTTCTCGGCCACAATAGCAGCAATCGCGCCATCACCGACCGCCGTAGCAATCTGTTTAAGGATCTTCTTGCGCACATCTCCCGCAGCAAAGACACCAGGCATTGAGGTCCGGCAATCTGAGTCCGTCAGGATGTAGCCTTCTGGTGTAAGGTCAAGAATGTCGGCAAGGAAATGCGCCTTCGGCGTTACTCCGACAGCCACGAACATGCCGACGGCTTCAAGGGTCTGCAGTGAGTCATCCAGTTTATTACGCAGGACCAGACTGGTGACGCCGGTATTATCACCCTCGACCTGCTCGACCGTACTGTTCCAAACGGGTTCAATCTTATCGTTGGCGAAGATGCGATCCTGCAGAACCTTGGTGGCGCGCAGTTCGTCACGGCGGTGAATCAGGTAGACCTTGCTGGCAAAACGACAGAGGAAGAGGGCCTCTTCGGCGGCCGTATCACCACCACCGATGATGGCAACGGGCACATTGCGGAAGAAAGCACCATCGCAGGTGGCGCAGTAAGAAACCCCGCGCCCGGTAAATTCAATTTCGCCGGGAACGCCAAGTTTACTCGGTTCGGCACCGGTCGTGATGATAACCGCACGGGTCCGGAACTCCTTGCCGTCAACCGTCACAACTTTCTCATCGCCCATGTCAACCAGGCCAGTCACTTCACCGGTCATGGTTTCCAGACCAAATTCCTGGCAGTGTTCCTGAAAGCGCATCATCAGCTCGGGGCCGTCGATGCCGCCGGGAAAGCCTGGATAATTCTCCACCATGGTTGTCGTCATCACCTGACCACCGAGAATCATCCGTTCCACCAGCAAACTTTTCAACCTGGCGCGCGAGGTATAGAGGCCAGCGGTCAACCCGGCCGGGCCGCCGCCAATAATCAGTACGTCATAAAGGGTTTCACTCATAAATCGTTTCCTGTTCTGTTTGGTTGCATCCTACACTAAAAATCGCCGGTCAACATAGCATAGCTCGCAAGGAAATGGAATGCCTGCCATAACCTGATGAGGCTTGATTTAACGTTCTTCGTAAGCTTAGAATAATAGCTTTGGGAGACAAGTCGGAAATGCAAGAGATAAAGCAACCAGAGCATCATAATCACGAGGACCATAGCGATCATGCCCTTCTGGATCGCGGCATCACCCGCGGTTTTATTATCGCCATTGGCCTGACGGCAGTCACCCTGGTTGCCGAGCTTATCGGTGGTTTCTGGACCAACTCACTCGCCCTGCTCTCCGATGCCGCCCACGTTTTCATGGACCTCTTTGCCCTGGTCCTGTCGCTGACAGCAATCCACCTGGCGAAGTTTCCCGCCAGCGATACTCGCACCTACGGCTGGCATCGCGCCGAGATCTTTGCCTCGCTTATTAACGGGGTCACCTTGCTCCTGATTGGCTTTGGCATACTCGGCGAAGCCTGGGGTCGTTTGCTTCACCCCGAAGCAGTCAAGAGCAAAGAGATGTTCATTATTGCCATCATCGGCCTGGTCATGAACCTGATCGCAGCGAGTCGACTGCATAGTCATTCCCACGATGACCTCAATGTTCGCAGCGCCTTTCTGCACGTCCTTGGTGATGCCATCGCCTCGGTAGGCGTCATCATCGGCGGCGTCATTATGCTTTACACCGAATGGTTTGTGCTTGATGCCCTGATTTCCATGGTCATCGTTTTGATTATCGGTTGGGGGGCGATTCGGATCTTGCGCGAGGCCGGGCATATTCTCCTGGAAGGTGTGCCGACACATATTGATATTAATGAACTGGTCGGCAAAATGCGCTCGGTCACAGGCGTCAACGATATCCACCATCTGCATGTCTGGTCGATCTGTTCACATATCACCGCCTTGTCTGCACACATTGATGTTGAATCGGACCACCGATTGCGTCAGAGTGAGATTGTCGGCACGCTCGAACAGATGTTGGATCACGATTATCATATTACTCATACGACACTGCAGGGGGAATGTTCCAGTTGCCTGACGGGACCGGTTATCCAGCAACTCAAGCATCGTCCCCGCAAATCGTCTGAGATCCACGACCACGACCATCATTCGCACTGAGGAACTTATGCATCGTCTGATCAAACCAATTTTCTGGACCTTTCTTTTTCTTACCATGATGCTCGTCATCGACCAGTTTCTGGTGCAGGTTCCCCCTGTCCATCCGGCCCACGCGGCGGTCAGCAATTTCTATCAAGACTTTCGCAGCCGCCTGATCGATCTGACTTTTGGTAAAAAGAAAATCGAACCTGTATCAATTGAAGCTGTCATTGAGGAACAACAGAAGAAGGAGAAGAAGTCCTCACCAGAGCAGGCCCAAAAAACCGGTCAGCCACCATCTGCCAACAAACCAACCGCTGAAAAATCACCGCGCTATCTTTATTCTGACGGTAAAGGTGAATTGTACTTTGTTGACTCGCTCGATGAAGTCCCTGATGAATATCGCGGACAAGCGCAGCCGATGGGGCGATGAGTTTGGGACGTTAGACCAGCTGTTAAGGGAGAGTCCCGTAAATTTCCGGTCGCCGATCGTGGTAACAGCGGATCTGCGCCCGATAGTCAACCATCTCTTGATAAGCAAAGGTTGCAATCAACTCGGTCTCTGTATCCCCACCTTCGGCAAGGACTTCACCTCGGGCTGACAACAACAGGCTCGCACCGAAGAAATCAAGCTTGTCCTGAATGCCGCAGCAGTTGGTTGCTACTATAAACAGCTGGTTCTCCATGGCCCGGGCACGCAGCAGAGTCCGCCACGGGTCGTGGCGTGGCTTGGGCCATTCAGCTGGCAGGCAGATGATCTCGGCGCCTTCAAGAGCCATTTTCCGAAAGAGCTCCGGAAAGCGCAGATCGTAACAGATCGCAACACCGAGACGGCCGACCGAGGTTGGCACGACCAGGGTCCGATCTCCCGGAGAAAGAAAACGATCTTCGCCCATGGTTGAGAACATGTGCAATTTGCGGTAGCTGGCAAGGAGATCGCCACAATCGACGACATAGGCCGTATTGTAGATTTTACCTTCCGCCTCTTCCGGCAGACTGCCAACCACCACCATCTTGTGCTCAGCTGTCAGCTTGCAGAGTCTTTCCAGAACTCTGGGCGTTTCAGCAGCATGCTTCACCAGGCGCTTGTAATCGTAGCCAGAGCTCCACATCTCCGGAAGAACAGACAATTGCACTCCCTGCCCTGCAACCCGTTCAAGGGCCGCCTCGACTTTTGTCAGGTTCAGCTCTACATCGCCAAGCTTTATGTTGAATTGAATGGCGGCTACGTTCAGTCTTTCATCCATAAAAACTCCAGTTTAAAACAAGGTTATTCGATGGTTTAAATTTAAGTTTGAGGCTGTCGACCTGACAATTATAAGGGTTGTTAAGCGGCCAGACAAGGGCAGTCTGGCCTGTCCAGATTCTCTTGACCCTCCGCCTTAAATCATGCTAAGACTTTGTGCAATTTTAATGTCTAGATAGATGTTTTACTGTCAAAAATGCGCCTGAAAAGCCACCTCTCAATTGAAGCAGGATGATGAAAGCAAAACTGTCCACATTTGTAATTATGCTATGCTTCTGGGTTATTCTGTCTGGCATGTTTGATGCTTTTCATCTGACCCTTGGAGTGCTCTCTTGCTTGCTGGTTGCGCACTTCTCCGGGAAGATGCTCTTTGAAGGGTTGCGTGTTGAAGTGCGGGCCAGACAAATCTTTGGCATGCTCACCTACGCCCCCTGGCTGTTGTGGGAGATTGTGCTCTCCAGCCTGCAAGTGACCTATATCGTTCTACACCCACAGATGCTCGACAAAATGGAGCCGCAACTGATCCGTTTCAAGACCAAACTGAAATCAAAGTTTGCCAGAGTGACCTTTGCCCAGTCAATCACCTTAACGCCCGGCACCATTACGGTAAGCATACAGGATGATGAAATGACTGTCTACGCACTCACCAATAGCGCCGCCGACAGCCTGCCCGGCGAGATGGAAAGACGTATTGCTCTTGCTCTGGAGCCGGAGAGAAGATGATGAGTCAAGTCTTTCTCGCAACGGCCCTGGCACTCGTGCTGCTGATTTTTCTCACTCTGATAAGAGCCCTGAGCGGGCCGACAGTGCTTGATCGGATTGTCGGAGTTAACATGATCGGCTCCAAAACGACTGTGTTACTACTCTTGATTGGCCTGATCTATGAAGCGATGCCGATGTTCATCGACATCGCTTTGGCTTATGCCTTTCTCAACTTCATCGCAACCATCGGCGCATGCAAGTACTTCCGCCGCATAAAGAAGGTTCATCTCGAGGATGACCTCCCGACCAAAATTGAGGCCTCAGTATGAACTGGGTCGTGACTGTTCTGCTGGTTCTCGGAGTCTTTTTCTTTGCCATTGGCACCATTGGCATCCTCCGCCTGCCGGACTTCTATTCACGCCTCCATGCCGCGGGAAAATGTGACACTCTCGCGATGACTCTCACCGTGTCAGCCGTCGCCCTTTATAATATCCACGGTTTAAGCTTTGGTAACATTCTGGTCAGTTGGAAAGTCTTTGCCATCGTTTTCTTCATCTCCATGGCCAGCCCTACTGCGACCCATGCGATCACCAAGGCGGCCCTGGTCGTCGGAGTCGAACCCTGGTTGAAGAAGAGGGGGCCTCGCAAATGATCTGGCAACTCGATCTGTTCCTGCTGATATTGGTGGTCATCTGTGCCGTAGCGACGATCACAGTGAAGGACCTGCTCTCGGCAACTATCATCTTCAGCGCATACAGTTTCCTCATGTGCCTGCTCTGGGCGGAGATGGGGGCCGTTGATGTTGCTTTTACCGAAGCGACTGTCGGCGCAGGTGTCAGCACCATATTCTTTATTGCAGCTATCTTCCGTACCACACGCAGGAGTAAAGATTGAAATCCCTGGCTTTACTGGCGACTCTGGTTACCGGTGCATTGCTGCTCTACGGCACCGCTGACTTCGCCGCCTGGGGCGATCCACAGTCGCCGCCGAACCGCAATATTTCGGTACATTATGTGGAGCAGGCAGTCAAAGAGACGCACGTGCCGAACATCGTTACCGCTGTCCTCGGCGATTACCGTGGTTACGACACCATGTTCGAGCTGGTTGTCATTTACAGCGCCGGCATGGCCGTTATGGGTATTCTGCGTCGGAGGGAAGATCAATGAGAATCAGTGTGCAGGAGGCCCGTGATCGCATCCCACATCACGACATCATCCTCGAGACAACGGTGCGTTTGATGGTTCCTTTCATTCAACTCTACGGCCTTTATGTTATCGTTCATGGACACTACAGCCCGGGTGGCGGCTTTCAGGGTGGGGTTATCCTCGGCGCTTCGGTGATCCTGTTCGCTCTTGCCTTCGGCCTGCCAGCCAGCCAGGAGTACCTCTCAGAAGGGACGAATATACTTATGGCCAATGCCGGTGCCTTGATCTTCACCGGCATTGCAGTGCTTTGCGCGCTGCTCGGCGGCATGTTTCTCGATTATAGCGCACTCGTAAAGATCCTGCCGATTGACCCGATTTCCTGGCGGTCTCACGGCATCTTTCTGGTCGAAGTTGGCGTTGGCATGGGAGTCATGATGATAATGATCTCGATCTACTGGGACATGGCCTCTGCAGGCCACCTTGATGAGGGTCTTCACATGGCTTCTGCGAGCCAAACTGATAAGGTTCTGTAAATGGAAGATATCGCTGCCCACATCATGGCTAAATATAATTACTGGATCTATGTGGTTCTGATGATGATCGGCTTCTATGCCATGATCGGCAAACGTAATCTGGTAAAAAAGCTGCTCGGTATGAACATCTTTCAAACGTCGATCATCCTCTTTTTCATCTCCACTGGCGCAAAAAAAGGGGGCAGCATCCCAATTCTCGACAAGTATGCCGCTCTGCAAGGAGCAGTGGATGTGAACCAGGTGGTCAACCCTCTGCCGCACGTACTCATGCTGACAGCTATCGTTGTCGGAGTTAGCGTGACGGGTGTTGCCTTAGCAGTAATGCAGCGAATCTATCGCAAATACGGGACATTGGAAGAAGACGAAATCCTCCTCAAGATTGAGAACGAATGAAATCCAACCTGCACATGTATGTTATGGCGGTACCCCTGTTGACCGCTTTTCTGGTCAACATCTGTGGCCGCACCAACCGCAAGGCGATTGCGCCGCTGGTATTGGGGGCTCTTGGCTTTTCCAGCCTGCTGGCGATTTTCGTTCTCCGACAAACCCTTACGTTCGGCGATTTGAGCTATACGGTCGGAGGCTGGACACCGCCCTGGGGAATCGAATTGCTGGTCGATCCACTCTCGGCCTTGATGCTGCTCCTTATCTCCGGCATTTCCTTCCTCGCCACTTTCGCCGCCTTGCCCTGCGTCAAGCGCGATCTGGAGGATCGGCAACATATTTTCTTTACTCTTTATCTGATTCTGATCGCCGGGCTGATGGGGCTGGTGCTGACTGCCGACGCTTTTAACCTCTACGTCATGCTTGAGATTACCTCAATTACCACCTATGGACTGATCGCCCTGGGACGCGGACGGGCACCGTTATCGAGTTTCAACTACATTATCATGGGTTCGGTCGCCGCTTGCTTCTACCTGCTCGGAGTCGGCTACCTCTATCTGTTGACCGGCACCCTCAATATGGCCCACATCGCCACTTACCTGCCAGCCTTGCAGGGAAGTGGCGCTTTAGCGACTGCCCTGGCCTTCATCCTGGTCGGCTTGTGGATCAAGATGGCGTTTTTCCCCCTGCACGGCTGGCTGCCGAGAGCCTACTCAGACGCGCCGGACGGTGCCGGGTTACTCATTGCGCCACTGATGACCAAGGTCACCGTCTATCTGATGGTTCGCCTGATGCTTACCTTTCAATCGCCAGCTTTCCCACTGCTCAGCATGGATGTCGGCACCCTGATTGTCTGGGCCGCGGCAATCGGCATTATTTGCGCATCATCACTGGCGCTGGGCCAACGCAACCTGAAGCTGATGTTGACCTATATCATCATCGCCGAGGTCGGTTACATGGTTGGCGGTGCCTGGCTGGCCAACGAGCAGGGCATGACCGGCGCCCTTCTGCATATTGTCAACGACGCGTTAATGACCCTCTGTCTCTTTCTGGCTGCTGTCGCCATCGCTTATCGTACCGGCAGCTTCCACTTTGACAGTTTAAAAGGCCTTTACCGAAAGATGCCATTGACTATGGCGGCCTTTACCGTGGGCGCCTTCGCGATGATCGGGATACCACCAACCTGCGGTTTTTTCAGCAAGTGGTACCTGCTACTCGGCGGCATCGAAGCAGGCCAATGGCAATTCGTTGTGGCCTTGATCTTCAGCAGTCTGGTCAACGCCGTCCTTTTTTTCCGCATTATCGAGATTGCATACTTCGGCTCCCTGCAAGAGAGCGAACACCATGGAGATGCAATCACTGAGCGGCAAGAGGCTCCCTGGTGGATACTCAGCCCTCTGGCCTTGACCGCTGTACTCCTGATCGTGGTCGGCTTAAGCACCGGCCCCCTGGTTAACAACATCATCCGAGTGATGATACCAGTCAGTTTTTAATTCTATTATGAACCCGGACGACACTGTCCGGAACCAGCGTTGAGAGATATATGACACCGATTGTTTCCTTCTGGCCAATGGCTGCAGTTCTGGTTTCCCTGCTAGGGGCTTTGCCGATCATCCTTTCTGATCGTCAACCGAACCTGCGCGAGAGCTGGACTATCCTGATTGCCCTGGTCAAGCTAACAATCGTCGCATCGTTGTTGCCATGGATACTTGAAGGCGGCAGCTATGTCTTCACCATTGCGGAAGTTATCCCGGGTGTGCCGATCGAGCTGCGTGTCGATGCTCTCGGGATGATCTTTGCCCTGGTCGCCTCATGCCTCTGGCTCTTTACCTCGATCTATTCGATCGGTTATATGCGCTCGCTCGATGAGCACGCCCAGACCCGTTATTATGCATCATTTGCCGTAGCCATCTCGGCCACTCTCGGTGTCGCGTTTGCGGGCAACCTGCTGACCATGTATCTCTTCTACGAGATGCTGTCGCTCTCTACCTACCCGCTGGTCACCCACGAACAGAATGCCGAGGCCCGCGCCTCCGGACGCAAGTACCTGACCTACATACTTGGCACATCTATCGGCCTGGCACTGCCGGCCATGCTGATAACCTACTCGATCGCGGGGACACTTGATTTCACTACCGGTGGCATTTTAGCTGGCAAAGCTTCACCGGAGATTCTGGCCCTTCTGGTGGTGCTCTTCTTGTTCGGCTTCGCCAAGGCCGGCTTGATGCCGTTCCACGGCTGGCTGCCGGCCGCCATGGTGGCGCCGACCCCGGTCAGTTCCTTCCTGCACGGGGTCGCAGTGGTTAAGGCTGGCGTCTTTGCAATCTTTCGTATCATCTTTGACATCCTTGGACCGGAAACCCTGCAGCAGGCCGATCTCGGCTGGATTGTAACCACCTTGGCTTCGGTGACTTTGCTGGTCGCCTCGCTGATAGCACTGACCCAGGACAGCCTGAAGCGTCGACTGGCCTATTCTACAATCGGTCAACTCTCTTACATGGTGCTTGGCGCCGGGATGCTCTCAGCTGTCGGCCAACTCGGCGGAATAATGCACCTGGCAATGCACGCTTTTGGCAAGATCACCTTGTTTTTCTGTGCCGGAGCGATCTACGTCGCCAGCAAGAAAAAATATATCAGTCAGATGGACGGCCTGGGTCGACAGATGCCGATCACCTTTACCGCCTTTTTCCTCGGCGCACTGTCGATCATCGGCCTGCCGCCGTTGGGTGGTTTTATCAGCAAATGGAATCTGGTGATCGGTGCAGTGGACGGGGGGCAATTGATCTTGCTACTGGTACTGTTGACCAGCTCGCTGCTCAACGCTGCCTACTTCCTGCCGATCATCTACCGCGCTTTCTTCGCCGACCCGCCAGCAGATGCCGTGGTTGGCATCAAAGAGGCACCGGTCCTCTGCCTGGTACCGCTTTGCCTGACGGCGTTCGGTTCGCTGTTGTTGTTCTTCTTCCACGACCCCTTGCTGCGCCTGGCGCAGCTGGCCCTGGCGCCCTAAGGGGTAAGGATCGCATCAATGAAAGAGAAGAAAGTCCACGACTGGTTTGATCATCCACAGAACATCCGCAAGTTGCGCATCGGCTTCTACATCGTGCTGCTTCTGCTGGTTCTGCCCGATTTTTTCCTGCACAAACATACCTATTTTTCTGCGGTGGAAGGCTGGCCAGGCTTCTTCGCCCTGTTCGGCTTCATCTCCTGCGTGGTGATCATCATTGTCTCGAAGCTGCTCGGCTACCTGTTGAAGCGCAAGGAAGACTACTATGACTGACTTCCTTCCACCCTTCCTGCTCTTCTTTGCCGGAGCACTCCTGCTGCCGTTGCTGCCACGAGCAGCACGCAATATCCTGATCCTGTTGGTGCCGGCTCTTGCTTTCGTGCTGATCGCCTTTATGGAACCGGGCCAGAGTTGGAACTATCGCATGTTCGGTTTCGATCTGACGCTGCTGCGGGTCGACAAGTTGAGCAAGGTCTTTGGCTACGTTTATGTTATCAATGCCTTTTGCTGTTTCCTTTTTGCCCAGCACCTGAAGAAAGCCGATGAGCATTTTGCCGCGCTGGTCTATATCGGCGCCAGCCTTGGTGCGGTCTTCGCTGGCGATCTGATCAGCCTCTATCTCTTCTGGGAAGTGATGGCGGTTTTTTCCACCTTTCTTATTCTGGCCCGTCGCACTGAGCGCAGCCGGAGCTCAGCTTACCGCTATATTTTGATGCACCTGTTTGGCGGCCTGGTGCTGCTGGCCGGTATCCTGCTACAGATTCATGACACCGGCTCGGTGGCTTTCGACGGCTTTGCCGTTCAAACCCCGGCTACCTGGCTGATCCTGATCGGCTTTCTGGTCAATGCCGCCGCCCCGCCTTTTTCGGCCTGGCTGTCTGATGCTTACCCCGAAGCAACCGTCACCGGTGGCGTAATCATGACGGCCTATACCACGAAGACCGCCGTCTACACCCTGCTGCGCGGCTTTCCCGGCTGGGAAATCCTCATGGTGGTCGGTTGCGTCATGGCGATCTACGGTATTATCTACGCCATTCTTGAAAACGACATGCGGCGCATCCTGGCCTACTCGATCATCAACCAGGTTGGCTTCATGGTCTGCGGCGCTGGCATCGGTACTGCGATGGCGATCAATGGCGCCGCCGCCCATGCCTTCTGCCACATCCTTTACAAAGCGCTACTGTGGATGAGCGCCGGCGCCGTGCTGTACATGACCGGCAAAAGCAAGTGCACCGACCTCGGCGGCTTGTACAAGACGATGCCCTGGACCATGGCTTTCGGTACGGTCGGCGCCTTAGCTATCTCGTCCTTTCCTGCCTTTTCCGGTTACACCAGCAAACCGATGATTATGGCGGCGGGGGTTAGCGAAGGTTTTTTCTGGGTATGGCTGATCCTGGAGATTGCTTCGGCCGGTGTATTCCTGCATGCCGGCATCAAATTCCCTTACTTCGTCTTTTTCGCCAAGGACAACGGCTTGCGCCCGGGTGAACCGCCGAAACACATGTTGGCGGCCATGGCGGTTCTGGCTTTCCTCTGTATTTTTCTCGGCGTCTATCCGCAGCCGCTCTACGATATTTTACCCTACGGGGTCGATTTCCAGGCTTACAAGCTGGATAGTACCCTGAACCAGTTGCAGCTATTGATGTTCTCGGCCCTTGCCTTTTTCCTGTTGCTGCCAATGCTCAAGCGCACCCAGACTATCTCCCTTGATAGCGACTTTTTATACCGCCTGGGTGGCCGTCAGCTTTTTCGTGTCTGCCGATGGGCTTTCGATGGGCTCAACGAACACGCCAATCGCCTGTTCGCCCAACAGCTGCCTGGACTGCTCGCCCGCTTTTTCGCAAATCCGGGGGGCAATATTCAGAAGCACTGCATGCGGCTATGGGATGAGGCCTCAGGTATCAGTGATGGCCAGGCCCAGCGTGAAAAGAAAATAGAGCGACGAAGCCGCAGCGGTGCCCACCCGACCGGTGTCGGCGTACTCTTGGCGGTCATGTTGCTAGTCATCGTTTCTCTACTCCTGTCTTTCAAGTAAGGGCTAGCCGCTGGTGCATCCCGCAGCGGCCGCAATCCTATGTCCGGTCTCTATCTGCACATTCCCTTCTGTCGTCGCAAGTGCTCCTACTGCGACTTCTTTTCCGTAAAGTCGGAGACGCCCCAGGTTGAGGCCTATCCGGACCTGCTGATCCGTCATCTGGCCTGGGCCGTAAAACAGGGGTGGACAGGACCGGTTGATACTATCTACTTCGGTGGCGGGACACCGTCCCTGCTGAGCCCGCAGTCTGTGACCCAAATCCTGCGAGCCGCCGACCAGAACCTTGGTATAGCGAATGGCGCAGAAATATCCCTTGAAGCAAACCCGGGCACCGTGTCACCCCACAGCCTGCAGGGTTATCGAAACGCCGGCATCAACCGCCTCTCCCTCGGTTTGCAGACCTGCAACAACAACCAACTGACTCTTCTGGGCCGCCTGCACGATCGTCAGGAGGGGCTCAATGCGTTCACCTGGGCTCGCGATGCCGGTTTTGACAATATCTCTCTTGACCTGATGTTTGCCCTCCCACGACAAACTACTGCCGAACTTGAAGACGACCTTCGCGCCTATCTTGAACTAGACCCCGAGCATCTTTCCTGTTATGGGCTTACGGCTGAACCACAGACTTCTTTTCAAGAAAAAATTGTCTCAGGCGAATTAACCCTGCCCGACGAGGAGTTCTATGCCGACGCGTTTATGCTGATCCATGAAAAACTAGCTGCAGCCGGTTATGAGCATTACGAAATCGCCAACTATACCCGTGATGGCTACACCTGTCGTCACAATCTCGGTTATTGGCAACGGCGTGCCTGCCTCAGTATTGGTGCCGGAGCACATTCCTTTCACGATGTGCAATGGGGCAGCCGGTGGGAGGTGCCCGCAGACCTGGACACTTACCGCCAAGCCCTGCAAACCGGTCGGGAGCCAAGTCAATGTCTCGAAATATTTGATCGCGAATCTGCTTTGCGTGAAACCATCTATCTCGCCCTACGCACCAGGCGAGGCATCACCGATGCCGAGCTGCAACAGCAGTTCGGCTGTACTCTTCAACAAGCTTTTCCTGAAGCAGTTGCAGCAAGCGCTCAATGGTTGGTTAACGACAATGGCCGTTGGTCTTTGACGCCCTCCAGCTGGCTCCTCTACGACCATCTGATTCTCCCTTTTCTTTGAGAAGAATAACCCCTCAGAAAATCACCTGCAGTCCCTTGACAAAGGCATTTGGCGTTGTTATCTTGACCATACTTTTGGCACTCAACACAAAGGAGTGCTAAAAATGTTAGCGGGCCGGGTTATCCGGCTTAAGTTTTTTTCGCGGAGCTTATCATGGCAGACACCCTGACTGATCGAAGTCAGAAAATCCTCGAAGCAATCATCGAGGAATATATCGCAACCGCCCAACCGGTTGGCTCCAAGGCTCTGACTCAGAACCTCGGCATCAAGCTGTCACCGGCGTCAGTGCGTAATGTCATGGCCGAGCTGGAAGAGTTGGGGTATCTGGCTTCTCCCCACACTTCGGCTGGACGCATCCCGACGGAAAAAGGCTACCGCTTCTACGTGGACACCCTGATACGTGTCAGCGATCTGGATCGTCAGCAGAAAGACCAGATTGAACAACAGTATGGGCAACATGGCCTGCAGATGGCAGACATGCTACGCGAAGCCAGCCGTACCCTGTCATCATTCTCCCGCTACACCGGGCTGGTTATGGTACCTCGCCTTAAAGTAACCATCTTCCGGCATATCGAATTTGTCAAACTTTCACCGCGCCTGGTGCTGGCTGTTTTCGTCACTCAGTCCGGTTTGGTGCAGAATAAACTGGTCGAAATCGATGAGGATTTGACCCATCGCGAACTGGAGCAGATCACAAACTATCTGAACCAGACCATGGCCGGCCTGAGCATTCAGGAAGTTCGTGCTCGAGTCGTCACCGAAATGGCCCAGGAAAAAGCCCTGTATGACCGCCTGCTGCGGCGAGCGTTTACCCTTTCCAGCGCGGCTCTGGTCGACGAAATCACTGGCAACATCATCATCGAGGGGACCAGCCATTTTCTCGAGCAGCCAGAATTTTCCGACCTGAAGTGCATGAAACGCATCGTCCAGACCTTCGAGCAAAAGAGTATCCTGATCGACTTGCTTGATCGCGGCCTCGAAACCGAAGGGGTTCAGGTCATCATTGGTAGCGAGACAGCATACAGTGAACTTTCAGACTGCAGTCTGATTACAGCAGCCTATTCCGGTAAACACGGTACCCTTGGCACCCTTGGTGTTATCGGTCCAAATCGTATGCCATATTCAACCATTATTCCGATTGTCGACTACACGGCGAGCTTGATCAGTCGCCTGTTGGATACAGATAACGATTAGGAGAGAGAAAGCATTGGCAAAGAAAAGTAAGAAACAAGAGGTCTCGGAGTCAGAGATCGTCATAGACGCCCTGGAGGAGATGATGACCGAAGATTCTGAAGAGAGCATGGAGGACGACCCTCTTACCAAACTGGTGAACGAACTCGAAACTGCCAGAGCAGAGACCAGTAATAACTGGAACCTTTATTTGCGTGAGCGAGCCGACCTCGAGAACGCCCGCAAACGCCACCAGCGCGACAAGGAAGATGCGCTCCGTTTTGCCAATGATCGTTTGCTCAAAGAGATGATCCCGGTACTGGATAACCTTGAGCGCGCGGTTGAGCATGCTGGCCAAGGGGATGATGGCAACCAGGGACTGCTGGAAGGTGTCAACATGACAATCAACCAGTTTCGCAAGGCCATGGAAACTTTTGGCGTCAAGCCGATTATTGCTATCGGCGCAGACTTTGATCCTAACCTGCATCAGGCCATGGGTCAGATCGAGTCAGCAGAACAGGCGCCAAACACAGTCGTCAGCGAATTCCAGAAAGGCTACCTGCTACATGATCGTCTGCTGCGTCCGTCACTGGTCATACTGGCCAAGGCCCCAACCAACGAAACGACTGATTCAGACACTGAAGGATAAATCGACCAACGCTAAAAGTCTGTCCACATGACAACAATAAACGACCCGAATCTTTAAGGAGGATTCTTATTATGAGTAAAGTTATTGGTATCGACCTGGGAACAACAAATTCCTGCGTCTCCGTTATGGAAGGTGGCGAGCCGGTGGTTATCGCCAACTCCGAAGGAACCCGCACCACGCCCTCTATGGTGGCTTTTTCCGAAAGTGGTGAGCGCCTCGTCGGCCAGCAAGCCAAACGTCAGGCAGTCACTAATCCGGAGAACACCCTGTTCGCCATCAAGCGCCTGATCGGCCGCAAATTCGACTCGGATGCAGTCAAAAAAGACATCGAAATCAGCCCGTTCAAGATCATCAAAGCGGACAACGGTGACGCCTGGGTTGAAGTGCGTGGTCAGAAATACAGCGCCCCGGAAATCTCGGCGATGATCCTGCAAAAGATGAAGAAGACGGCAGAAGACTACCTGGGTGAGACGGTTACCGATGCAGTCATTACCGTACCAGCCTACTTCAACGACTCCCAACGTCAGGCGACCAAAGACGCCGGCAAGATCTCAGGCCTCAACGTGTTGCGTATCATCAACGAGCCGACCGCAGCAGCTCTGGCTTACGGACTTGACAAGAAGGAAGAAGAAAAAATCGCTGTCTTCGACCTCGGCGGCGGAACCTTTGACGTTTCCATCCTGGAGCTCGGCGACGGCGTCTTCGAAGTCAAGTCGACCAACGGCGATACCTTCCTCGGTGGCGAAGATTTCGACCAGTTGATCATCGACTATGTGGCCGATGAATTTAAAAAAGATCAGGGCATTGACCTACGTGGCGACAAGATGGCACTGCAGCGTCTCAAGGAAGGTTCCGAGAAAGCCAAGTGTGAGCTCTCCTCCTCGATGGAGACCGACATCAATTTGCCCTTTATCACCGCCGACGCCTCCGGGCCCAAGCACCTCAATATCAAGCTGACCCGTGCCAAGCTTGAGAGTATTTGCCTCTCCTTACTCAACAAGCTGACCGGTCCCTGCAAGATGGCACTTAAGGACGCAGGTCTCTCTGCATCGGATCTCGATGACGTCATCCTGGTTGGCGGTATGACCCGTATGCCGGCAGTGCAGGCAAAAGTTCAAGAGATCTTCGGTAAAGTGCCCAACAAGGGCGTTAACCCCGATGAGGTTGTTGCCATCGGTGCAGCAATTCAGGGCGGCGTTCTCAGAGGCGACGTTAAAGATGTTCTGTTGCTCGACGTCACCCCGCTGTCGCTCGGTATCGAGACCCTCGGCAGCATCATGACCAAGCTGATCGATAAGAACACCACGATCCCCTGCAAGAAGAGCCAGGTATTCTCCACCGCAGCGGACAACCAGCCGGCTGTCTCTGTTCACGTTCTGCAAGGCGAGCGCGAGATGGCCAACGACAACAAGACCATCGGTCGTTTTGAGCTGACCGACATTCCGCCAGCACCACGCGGTGTGCCCCAGGTTGAAGTCACTTTCGATATTGATGCCAACGGTATCCTCAATGTCGGTGCCAAAGACCTCGGCACTGGTAAGGAGCAGTCAATTGTCATTACAGCTTCTTCCGGTCTCTCCGACGATGAAATCGAAAAGATGGTCAAGGATGCCGAACTGCACGCTTCCGATGACCAGAAAAAACGTGAGTTGATCGAAGCCCGCAATCAGGCCGACAGCCTGGTTTACACGACCGACAAAGCGATCAAGGAACATGGCGACAAGGTCGATGAAGAGACTAAGAAGAGCATCGAAACCGCTCTCGAAGATCTCAAGAAAGCGATAGAAGGCGACGATCCGGCTGAGATTAAGAGCAAAACGGAAACTCTGGCAACTGCCTCGCACAAGCTGGCAGAAGTCATATACCAGAAAGCTCAGAGCGAAGCGGAAGCTGGCGGAGATGATGCAGCCGACAGCGATGACAAGAAGGATGATGTTGTCGATGCAGAGTTCGAAGAAGTCGACGACGATAAAGACAGCGAAAATAAAGCATAAATTGGCAAAGGATTTTGAGGCCAAGGGTTTAGGGAGCATTGTGTGCCCCCTAATACCCTTGGCCTTTACCCTTTTCCCTTGCCCCGCAAGGATATTATTTTGGCCAAACGCGACTACTACGAAATTCTCAACGTCAACAAAAACGCCAGTGAAACAGAGGTCAAAAAAGCTTATCGTAAACTGGCGCTGAAATGTCATCCCGACAAAAACCCCGGCGACAAAGAGGCTGAAGAACGTTTCAAAGAGCTTACTGAGGCTTATGCTGTCCTCTCAGACGGGCAGAAGCGCGCCCTCTATGACCAATATGGTCATGCCGGAGTCGATCAGCAGGGCGGTGGTGGCGGCTTCTCTTCCGGTGGCTTTGGCGGCGCACCCTTTGAGGACATCTTTGGCGACATCTTCGGCGATATCTTCGGTGGTGGTGGCGGTAGCCGACGTGGCGGTGGACGACGCGGCGATGACCTGCGCTACAACCTGACTGTCACCTTCGAAGAAGCAGCCTTCGGCATCGACACGAAAATTCAGGTACCACGCCATCAGTCATGCGAGAGCTGTCATGGCTCCGGAGCTAAACCGGGGACCAGCGCTGAGACCTGTAAGAGCTGTTCCGGTCAAGGCCAGGTTCGCTTTCAGCAAGGGTTCTTCTCCATGACCCGCACCTGTCCCGACTGCAACGGTGAAGGGAAGAAGATAAGCGACCCCTGCAAAGAGTGCCGAGGTACCGGCCTGACGCGCGGCCAAAAGACTCTTTCCCTGAAAATCCCTGCCGGTGTAGAATCAGGCATCCGCCTTAAGATGAACGGCGAGGGTGACCCAGGAACCAAGGGTGGCCCTCCCGGCGACCTCTATGTCGTTATCACCGTCAAAGATCACTCGATCTTCCAACGGGAGGGGAATGAACTCATCTGCGAGGTTCCGATTTCCTTCCCCCAGGCGGCGATGGGCTGCGAACTTGAAGTTCCGACCCTGGAAGGCAAAGTTAAGCTTAAAATCCCGGCAGGAACTCAGAGCGGCAAGATCTTCAAATTGCCTGGCAAAGGAATTCCGGTTTTGCAAGGCTATGGCCGCGGCGATGAATTGGTTATTGTACGGGTGGAAACACCGACCAGTTTAACAGCCCGGCAGAAGGAGCTTCTCAATGAGTTTGCCAAGGAAGCCGGTGAAGATATTCATCCGATGGGTAAGGGTTTTTTCGATAAAGTCAAGGAGCTGTTCGACTAATGCAGCTTAAGATCGTCAGTCTCGCACTACTCATGATGTTGAGTGTCGGTGTGCCTAGTGTACTGTCACAGCCGTTGGAAACTCCAGCGCCACAAAACAACATCGTCATACAGCGGGCACTGGACCACTATCGTGCCGGCAAGTTGAACGAGGCAACCGGCCTGCTACGCGGCTTTGTCATCAGCCAGCCCGACTCCGATCTGATCAATCAGGCCTACTATTATCTGGCCCGTATCCATACCGACCTTAACGACCCGGCGACAGCTATCGACTATCTGGCAAAGATGACAGAAGAGGCACACAATCCCGCCAGCATTCTTCTCCAGAGCGAGCTGTTGTTGCAGATGGGTGATGCTGTTCGTGCCGTCGATCAACTTCTGCAGCTAGACACACAAAAGTGGGCATTACCAGAACGCCAGAAACGTTACATCACTCTGGCTGAAGGGCTGATCGCTCTTGAGGAACCACACAAAGCACTCTACTTCTATCAGCAGGCTCTGCTGGTTGAAGGAGAGGAGTCGCCGCGCGAAGTTTTAACCCGTATCTATACCTTGCTGAGCGATCGTTTTGATGAAGACGACCTTGCCGAAGCGGTTTTCATGTACAGTAACAAGCCGGTTGCCTACCTGGCGATGTTGCAGCTTGGCTGGCGGGCTCTGGCGGCCAACCAGAGGGAGCTGGCTCAGGAATGGGCATCGGCAGCCATCGCAGCACCGGCCGGTTTCGCTTATAGTGAAGAGGCTCTCTCCTTACTATCGCAACTGACCGATCCAACGCAACTACAACGCGCCATCGGCGTATTACTCCCCTTAAGTGGCCGCTACGCAGCGTTTGGTCAACGGGTCAAACGCGGCATGGAATTGGCGCAAGAGACATTTCGCCCTCACATTCCGGTACGCTTCATCTTTCGAGATACCGTCGGAGATGAAAATATCGCCGCGCAGCAGGTTGCTGAATTGGCAATCAGTGACCGCGTCATGGGCATCGCCGGACCGCTGGTTGGCAATGCTGCTCTGGGCGCAGTCAAGCGGGCCAATCAGGAACGAATACCACTCTTGACCATGTCGCAGAAAGAAGGGCTGACGGCTTCAAGCCTTTATGTTTTCCGCAATGCTTTGACACCAGAACTGCAAGTGCGAGCCCTGTTTAATTACGCCATGGAAGAACGCGGCTTTTCGAAGTTCGGTATTATGAGCCCGCAGACCCGACAGGGCGAAAATTTTGCCATGCTATTTCGTGAAGAAGTCATCCGGCGTGGCGGAGAGATAATCGCGGAACAAAGCTATCTCACCACTCAGACTGACTTTCGTCACCAGGTTCGCTTGTTGCGGGGGCTCAATCCCAACGCTCCTGATGAAGAGGATACAAGGAAAAAACGGCCGCCCCCTTTTGAGGCGCTTTTCCTCCCTGATGACGCGGCTCACATTAGTCTGATTGCTCCGCAATTAGCTTTCTATGGCCTGGAAAGGGTGCAGTTGCTTGGTCCTAACGGCTGGAACGATGCTGAACTGCTCCGCCAGACCCGACAGTTTGTCGAGGGTGCCGTTTTTGCCGATGGTTTCTATTTACACAGTGACTACCCCTTTGTGCGGGAATTTGTTGAACACTATTTCAGGCAGTATGCAGAAGAGCCGACCGTCCTCGAGGCCCAGGGCTATGATACCGCTGGCATTCTGTTGACGTTGCTTAACGATCCGCGGGTTCGCAGCAGGGAAGATTTGCGCCGTGCTCTGACACAACTCCAAGGTTATCCAGGGGTGACTGGCGCCACACGGTTTGATTTCATCGGCGAAGCTGACAAGATTCTTTTCCTTCTGCAGGTGCAGAAAGGAAAGATTGTGCAAATCAACTAGTGTCCATCCGGAAACTCCGGATGAACACAATGTGGTTTCTGATTTGGAAACCAGAAATTTTTCGCAAGATCAAGGAAATCAAGCATTTGAGCGGAGGCGTAGTACTTTACGCCGCACAATCAAATGCGCAGATTG
>JAGXHM010000036.1 GCA_024636155.1 Deltaproteobacteria bacterium
AAGAAGGAGACTGATAGCAGCCTGTCGGACAATCAATGAACTGGCTGTAAATTCGCCTGTTTGGCCCATATCTCAGCTCCTTTTCGACCAATAGCTACGGCTATTACTCTCAAATGAGCTAAAATCTGGTCTCAAACATCCGAATTTTCGCTTCAGCCCTGATTCTCCGACAGACTGCTAGGGGCCGTTATGTTTAAATTTGTCAACAACCTTAAAATCCGCTGGAAGATGACTATCGTCGTTCTGCCACTGGTGTTGATCCCGATTTTCGTGGTCGGCACGGTCGTCGGATGGATCGCCTACCGTCAGGCACATCTTGGCATCACCCAGACCAGCATGGACGATCTCGATCATCTGGCCGCCTTCACCATCGACCTCCTCGACTCCCATAACCAGCAATTTAAGGCTTATCAGAAAGACAAGAAAGCGACGACCGAACAGGAGCTGGCAAGCTTAACCAACCTTGCTTACAGCATGGTTCAAGCTCAGAGCAAGCTATATCAAAGCGGTGACATTGATCTTGTCAGCGCCAAACAAGCGGCTCGAAGTGCCTTGAAAAGGGTTCAGGTCGGCGAGACCGGCTATATCTATGCAATGACCAGCAAGGGTGATCTGGCGGTACATATCGCCAGAGAGGGCGAAAACGTCTACGGCGAAGTTGACGAGGATGGTAGGCACTTCATCCGCACGATGTGTAAAGCAGCAACCAAAACAGCACCCGACAAACTCCTGACAATTGTCTATCCTTGGCGCAATGCAGAACTTGGTGACAGCGTCCCCCGCCAGAAGATGGTCGTCTATCGCTACTATGAGCCATGGGACTGGATTATTGCTACCGGTGGTTACCTGGACGAGTCCTATGAAAACCCCGCTGCGGAACGTCAAGCGTTTGCAGAGCTCAAAACCAGACTTAAAGCGAAACGGGCCGGTCAAACCGGCTATATCTACTGCATGGATCGCAAGGGAACTCTGACAATCCATCCTGAGGCCGAAGGTGAGAACATCTATGCCTCCAGAGATTCCAATGGCACCCCCTTCATCGAACAGATGTGCAAACAACGTGAGGGCTGGATCCGCTACCCCTGGCAGAACCCGGGAGAGACTGAACCTCGCCGTAAGATCGTTCGTTATCTGTACTATCAGCCATGGGACTGGATCGTCGCAGTCAGTTCTTATGAAGATGAATTTTACCATGAAGCCAACCTGATCAAGGGCCGGATTCTCAGCAGTCTTGGAGCCATCTCCATCGTGGTTGCCACCTTGTCCATCTTGATGGTCTTTCTCGCTGCCAAGGTCCTCTCAGACCCGATCCGGCACATGACAGCCGTTATCCGCGACATCAAACGAGGCCAATTTAAGCGCAAGATGGAGATCACCAGCCGCGACGAGCTCGGTGAGCTTGCTGTAGCCTTCAACCGTATGACCAGCAACCTGCAGCACAACCGGGAGCTTGAGGCAAACCTCGCCCAACAGGGCAAGATGGCGTCGCTGGGGATTCTCTCCTCGGGAGTCGCCCATGAGATCAACAACCCCCTTGGCGTCATCCTTGGATACGCTGGCTACCTTGAGAACAAGATCGATCCGGAAGACTCCAACTACCACTTCATTCATGAGATCAAACGCGAGAGCAAACGTTGTAAAAAAATTGTTCAGGATCTCCTCAACTATGCACGCACACCCCGGCCCGAATTTGCCGAAATTGACCTCAATCAGCTGCTCGATCAAATCGTCAATTTTGCGGCCAATCATACCGACATGCACGGAGTAAAAATCATCAAGAAGTTCACTGAAGAGCTGCCACCACTCTCGATCGACGGCGACCAGATTCGTCAGGTGGCGATCAACTTGATTCTTAACGCCGGAGCTGCAATGGTGGACGGCGGTCAACTCACCGTCAGCACTTCCTGCGAGGAAGACTCTGCCATTATTACATTCATTGACAGCGGCAACGGTATTGACGATGTCGATCTTGAACGTATATTCGAACCCTTCTACACAACCAAGGATCGCGGCACCGGCCTCGGCCTGGCGATCACCAGACAGATTATCGAGCAACACCACGGCAGCATCCAGATTGCCAGTCGTCTCAATCACGGCACGACCGTTACCATTCGGCTACCGTTTCAAAGGGAGGAGTTTTGATGGCTTCACAACGCATCATGTTGATCGACAATGAAGCCGGCCTCTGTCGAATGATGGAAGCAGTGCTCAGGGATCAAGGTTATAAGGTCAAGAGCTTTACCCGGCCAGTCCAGGCTGTTGCAGAATTCAGTGCCGGTGACTATGACTTGATTATTAGCGATATCAAGATGCCGGAGATGGATGGCCTCGAAGTATTGCAACACATTCGCAATCGCGACCCCGAAGTGCCGGTCATCATGATCACGGCTTACGCCACGGTCGAGATGTCAATTCAGGCACTACGGCGTGGTGCCTACGATATGTTGACCAAACCGTTCGAGCCGGATGAACTGACCTACCGGGTCAAAAATGCCCTTCAGCATCATGAACTGGTCGAGGAGAACAGAGAACTTCGCGAAGAGTTGTCGGGCCAGTTCAAATTCGAAAACATTATCGGCGTCTCGCAGGCAATACGTACTCTGCTGGAAAAAGTGGCCAAGGTGGCGGTACGCGACACCTCGGTGCTGATCACTGGCGAATCGGGCACCGGCAAAGAGTTGATTGCCCAGGCCGTTCACCACAATTCCCCCCGTCGTAACCATCGCTTTGTCGCCGTCAACTGTGGCGCCTTGCCGGAAAACATCTTGGAAAGCGAACTCTTTGGCTACCGCAAGGGAGCATTTACCGGGGCGATGGAGAATCGCAAAGGCCTGCTTGAAGCCGCCAATGGTGGCACCCTTTTTCTCGACGAAGTCGGCAACCTGTCACTCAATACACAAAAGACCTTGTTACGTTTTCTGCAGGAGCAGGAGTTCCGTCGCCTGGGCGATACAACCCCCACCAAGGTGGACGTGCGCATCCTCTCGGCAACCAATTCCGACCTGACTGCAGCAGTCGCTGAGGGTACTTTCCGCGAAGACCTTTTCTATCGTCTCAACGTCATCAACCTTCACCTGCCACCATTGCGCGACCGCCAAGATGACATCCCGCTACTGACCGCCTACTTCCTTCGCAAGCAGAATATCAAGTTCGGCACCGAATTCAGTGGACTGACGCCGGAAGCCATGGAAGCCTTCCGTGCTTATGAGTGGCCTGGCAATATCCGCCAGCTCGGCAATGTTATTGAAGCAGCCATGACCATTTCCAGCGGCAACTACATCGGACTGCCTGAGCTGTCGCAACTGATCGCAACCGCTCCATCCGGACAGATTGCAAACCAGGCAGATTATTCATCAGCGCTCAGCTGCTTTGAAACCGACTACCTCACCCGTTTGCTACGCAAACATGGCAGTAATGTTGAAGAAGCAGCTGCAGAAGCCGGCATGAACATGGCGACCATCTACCGCAAACTGAAAAAATATGGAATCGACAAGAAGGATATTGATTGAGGGCCAGCTGTAAGCTGTAAGCTGTAAGAAAAATCATGTTACGATAAGTTATGTTTGCACAAATGCAAAAGCAGATTTACCTGATTTGCATTTGTGCGAAATTTACGCCAGGAAGACCCGCCTCAGTTACCTCCCTCAAACGCATGTAACCTCCTGTAGTTAAAAGACTAAACAGACGAACCTTGGCTGTCTGAAGTTTTGGTATATGGCTTGCTCAATAAAGAAGCGTGACTCCAATGGGGACCGGCCCTGTTTCACTGTTGCCGAAAGGCCGGGCCCGCTTTTTAAATCAAGTCAGCAAGCCGGATTTCATCCAGATCAGGAGGCGCACATGCATGACACTTCAGTTTGTCCCTACTACGATAACGATGAAGATGTCTGCGACGTCGGTTGCGGTTACATTTCATCTCACGACGCCAGCATGATCATCAAATTCTGTTCGTGTCAGTATCAGGATTGTCCGAAATATCGTGAACTGTCTGATCGATTAGACCATAAGGATTCTATCATGCCGAAAATTAATTTTCCTCCATCGCCCAGACCAAACCGCAACCCTGACAACTTGCCTGTGTTTGGACTCTTTTGTTATGGCATCACAGTCGCAAGCTATGCTGCCGACAAATTACCGATTATATCGCTAGATATGCACCTTCTGGCGATCATTATCATGCTGGGCGCAGTCGGCCAGATTTCTGCTGGCCTGAACACGCTGAAAAGCAATCCGCTGCGTGCCATTGCTTTTACCGGATTCGGTCTCTTCTGGCTCTCGATTCTGGCTCTCGACATTCTGCCAAGAGCCGGGTACGGCTCAGTTCCCGGCCCAATCCCGATGATGGGCTATCTCGGAATGTGGGGCCTGTTCAGCCTGATTATCTGCCAGGGTCTCGAGCAGTTAACCCGCACCTGTCGTGTCGTATTTGCCATGATGACGGCCTTCCTTCTCTCACTCGCCATGTCCCACGCTACTGAGAACATCGCCTTTTTACACAGCTCCGCCCTGATCGGTCTGGCCAGCAGCCTGCCGGGCCTCTATTTGGGAATGCATCATATTGGTAGCGAAGCCCGACAGCTATTCCAACCCGAGATGGCCAGGTCGGGAAAGATCCGTTCTTGACAGAAGTTGTCGTTATCGATAATTTTGTATCATGATGAATAGCAGAGAGACATTCGACACATGAATGCAAAGCTCAGTCGCCAGATGACCATAATCGGACTTGGCACCTTGGCCTTTTATGCCTGCGTGCTGGGAACCGGTCATGCTTCACTGGAGATCCTTCCCCAGTTCGCGATCTCTGCGGTGATTTTTCTCTGCTCGGGAAAAGTCATGCGGCAGATGGCCGAAAAACTTCCGGCCAAGGACCAACCGGAAAGCGAGGAGGTTGAAGAGCCAAACTGGGAGTTGCGCAACCTGATTCTAAACTGGGTAGCCGCAGCAACGATCGTCAGCATCGTCGCCCTCTTCCTGATTAAACCAGCCAGCATGACTGCCAACGAATTTGGTCGTTTCCTGCTAAAAATGGATGTCATTATGACTGACTACGACATGCCGATAGCGCCTTAAAGGCCGGGACGAGGGACGCGGTACGGGGAACGCGGCAAACTAAAGCACAAAAGCCACGGAGACTTTTTTGAAGTTCCGTGGCTTTTTTATCTTTCTTTATGGGTAGTTTAAACCGCGTCCCGCGTCCCGCGTTCCTCGTACCAGCTTAATTGTCTGTCGTGCACATTCGACAGCAACACTAACGCGACAATCGCGCCGACCAAGGCATACAGCATATCCGACTGGGTGTCCCAGACATATCCCTGAGTGCCGAGAAACGCTTCAGCCGAGTCTCCAGTCATGATGGCCACCCACCATTCAATCAATTCGTAAAAGGCACTGATCGCCAGGCAGATACAGATGATAATAAACGAGAGCCAACCCCTGCCTGTGACGATCACATTGCGTATCAGAATCTCGCGAGCGATGATCGCAGGCACGAAACCCTGTACAAAATGACCGACCTTATCGTAGTTATTACGCTCCAGATCGAATCCATCGCGAATCCAGTCAAAGAGTGGCACTTCGGCGTAGGTGTAATGGCCACCCACCATCAGAATCACGCAATGCAAAAGGATCAAGACGTAAGTCAATGTCGTTAATGGAAACTTGCGATGGGTCGCCAACAGCACGCCAAAACCGATCAGTGCTGGCAGCACTTCGAGTAGCCAGGTCAAGTAATCCTTGGGATGGATCCCCGACCAAAGCAGGGTGGCAAAAAAGAGGAATAACCAGATGCCGCGCAAGGGCTTAGTCATCTAGCAGCCATCGTTGCGCTTCTTCAACGGTAGAGAACAACATGCCATTCAGCAGGCCGCGATTCAGAAGAACTGTCTCAAGAAACTTGATACTACCAACCGCTTCTTGATTCAATTCGACCCAGGCAATCTTGTACTTGCGTGTGATCGCGAAATCTCTGAAGAGTTTTTCATGATGCATGGCATCCATGATCGGCATACCCGTGGTTGACTCACCGATGCCGAGCACCCTGTAACAATTGTATTTATCACACACTTCGAGAATCTCTTTCCAGAGGGTCACGGCGGATTGATAGCTTTTGTCGCCAATGGAACAAGCCTCGACATAATCACCCGTAAAAGAAACAGACATTTCATAACGCATACAATAGCCCTTTGGGAAAATACAAGGCACACCATTCTGAATGTATCGTCACTCTTCCGTTCCACCCTTGCCTGCTTTTCCTCGTGCTGTATTCAGCTTTGCCGATTGACTGGCTCCGACAAAGGTCATTCTTGCAACATTTTCAATATGCGGTGTCTGCGGGAACATATCAACCGGCTGAATCTGTTCGACACGAAATCCCTGTTCGACCAGAAGAGAAAGATCACGAGCCAGGCTATCTGGATGACACGAGACATAAACCAGCGTACGCGGCCGCATCTCTGCAATAGCCGTCAGCACTTGCGGAGCGCAGCCCGATCTCGGTGGGTTGACAACGACGGCACCGAGTTTACCCGTTAGCGGGACGTCTTCAGCGAGGATGGTTTCGACATCCCCGGCAACAAACTTACAGTTGTTGAAACCATTCATCTTGGCGTTGGCCTGAGCATGGCGAACGGCTTCAGTGATAGTTTCAATCCCAAGCACCTGATGCGCCGTAGAGGCCAAGTGGAGGCTGATACCACCGACCCCACAGTACAGATCGAGGGCCGATTCTCCCGCCTGCACATCACACCAGTCACGAACCAGGCGATAGATACGCGCAGCCTGAACATGATGCACTTGCAAAAACGATGTCGGACCAAGGCGTAAACGTACATCTCCAACCAGATCGATCAAGTCGGGCGTACCGAGCACTTTCAGAGTTTCCCGGCCGATAATCACATTACCGGAACTGGAGTTAACATTTTGATGAACGGAGATGACTTCGGGGACTTTGCGCTGCAGCCATTTGGCCAGGTGAGTCACCTCGGTAAAATTGCGTTCGCTGGTGACAAAGGTAACCATCGCTTTGTCATAGGTCGGGCTGACCCGTATCAACACGTAACGGAGCAGGCCGCGGCGGTGATTTACATCGTAAGCAGAGATGTTCCGCCGATCAAGCTCCTCGCGAACCGCGGCGGCGACCCGATTGATCAGGGGGTGATGTAGAGGACAATCGGCTATATCGACCACATCGTGACTACCCCGCCGATACATACCGACCTGGGCCTTGCCGCGCTTACGGGCCACAACCAGCTTGGCGCTGGCCCGGTAGCCAAGGGTTTCCGGAGCGCCCCAGACCCTGTTCAGATCCGTCCCTGACAGGTTGGGATAAACAGCCAGGGTGTCGACCACTCGTTTGAACTTGCAGATCAATTGGGCTTCATATTTCCAACTCAATAGCGCGCAGCTCTGGCAGGCACGATAATGCGGGCAGGAAGTCTTGACGATTCGGTCGCGGGATGATTGCAGCACGCGCAACGTACTGGCGATAATTCGGTGACGTCCAGTATGTGCCACGCGGGCAACAACCTGCTCCCCGGGGAGAGCGTCGAACACGACGACCCGTTTGCCCTCATGAGTTGAGAGGCCCTGACCATCGTCATCAATTCGTTCAATGGTCAGAGTCAAATCTTCGCTGCGAGGTTTTAGAGCGGGTTTAGATTTTATGCGGCGGCGTTCAGCTGTCATGGTTTCTCCTGAATGAGCCGTCATATTGAGCCATGACTAAAAATCTGTCAATACTGCTCTACGGAAAGGTAAATCTTCACATTCAACTGATTATAATCCACACAAAAGCAGAGATGGCCACTAAAACATGAAGACAGCAAGAATAACTTCATGAAGGAACCTACCGGTTACATCAGATTTCGTATTTTGTCATTCAGGAATCGCCAGGGTTTTCTCCGCGTCTTGATGGCTTCGCAGTTAAAAAAAACGGCCCCGCCATTGCTGGCGGGACCGTGACCGTTTCAACCTGAAGGAGGGTTTGCAAACGGTGGAGAACTATTTGTTTGTTACTTTCGACAGGACCATATCTTCTTCCGACTCGAAAGCACCTTCGAACGCAGGAACTTCGGCTCTGCGAGACTTCAAAGTACTGGCGAGCATGGCACCAACCACCAGCAAGGCACCGGCAGCGGCAAACGACATGGTGAAGCCACCGGTCTTGACACGCAACATCTCCGAGACACGGACCAGAGCAAAAGCGCCAACACCCCAAGCGGAGAAGAGCACGCCGTAGTTCATGCCAAAGTGCTTGGCACCCCAGAGGTCCTTGGCAAAGGACGGAAAGAGTGACAGGTTGGTTCCGTAGTTGAAGACCATGAAGGTGACCAGTAGAGGCATGGCCACCGGGTTATTATAGGTTCCGTCAATAACCGGGATCGCCAGGAACATCAGAACCGCTTGAAAGACGAGCATGATCACCAGAGTGTTGGCGCGACCAATCTTGTCGGAGACGACACCGGCAATAATGCGACCAGCAGCGTTACCAACCGACATGATGGCCACGACCAGGAAGGCCATTTCACCCATACTTGCCTTGGCCAGTCCTTTGGCGCTACCGATCACCATGAGTCCCGCCCCGGCACCAATAAAGAAACATGTCCAGAGCGTGTAGAACTTGGCGGTTTTGAGAATCTGTGAAGGAGATTTGTCTTCAGTGACCACAACTTTAGCCGATGATTTGGCCGCATTCGGATCGGCAACATAACCCTCGGGAGGATTGGCGAGGAACATGCCAAAGAAACATGTTACGGCAACGAATCCGAAGCCGAAGTAAAGCATCGATTGCTGCAGACCGTAAGCACCGAGCAGATACTGAGCCAGAGGTGCGATATAGAGCGAAGCGAGGCCGAAACCGGCGACAACGATACCGGCAATCAAACCGGTTTTAGCCGGTGGAAACCATTTGAGTGCAGGTGGAGTGGCTGCGGAATAACCAAAACCGATCCCCATCCCGGCCATGACACCGAAACCAGCGATCCATGACCAGTAGTCAGTGGTTTGGGAGATCCACATAAAACCGGTGCCGACCATCAGGCCACCGATCATGCACGTCACGCGGGGACCGAATTTGTCCTGAACCTTACCAGCAAGAATCATAGCCACGGCAAAGGTCAAGCATGCCGTTGCGTAGGGATCGTTGATTGAAGCCTTATCCCAGGCAAACGCACCAGGACCACCAGCAGCAATCGAGTCGGCAATAGCGCCTTTAAAGATACTCCAGGTGTAGAGAATACCCAGGGCCAGATTGATACCGGTCCCAGCCATTACGACCGTCCAACCGCGCCTTGCTGATGATTTCTGCTTACTCATGTGTGCCTCCTTGGTAATCGGTATTGTGTTATCCAAACCGTATTGTCTCAATTGCTGAACCCGGTGCGACAACGGCCAACGTGCCTCGATGGCGCCGATGACTGGCTTATTTCTTCGACCTCCGGATATGTACTCAAGCATCTTTATTGTCTTTCTTTGTTTGTGCCGCATGAACGGCTTATGGAAAACAACATCGCAACTCGCATACCAATCAGAAACAACACACATAAAACTTTTTTTATTCAATAATTACGGACACTTAAAGACGGTAACGTGCAGGCAAACAGATATGAGGGAAAATCTCTTTTTTGCATAAACGCAAAAAACGCCAGGCGTGAGGAGTACGTTAAGAAATAGGAATCGTCGGCATGGCGGCAAAGAGGAAGAGATAAAGCAGGTCAGCATAAGGGTTTGTGAATGATTTCCAGCGGAGCTAAAACATGGTTTTGCAGAACTGCGAGGGGGGGGTGGACCTTTTTTGCAGAACTGCAAAAAAAATATTCGTAACGTGGAACGCTGTACGAGTGACGCGGGAGAAAAAACCTCAGGACCATACTTCAATCACATTAAGGGCAAATAAGCCCCACAGAAAAAGGACTGCACACAGTCGTAGCAGTCCTTTTCAAAATTGTCAGATTTTAGCGTCCCGCGTCACTCGCTACGCGCACCATAGCCTAAGCTCTGGAAACAAACCGGCACTCGCGCGTATCAACTTTGATTTTTTCATCGGATTCAAGATAGCCAGGCACCTGAATTTTCAGACCTGTCTCCAGCGTTGCTTCCTTGGTCTGAGCCTGAGCGGTGGCATTCTTGATCGCCGGAGCAGTTTCAATGACCAGAAGCTCTACGATCATTGGCGGCTCGAGAGAGACAACCTGCCCTTGAAAAACACCAAGGACAAGTTCGGTACCATCAAGCAGATAACCTTTCACCGGGCCATAAATCTCGTCACCGAGTTCATATTGCTCGTAGTTTTCAAGATCCATGAACACACCGCTGTCACCGTCGGCATAGAGGAACTGGCCCTTACGCTTCTCAAAATCAGCGGCATCAACACGGTCACCCGCCTTGAAGGCCTTTTCCAGCACTTGGGCGGTAAGCAGATTGCGATACTTGGTTTTGATCAGAGTGCTACCGCCGCGGGCTGAGGGGCTTTGGCTACTAAGCTCGAGGATCAGGCAAGGTGCGTTCTCGAGCAGGATCACCTGGCCGCGTTTCAGATCGTTGGATGTCATATAAAGTTTCTCCTTATCGAGGGGACAGTCTATATTCGGACGGTCTCCTCTATTCAAGTCCGGCAATGTAGCACAACTTTCGAGACCAGTGAAGTTGGATTTAATCGTGGTGTATGTCAGGGGAAGAGGGCTCTTGAAAGAGACAGAATAATCACCGAAATGCGGACATGCCTGTCGCCGAACAAATTAAGCAAAAAAGCCCCACAGCCAGGAGGGTGACTGTGGGGCAACAGGTTTTGGGTTTCTCTTAGGAGGTAGAACATGAAGAATCATGATCTGGCTATATATGTAACCGATTGAGTTATATATGTCAAGAATAAAACTCAGCTGGGCATTTTTTTCATGCTTTGTGTATCTCTCTGTACACATATCCCCTTTTTGCCACAAAAACTCATGACACAAGCAGCTCTTTTGTGTATAAAATCAACACCGCAAAGCAATCGACAGTTATTCTCGAAGGAGTTCTCCCATGTACAGCTGTGCAGATCTAAAAAAAGGCATCAAGCTGATGATCGACAATGAGCCTCACGTCATTGTGCAGTTTGATTTTACCAAGCCCGGCAAAGGCCAGGCTCTTTACAAGTGCAAACTGCGCAATATGATCACCGGCTCTCTCTTCGACCGCACCTACCGTTCTGGAGAAAGCTTCGAGCCGGCCGCCTTGAATGAGCGTGACATGCAGTATCTTTACCAGGACGAAACCGGCTACGTCTTCATGGATCAGAAAAGCTACGAACAGACATCTATCAGCGAAGAAGTGCTTGGTGACGACAAGTATTTTCTGGTCGACAATATGGAAGTTAAAGTCCTTTTGCACGGCGAACGCGGCATCGGCGTAACATTGCCGATCTTCGTTAACCTGCGCGTCAGCCAGTCCGACCCCTGGGTCAAGGGCGACACTGCCGCTGGCAACAATAAACCAGCCACGGTAGAATCCGGCTATACCTTGCAGGTTCCCTCCTTCGTTGATCAGGGCGCCCTGATCCAGATCGATACGCGCACTGGCGAATACGTGACCCGCGTTAAGGAATAACTCAAATAACCCTACAAACTAAACAACGTCCGCTTGCGGGCGTTTTTTTTTAAACTTTTTCGATTCTGTTTCGTCTAGAATGCAGTGAACGTAAAAGGGCATTAATCGTCACAGAGACACGGCTACATAAAGAAGGACTTTTACTCAGCGTTGTCCGGTTAGGAAATTTCAAGGATTTAACAGGCATAGAATCAATGCCTTGCACCCTCCCCCAACCCCTCCCATCGAAGGGAGGGGGGCTTAATATCCCCTCTCCCCTTGTGGGAGATGGGTAATGTAGCAGATCGCATGCCTTCACTAAAGAACTGAACAGTTACAAGACTTTTTTCACAGAGAGAGACAGGGTATCGAAATCAAAGAGCAGGTTTTAAGTTTTTTTCTCTTAATCCTATTCATCCTGTCCATCTCTGTTAATTGGTTTTCTCTCGGGCAATAATTACTGTGAGTAACACAGAAAGTCACGAACACATGTCGAATAACCGATTACAACCTGCAAACGTCCCAAACAGACGATGCGCCTGGTTCTGCTTTGGTCTCATCTTTCTGCTGCTCGCTGCCTGTGCCCCGGTAGCCACTCGCCAAGGTTCAACCTATCAGCCACAGGGAAGTTTTTCTACAACCGGACAGGCGCAGCGAGCAGAACAGTGGTGGACGACCTTCGAAGACCCGACCCTTGACCGTCTGGTCAACCAAGCCCTGAGTGGCAACCTTAACCTGCAAGTCGCCTGGGACCGTCTCGACCTGGCTCAGGCTGTAGTACGCAAAGCCGGTGCCGACCTTATTCCTCAGCTCAATAGCGAAGCAGGGTTCAGCACCAACAGATCACGGACCAGTTCCCACACTGACTCGTCGCAGAGTTACAATTTGGGACTGGTTGCAAGTTATGAAGTCGATCTCTGGGGACGTGTCCGCTCTACGCGTGATGCTGCAGAACTCGACGCTCTGGCAAGTGAAGAAAATCTACACACAGCAGCACTAACACTGTCGTCCCAGGTTGCGACAACCTGGTTCCAATTACTTGAGCAGCGCGGTCAGATCGAAATTCTCAAGCAACAACAGCACACCAACGAGCAAGCTCTCGAGCTGATCAACTTGCAGTTCCGTACCGGTCAGATCGGCATCGCTGATCTGCTGCAGCAACGTCAAGTCGTTGAAAGCCGACGCGGTGAACAAGCTTTAGCCGCTGGCCGTGCGCAGGTGCTGCAGAACCAGCTGGCAGTACTCCTCGGTTTATCTCCCGACCAGGCCCCGCAGCTCACGACAGGTAAACTTGGCGAGCTACCGCCGCTGCCAACGACTGGCCTGCAAAGCGACCTGCTCAAGCGTCGCCCCGACGTGCGCGCGGCGTGGCTGCAATTGCAAGCGTCAGACCAGCGGGTGGCCGCAGCCGTGGCGGATCGTTTCCCGCGTCTCAGCCTGACCGGCCGGGCCAGTACCTCAGATGAGAAAATCGAAGATCTGTTCGACGATTGGTTGGCTTCTCTGGCAGCTAACTTGCTGGCTCCACTGATTGACGGCGGTCGACGCCAAGCCGAAGTCGAGCGCAGCCAGGCGGTCGCCGCAGAAAACTTCCACATTTATGGCCAGACGGTTCTGGAAGCCCTGGCAGAAGTCGAGAACGCCCTGACTCAGGAGCAGAGACAGCAGGAATATCTGGTCAGTATCAACAGCCAGCTGGAACTCGCAGAGCAGGCTGCCGGGCAGATCCATGATCGCTATCTCAACGGCGCCGAAGAGTACCAGCGGGTTCTTGGCGCGCTGCTTTCCAAACAGTTTTTGCAACGCACCCAGCTCTCCGCCCGGGGAGAACTCTTCGTGAATCGCATTAACCTCTGCCGAGCTCTGGCTGGCGGGTGGGAGATCTCACGACAGCTCAAACAACCGACTTTACAAGGTGAATGACCATGTGCCCAGACCAGCTTCAGCAACCTCATTCAGATTCTTCTGGACAGAACCGCAGAGCCGCTCTACTGAGACTACTGCTACCGATCGTCGTTGTCATTGTCAGTGCTGCTGTCGCCGCCTGGATGATGCAGTCAGGGCCCAAAGCCAAGCCCCGGCCTAAAACACGTAATGCGGTTCTGGTGGACGTGCAACCCATCGAATTCGGTCCGCAAACAACGACCGTCAGCATCATGGGTACGGTAAAGCCAAAACGTGAAGTCGCACTCAAACCCCAGGTCAGCGGAGAGATTGTCAAGATAAGCGACAAGCTGATCCCTGGTGGGCGCTTTGCCAGGGACGAAGAGTTACTCACCATCGACCCGAGCGACTATCAACTCGCAGCAAAACAACTCGCCAGCGAAGTAGCCAGAGTCGAAGCAGATCTGCAGATGGAGTTGGGACGACAACGAGTGGCACAGAAAGAATATGAGTTGCTCGGCGAAACGGTCAGTTCTGAAGAACAGGCTCTAATACTGAGAGCACCACAGCTTGAAAGTAGTCGTGCGGTGCTTGAAGGGACCAGAGCGCGGCTCGAACAGGCACAACTCAACCTTGGCAGAACCACTGTCAAAGCGCCGTTCAATGCCATGGTCATGTCTCGTGAAATCAATCTCGGTACACGTGTCTCATCATCTACACCCCTTGCAACTCTGGTCGGCATCGATAGCTACTGGATCGAAGCCCCGATTCCAACCAGCCAACTCAAATGGATCAGCACTGGCCAGCAGGGAGATGCAACGGGCTCGCCGGTCCGCATCTATGACACAGCAGCCTGGGGACAAGACAGTTATCGTTCTGGACAATTGGTCAGCCTGACAGCCATGGTTGAGGAAAATGGGCGCATGGCTAAGCTCTTGGCCGAAGTCCCCGACCCGCTCGCATTACAGTCCTCGTCAGCAAAGCGACCGAAACTCCTGCTAGGCAGCTACGTCCGGGTCGAAATCATAGGGAAGACCTTGCCGCATGCTGCAGAAGTTAAGCGTGACCTGATCCATGACGGTGACCGACTCTGGATCATGGACGACCAGGGACATCTCGACATCCGCCCGATAGAAATTGCTTTTCGTGGTCAGGACCATGTTCTGGTCACCAGCGGAATTAGCGATGGTGAACGCCTGATCACAACTAATCTTCCCTCACCAGTTCAGGGTATGACTCTGCGCCTGAAGGAAGCTGAGTCGCCGGAATCGATCGACACAGAGAAAACCAAGCCATGAAACCTTCGCGAACAGAACGCTGGCAGCGAGGCCCTCTCGCCTGGATGGTCTATAACCGGGTCACACCCAACCTGTTGATGGTTGCCCTGCTACTCGGCGGTTTTTTTGTTTCGGGACAGATCAAAAAAGAGGTTTTCCCCGAGTTTGAGACCGACATGGTCTCAGTCAGCGTTGCTTATCCCGGCGCCAGCCCCGAAGAGGTTGAACAAGGAATCGTACTTGTTGTCGAGGAAGCGGTGCGCGGCCTTGAAGGCATCAAAGAGCTGACATCGAGAGCCTCTGAAAGCGGCGGATCGGTTAACATTGAGCTTTTGGCAGACATAGATCAACAGAAGGTTTACCAGGAGATCAAGCAAGAGATTGACCGGATTCGCACCTTCCCCGACGATGCCGAGGAGCCACAAGTTTCGTTGGCGACCCACCGTCACGAAGTGCTCAACATCCAGCTTTACGGCACCACCACCGAAGCGGCCCTGCGCGAGACGGCAGAGCAGGTTCGCGACCGATTGCTGCAAGACCCGGAAATCACCCAGATCGACTTCTCTGGAGCGCGCGATCCAGAGATCCACGTTGATGTGCCGCAGGCGAAGTTGCGTGCCTATGACCTGACTCTTGACGGAATTTCCCGAGCAATCGATGCCGCTTCGACCGAGATTCCGGGCGGAGCGGTCGAAACCAGCGGCGGCGACATCCTGCTGCGCGTTACTGATCGCCGTGACTGGGCCAGAGAGTTTGCCCGCATCCCGATCATCAGCACCGCTGATGGCACGGTCGTTCTGCTTGAAGATCTCGCCACGGTCAGAGAAACCTTTGAAGACAGTGATCGCTTTGCCACCTATAACGGCCAGCGTAGCATTGGTATCGACGTTTACCGGGTCGGCGACCAGACCCCGATTGGCGTTTCGCAAGCCGTTCGCGCCGCCATGGTCGAGATTGAGGCTGACCTGGCGGAAGGTATTAACTGGGACATCAACCGCGATCGCTCAGAGGTCTACGAGCAACGTCTCAACCTGCTACTGAAGAACGCCTGCATCGGTCTGGTGCTGGTCCTCCTGCTGCTTGGCCTGTTCCTTGAGTTCAAACTGGCTTTCTGGGTGACGATGGGCATCCCGATTTCTTTCCTCGGTGGTCTGCTTTTCCTCCCCGCCCTGGGGATCTCGATCAATATTATCTCCATGTTCGCTTTTATAGTCGCCCTGGGGATCGTGGTCGACGATGCCATCGTTGCTGGTGAAAACATCTACGAGTATCGCCAGCAAGGACATGGCATGATCAAGGCAGCCATCCTCGGTACCCGTAGTGTTGCCATACCGATCACCTACGCTATTCTAACCAACATCGTTGCGTTCCTGCCGCTCTACTTTGTCCCCGGCACGATGGGCAAGGTTTGGAAGGCAATCCCCGTGGTGGTCATCACCGTCTTCCTCATCTCGTTGGTCGAGGCGCTCTTTATTCTGCCGGCCCACCTCGCACACACCCGCAGCACCCCTTCCAGCAAGCTGACCGCGCGACTGCACGATTGGCAGCAAGGCTTCGGTGCCAAGGTCTCGCGCTTTATCGAAAATCGGTACCGGCCGCTGCTGGAGCTGAGTATTCGCTGGCGTGGCCTGACTGTTGCCATCGGCCTGAGCGTACTCATAATCATTCTCAGCTATGTCATGAGTGGCCGCATCGGTATGATTCTGATGCCGCGGGTAGAATCGGATCGCGCAGTCGTCACCGCCATCCTGCCTCCCGGCAGCCCTTTATCAGTAGCTGAAGAGGTTCAGAGACGACTGGTGAGTGGTGTCGAAAGGATGGCTGCCGCAAATGGAGGCGATCAACTCTTACAAGGGGTCTTCGCTCTGGTCGATGAAGGACAGGTCGGAGTAACGGCCTACCTGACACCGCCTGGTGTACGACCGCTGACCACTGGCACCGTGACGAAACTCTGGCGCGAGGAAGTAGGTCCGATAATCGGCCTTGAGTCATTGCGTTACGAATCGGATCGCGGTGGTCCCGGAGGGGGAGCGGCTCTGACTGTGGAACTCTCGCATCGCGATACGGAGGTCCTTGATCAAGCCAGTGCTGCCCTGGCAGAACTTCTGGCCGAGTTCCCCAACATCAAGGATATCAATGACGGCTTCACTCCCGGTAAAGAGCAACTCGACTTCAGCATAAAACCAAGTGGTGAAAGCCTCGGTCTGACCTCTCGCGAAATCGCCCGCCAGGTCCGCAACGCCTTCTCGGGCACCGCAGCTTTGCGTCAACAACGCGGTCGCAACGAAGTCACGGTGCGCGTACGTCTACCTGAGGTTGAGCGGAGCAGTGAATTCAGCATCGAAAACCTGATGCTGCGCACCGCCAGCGGAACCTTCGTACCACTTTACGAGGTCGCTGAAGTCAAGCGCGGCCGAGCCTATACAACCATCAATCGTCGCGATGCCCGTCGTACCGTAAGCGTCACCGCAGACGTTGAACCGATCAGTCAGACCAGCCAGATTCTTGCCACCCTGAACAGCCAAATTCTACCGGAGTTGGTCCAGGACTTTCCAGGCTTGAGCTACGGCTACCAGGGACGGCAGGCGAGGATGCAAGAGAGCGTCGGCGGCTTGGGCAACGGTTTTATTCTGGCCATGATCGCCATCTACTTTCTGCTCGCGATCCCCTTCCGTAGCTACAGTCAGCCGCTGATCGTCATGCTGGCAATCCCTTTCGGTGTGGTCGGTGCCGTTCTGGGTCATCTGATTATGGGTTACAGCCTCAGCTTGATGAGCATGATGGGGATCGTCGCCCTCTCCGGAGTGGTGGTCAACGACTCCCTGGTACTGATCGACTATGCCAATCGTCAGAGACTGGAAGGGGCCACAGCGTACGGAGCAATTTGCGCCGCCGGCACCCGCCGTTTCCGTCCGATTATTCTGACCACCCTGACCACCTTCGGTGGACTGGCGCCAATGATCTTCGAGACTTCTCGCCAAGCCCGCTTCCTGATCCCGATGGCTCTCTCGTTGGGATTTGGCATCCTCTTTGCCACACTCATCACTCTGTTACTGGTGCCCAATCTCTATCTCTTGATGGATGATTTTCTGCAATGGTATAGCCGCATTTTTGGCATAGCTCCAGATGAGAAACAGTCGTGAACGAAGCAAACTGGGCCTTGGCCAGAAAACGGAGAACTCTGACAGAACGTGCTCAGATTATTCAGGACATTCGCAATTTCTTTATCAACCGCGGCTATCTCGAAGTTGAGACCCCTCACCGCATCCCGGCCAACGCCCCGGAGCCGCATATCGATGCCGTTGCCAGCGGTGGGTGGACTCTGCACACATCACCGGAGCTGGCGATGAAACGCCTGCTTGCTGCTGGATACGAACAGTTATTTCAGATCTGCCGGGTTTGGCGCGGAGGAGAACGCGGACAGTACCACCTCCCCGAGTTCACTCTGCTTGAGTGGTATCGGATCGACATCGACTACCATTCCCTCATGAATGAATGTATGGAACTGCTTTTTGTCCTGGTGCCAGAAGGCAAGCTTTATAGAGATGGACATACGATCGATCTGAGCATGCCGTGGGAAAAGCTGACGGTTACCAAAGCATTTGCCAAATTTGCTTCCATGGAGCTGAACGAAGCCCTTGCCGCGGACTGCTTTGACGAAATCTTGACAACTGAAGTTGAACCACATCTGGGTAAAAACCGGCCGACCTTCCTGACCGAATATCCAACCAGTCTGGCGGCTCTGGCTCGCACCAAGCCAGGTGAGCCACACGTTGCCGAGCGTTTCGAGCTCTATATCGACGGCCTGGAATTAGCCAACGCATTTTCCGAGCTGATTGACCCGCACGAACAGCGTTCTCGTTTCGAAGCCGATGAAGAGACCCGTCGCGACTCTGGCAAGACACCTTATCCGTTGCCGGAGAAGTTCCTCACTGAGCTGGCAACCATGCCTGAAGCCGCGGGCATCGCCCTTGGTCTCGATCGGCTGATCATGCTGCTCACTGACAGCGTAAAAATCGATGACGTGGTGGCTTTCACTGACGAAGATCTTTAACAAAAACCTCTTGTTTTTAACCCATCTGACAGGCTATAAAAAGAGTAAGATAATCCACAGGAACCTCAGGTGACCATGCATTTTCAATCCGAAACCGCCGTATTTAGTGCATGTCGTACCCTCTTCGGTAAAGAGGTCAACCTGACCCGAGAATTTCTCAATTATCTTCAGCCAAGTGGCGCCAAAGCAGCCTTTCGTAATCAGGCCAAAGCCCATCATCCTGATGCCCACGCGAGCTCATCAACCCAGATCCGCAACCAACAAACAGAGCGTTTCCGTGAGATTCGTCAGGCCTACGACCTGATCACCGAGTTTCTCGACAAACGCCACCACCCCCAACAGAAGAACCCAAGCAGCGCCCCATCACCAACCGCGTCATACTGGGGAAGCAAATCAGCCCAGCCTCGTAAACAACAGAAGCCTCATTCCAGGCTGTCAAAGGTGCCGTCGATACCCCTTGAATTCGGTATGTTCACCTACTACCAGGGGAAAGTGAGCTACCAGCAACTGATCGAAGCGCTGGTGTGGCAAAGACGGCAACGACCAACACTCGGCGTCATTGCCCAGAAGTGGGGATGGTTGTCAGAAGCGAAAGTGACGCAGATTCTGGGACACCGTGGTCATGCCGTGCGCTTCGGCAAAAAAGCTATAGAACTGGGCTATCTCAAACCACATCAGGTTGAGGCACTACTTAAGAATCAGCGCTCGCTGCAACATCGTATTGGTGAGTATTTTATCGGAAAAGGTTTAATGACAGAGGAAGAGGCCGAGCAGATTTCGCAGAGCCTCACAAATCACAACAACCAGGTCTGCAGTCGCGCCAAGTGCCGTTCCAACAGCAAGATCTGAAAGAAATTTTTGGCTCTATTGACGTTTGTGTCGGTAGTTAGTGTTGAGTATCTCTGGAAGATGTAAGAACCTGTTGCTAAAGCATAAATATAAGAATGTGTTTCGGTGGGCTTTCTAGGGTTACTGTTAATCGTGACTTATGAGAAACCATCCTCAAAACAATGCAATGTGACGCCCGGATCACCTCCGCGGCACCAGCCGTCGTCATACGGATCGTAATTCTTTTCGGGAATTGAAACGGGAAAAAAGATGTGTGGCAACCACGCGGTAGACGATGCCGAGTACCCCGCCCATGACGACCGCGCGGCTGGCGAACAGAAAGCGCAAGGGATACGGGAAACTGAGCACCCACTGGCGCATCGGCTGTTCGGGCAATACGTCATCGACCAGTAGTGACGCACTCTCCGCCATGCGCCTCGCCCCGCAGCTCGGGCAAAAGCCACTGCGTTTACAGCTGAACGCCACTAGGCACTCGGTATGACAGCTCTCGCAACGTACCCGCAGGAAGCCATGTTTCAGCCACCCGCATTTGAGGTAATTCTCGAACTCGCGCCGGACATAGACATACCCAGGCCGTTCCCTGCCCTGCGCCACCAAATGGGCAGTGAATGCCGGGTAGTGTTGGCTTAGTACAGTCTGTGCATTTTGCGAATAACCGGCAGCGCACGTACCGGCTCAGTCAGCTTTGTACATGTGTACATCGCGCTGAGGGAACGGAATGGTAAGACCTTCTTTGTCGAATTCGTTCTTGATCTTTTCGTGCATGTCCCAATAAACCGGCCAGAGATCGTCGGTTTTGGTCCAGGGCCGCACGATGATGTTGACCGAGTTGTCGCCCAGTGAACCCACTGCAATGCGGGGCTCCGGCTCTGGCAGCACACGCTCGTCTTCGTCGAGACAGCGCTTGATGACGGCTTTGGCCTTGTCGATGTCATCCCCGTAGCTGATGCCAAACGTCATATCGCAACGGCGGGTGTCATAATAGCTGACGTTGGTCAGCGTTTCGTTGGAAAGACTGCCGTTGGGAATGACAACACGACGGTTATCAAAGGTGTCGACAATGGTGTAAAGGATGCTGATCTCGCGAACCGCCCCCAGGTAACCCTGAGCTTCCAGGGTGTCGCCCACCTTGAACGGTTTGAAGATCAGGATCAGTGCCCCACCGGCAAAGTTGCCGAGACTGCCTTGCAGGGCCAGACCAACGGCCAGGCCGGCGGCACCGATAATGGCAATGAACGAGGTAGTGGCGATGCCCACCATGGAAGCCACAGAGATCAGCAGCAGGATCTTCAGAATCGCGTCAATCAGGCCGCATAGGAACTTGTTCAGGGTAGGGTCTTTCTTGCCCAGTTTGTTATCCAGTACCTTTACGAAGCGGTTGATCAGCCACAGGCCGACAATCAGGGTAATGATGGCCAGCACTAACTTGGGGGCATAGGCCATGACCAGGGAGATGGCCTGATCCATTAACTGGGATGCCTGACCATTGGCACCGAGGAGGTCTTCCATTGCGGAACTCCTTGTTCGTTAATATTTTCAGAAGTATAAAGTTAGCAGACATTGTAAATCTATATCAAGCTTTCTTGCCAATCTTTTCCATTTCTATTTTATAACAGTCAGGACAGGCACCATGGCTAAACACTGCATCGGTATGTTCTGTAATATAAGCCTCAGTGATAGGAATTTGCTTTTGATGAGTTGACGTGATCCGGCCATAAAAAGCCCATCCAAACCAAAATGCGGCCCCAAATTGACCGTACCTCTCTTCTACCTCGTAAGCTTCCCCAGAAATGGACAGTTCAAAAATTGAAACAAAAAAACCGCTGGTCAGCATAAAGCCGTCAACAACGGTCAATAATCTATAAATGTTTTCTCGTGCCTGCTGATCATTACCATCCCCCTTGGAACACATCAAATAAGACTTTACCAACCTACACCAGTCTGAGGGGGTGGTCAAAGGCTCCTTCCTATATGTTCTGACATTTAAGAAAAAACCCCACAGGCCAGGAGAATGGGTAGGCAATGTTTCATTGTGCCATTCTTATTGGTCAAACTCTTCAAGCAAAGTTGGCCGACCAAGGAGTTCAATGTGGGAGTTTCGACCTGCAATCGCCACAATTGAACCATCGACAAACTCTAGAGAGAGAACTGAAGCAACCTTCCGTTTGAATGGTAATGGCAGGAACTCATGCCTGATGCCTCCTACCTCCAGAAAACCTGTCAATATCGTGTTCGGTAACGACGGCAAAGAACCAAAAACTGTTACCTCATACAAGATCAGTTCCGCCTCCTGGCTCAGGCTCGTGCCAGCGGCTCTTCCCGGCCGGCCTTTGGATTTGTGTATCAAGGCATGGGAGAAGAAGATGGTCGCGTTGCCCTCCCAGAAGTTGATAAAACTGACATGGGAATCAGAGAGTTCCAAAGCGCTGTTCATGATATCACCCCTCTCTCTTTGCCGTACCTACAGAACCGGAAGAAGTAGACGCTGCTTCATCTAATTATACTGCAAAAATGATATTCGATGAATTTCTGGTCCCCACAGAAACCTTTTACATTGTTGATTGATGTCAAATGTGCTCACCGTATTCTAAGGAGAGATTGGGTTTTCTGATCTCTAGAATGAAGGTCACGTCTTGTTTGTCCTGACAAACAATAAAAGGCACCTGGAGCAGATCCAGATGGCCATAGTTTTGTGGATTAAAGTGCTTCCTAAATGTCTCTATCAATAACACGCCCGTTTTCGTCTCAGAAGTCGTGAC
>JAGXHM010000037.1 GCA_024636155.1 Deltaproteobacteria bacterium
CTCTGGTTAACCAGAGTCGCACGATTCGTCTACCGGTGCATGTCTCTGACGACATCAATAAGCTGATTAAAATAACCCGTGAACTGGTGAGAGCCTATAATCGCGAACCACAAGTAGCAGAGGTGGCCGAGACGATGGGCGTAGAACCGTCGTATATCCGTCGGCTCATGGTGTTGCTCAAAAAAACTTATTCGATTGAGCACCCCATGGGGGAGAATAGCGATTACAGCCTTATAGACACTATTGAAGACTCCACCGTTGTTAACCCGCTTGAACTTACTGAATGGCTCAACAAATACCAAATCATCACGGATCTGCTGGCGACCCTCAATGACAATGAAAAAGAGATCATCGCTTTGCGTTTTGGTCTTGATGATCGCGACCCTCAGACTCTTGACACAATCGGTCGTCAGTTTGGTGTTACGCGTGAGCGGATTCGGCAGATTGAGGCCAAAAGCCTGGACAAATTGCGTGTTCTTCTCGCAGAAAGAAACCCGTCTCAGGGAGAAGATTAAGGATGGACTGCTGTCCAGGAGTTAAAAGATGGAAGAACTGAAGAAAATTATTCGTGATATCAATGATTTTCCTAAAGTGGGTATCGTTTTTAAAGATATTACGACCTTGCTCTCTGATGGCCGTAGCTTCCACCGCATGATCGATCTGATCGCTCATCGTTATATTGGCATGCACATTGACCAGGTGGTTGGTGTTGAGGCTCGCGGTTTCATCCTTGGTTCTGCACTGGCCTACAAACTTGGTATTGGTGTTACGCTGGTTCGTAAGCCAGGCAAGTTGCCGCATAAAGTCAGCGAGATCACCTATGATCTTGAATATGGCACGGATACCTTGCAGATCCACGAAGATGCCTTTAAAAAGGGTGATAAAGTCATTATTGCAGATGATTTGCTGGCCACAGGCGGCACCGTTTCAGCTGTCGTCAAATTGGTTGAAGCTCTTGGCGCTGAAATTGTTGAATGTGCATTCATTGCCGAGCTTGATTTCCTTGAGGGACGGAAAAGGTTGCCAGAAGGGAAGGTCTTCAGCCTGCTCAACTTTTAGCGTTCTTTGATTAAATTGGCTCCGTAGCTCAGATGGATAGAGCAACCGCCTCCTAAGCGGTAGGCCATGCGTTCGAATCGCATCGGGGCCACCAATAAAAACAGCCACTTAGCATTGATTTGCTGGGTGGCTTTTCAAAAAGAGATTGGCCTCAGATGTAGACCATTGCATATAACTTTAATAAACTGAGAGAAAATCATGGTTTCAATCGATGCAATCAAACAAAGAAAAGCAAAAATTGCCGTTATCGGCCTCGGCTACGTTGGTCTGCCTTTAGCCGCAGCATTTGGTCACAAGGTCGACGTGATCGGTTTCGATATCGATGAGCGTAAGATGGCGCAGCTACACGACGGCTTCGATGCTACCGGCGAACTGACATCCGAGCAGTTGGCTGAAACGCAGATTGATTACACCACTGATCAGGCACGTCTCAAAGAAGCACAATTCCATATCGTCACCGTCCCTACGCCAATCGATGGGAACAACAAACCGGATTTGCGGCCAATCGAATCGGCCAGCAGGATGATCGGAGCTAACCTGGCGAAGGGCAGCATTGTTGTCTATGAGTCGACGGTTTACCCAGGGGTTACCGAAGACATTGCCGTGCCGATCCTTGAAGAATTCTCAGGTTTAAAGTGTGGTATCGATTTCAAGGTTGGTTACTCACCCGAACGGATCAATCCCGGCGATAAGATCCACACCATCGACAAGATCATTAAGGTGGTTTCTGGTCAGGATGCCGAGACATTGGAGACGGTCGCACAACTTTACGAACTGGTCGTCACTGTCGGTGTGCATCGTGCAACCAGCATCAAGGTTGCCGAAGCCGCCAAGGTTATCGAAAACACTCAACGCGATCTCAATATCGCCCTGATGAACGAACTGGCGCTGATCTTTGGTCGCATGGGTATCCAGACCCGCGATGTGCTCGCGGCAGCTGGCACCAAATGGAACTTTCTGCCCTTTACCCCAGGTCTGGTCGGTGGCCATTGTATCGGCGTTGACCCCTACTATCTTACCTATAAAGCCGAGAACCTCGGCTATCATCCACAAGTCATTCTCGCTGGACGGCGTATCAACGATGGGATGGGCAAGCACGTTGCCGAACAGACCGTCAAGCAGTTGATTGTTGCCGACAAAGCTGTCAAAGGCGCCAGGGTCCTGGTGCTTGGTCTGACTTTCAAGGAGAATTGCCCTGATATCCGCAACACCAAAGTGGTGGGCATTGTCAGTGAACTCAAGGAGTATGGAGTCGAGGTGCTGGTGCACGATCCCATGGCCGTTTCTGCAGATGTGCAGCAAGAGTATGGTTTCGGTCTGGTGGAGCTGGATGGGCTCGCTCCGGTTGATGGGGTGGTCTGGGCGGTAGCTCACTCGGCCTTTGCAGGTATTACTCCAAAGCGACTGAAAGAACTTTGTGGCGGTAAGGCCGGGGTGCTGATGGATGTCAAGAGTGTGTTGGAGAGGGACGCGGTTGAGAGGGTTGGCCTCAGTTATTGGAGTCTCTAGCAGCCTGTCGGACAATCAATAAGCTGGCTGCAAATTCGACTATTTGGTCCATATTTCAGCTCCTTTTCGACCAATAGCTACGGCTATTACTCTCAAATGAGCCAAAATCTGGTCTCAAACATTCAAATTTTCTCTTCAGCCCTGATTGTCTGACAGGCTGCTGGGAATGTTTTGAATGATCTCAGTAAGTTGCTGAAAAACTGATGTTTTTTGTTGCGTCTTGCTGAAAAAATGGTATTAATTAGGTACAGACTATTTGTTTGAGTGGAGGTGACTTATGCCTGAGAATGCATTTTTCAGCCGAACAGAAAACTCATACATTGATGTCATTTTGAAAGATGGCACCTACCACCACTTTACTCCGCGCGTGCTCAACGTTCTTTTGGAAAGTCATCGTGTATACAAGTTCAGGAGGACGAGCGGTTGGGCGACCGTAGGCGTCGATCCAGTGAGAGCCAATAAATCATCTCTCGCTAACGGCTATCAATTTAATGGTCATAATCGCCGTTTACTGACTCACTGAGTTTCTTCTCGTTCTCTTCTGGCAGATAAATCGACAACCCTGCACCGTATAAGTGTGGGTTTTTTTTGATGAAAACGCAAAGACGCTTTGAACCGTGAAGATGGGGCGAACAATTTTTTACTCGCTGACCGTCACTGGTTGATAAGTCCAGCCACGATCCTGCATACACTTTTCCAGAATGTCGTCAAGATAGCGTGGATAGTAATCCAGTTCTCCGGGATAGCCGGTATATTCAACCGGGATTTCGTGAATTGGCAGAGAGTTGATGTTGGTCGTAGGGAAGGGTGAACGATCCGGCCTCCACTCTCCGCGGGTCGTGTTATCCATGACGTCTGTTTTGTTTCCCTGATCCTTTAAAAATGGTTCTCCCATTGGGACTCCAGGTTGATACTGCCTGGCAGCATAAGCGCGGCATTCACCAAGGTCTATCGTCGCGTCCTCACGAACCGGCTGTCGGGAATCTTGCCAGGCATATGGAACCGGAGTTGCGCAGCCAAACAAAAGGGCCGTGATGAAGAGTACAGTGATTCCTCGCATAGAAATGTCCTTATGCTTGAGCGTGTTCGCGACAGAGACCTTTGAATGAAACGATTCTATCATGTTCTGTCGTTTGAGATAATGGCACGCCACTTGCTAGTTAGTCTATTCAAGAGTGTCCCAAGATCAGAGGTCCTAACCGTATCGCGGAGGCCACTATGAACCTGAGAAATGTTGATACATCGAAATGTGAGCGTGCCGAAAAAGAAGTGATAGAAGGACTTTGTCTCTCCTTTGACATGGTCAAGGGGATATGCCTTGAAACTATGCGTGAGTGCGAGGCCACACAGAAAGACGATGAAGAATAAAGAGCAGCCTGTCTGACTATTCCAGGATTGGCTGCAAACTCGGCTATCTGAACCATGTCTCAACTCTTTTTTGCCTCATAGCTACTGCTATAAGCCTCTAAACGAGCTGAAAAGCTACTTTCAAAAATCCAGGTTTTCGCTTCGGACCGTATCGCACGACAGAGTAATGGCTTCTCTTGCAGATTGAGGCAGAAGATCATTCTGATTCCATTTTGTTTTTCTCTTCTTGCTCTTTTCCTGTTAATCTCTCGCCGTAGCTTAACATTTTGTGTCGCAAGGACAGTGCAATTATTGCACTATCCAAGCGTGAACCTTTACTGTCTGTTCATTGGCAGTTTGACGGGCTGTTTGCCCGGAAAGTCAATTGTAGCCATGATGCGATATCGTGAAATCTATGCCAGGACGATCAACAAGTGGGGTGAGCAGGCCCAATATGATCAGACCATTGAGGAGTGTGCTGAGCTGATCGCCTCGTTGCAGCATTTCGCTCGCGGCAAAGTCGACAAGGATACTGTTGTGCATGAACTTGCCGATGTCTTTCTTATGGTCGGACAGCTCACCTATATGTTTGGTGAAGAGCCGTTGTTTGCTGCCGTCGAGAAAAAGATCTCTAAATTAAACCTTTTGCTCGAAGAAGATGAAGCCTGATATCGCTTCTGTTCGGTATTTATTTTGCTAATTCGTTTCTGTCCGGAAACCGCCCTTTTCCGCAACCTCAGCGTCAATCTGCATATTTGATTGTGCGGCGTAAAGTACTACGCCTCCGCTCAAATATTTGATTTCCTTGATCTTGCGAAAAATTGCTGGTTTCCAAATCAGGAACCCACACTGTAACCATCCGGAATTTCCGGATGGACAATAATTCAGAAGTTACCGCCACCGTTATTATCGCTTGATGTCGGTCTTGTTTAATTCTTGATTTCCTGTTTTTTGCAGGTTGCTATTGGGAGGTGCTCAGAATGAATCAAAACAACCTGAAGATTCTTCTGGTTGACGATGTGGATTTTTTTCGCGATGTCATGTGTGATTACTTCAAACGTACGCCCGCCTCAATTATCACCGCCAGTAGTGGCGAAGAGGCAATCGCCCTCGCTATGCGAGAATGGCCTGATCTGATTTATATGGACGTGGCCATGCCGGGTATGAGCGGCATTGAAGCCTGTCAAAAAATCAAGAGCCACCCCACACTTAAGAAGATACCCGTTCTGTTGGTCTTTACCCCTGACCGCGATGCCACTGTCAAGGATGTCGAGACCTCCGGGTGTGATGGCTATTTGTCCAAGCCTTTTGGCCGGGAGCAGTTCCTCAACCTCGGCCACCGACATCTGTTCAATATTGAACGGCGTGAACGTCGCGTTCCCTGCCAGATGACAGTTCAGTTTTCCATCAACGGCAAGGAGTATCAGGGGCGGGGGAGCGATATCAGCATGCATGGTCTCTATGTCGAGTTCCGTGACGAGATCCCTCCAAACAGCCGCATCAAGGCTTCTTTTCTGGTTCCGACAGTCAGTGCCCAAAAAGTTGAGATTTCTGGCCGCATTGCCTGGGTTAACCAGGGCTTTCCGCGCCAGAACATGGCCCTGGCCCAGGGCTTCGGCATTGAGTTCCACTCGATTGATATGAGTTCTGTTGACATTATTCGTGCTTTTCTGGAGAAACGCTGACCATGCAGACAACGATCCTCAACTTGCTTCGTAAACGTCGCAGTATCCGCCAATTTACCGACCAGTTCGTCGAGAGAGAGAAAATCGATCTGCTCATTGAAGCGGCAGTACGGACACCGACTTCACGTGGGCGTAATCCCTGGGAGTTCATTGTCGTCACTGAGCCAGAACTTCTGGGTAAACTCGGTCGCTCCAAAGGTCATGGCTCAGCGTTTTTAGCTGGTGCCCCATTGGCCATTGTGGTGACCGCAGATACAACGAAAAGTGATGTCTGGACCGAGGATTGCTCGATTGCAGCAATCGTGATACAGCTGGCCGCCGAAGAGCTGGCTCTTGGCAGTTGCTGGGTTCAAATTCGTCTCCGTCCTCATAATGAGAAATGCAGTGCAGGTGAATTTCTCAAGGATTTGCTTGGTTTACCCTCCTCGCATGCGGTCGAATGCATTATCGGTATCGGTTATCCTGCCGAAGAGAAGGTAGGTCATGCCGCCGAAAAGCTACCGTTTGATCGGGTTCATAGCGACAGATACAAAGGATAGTTATTGGGGAATGTTATGGGGCTCAATGAATTTCGTTGTGCTCCATAATGAGTTCTGTCTTCACCTTCTGGTTGCCGGGTCTCGGCCGCTTACAGCTTATTAGCTTTCCCGCTGGATTCTCGATCACACTCTGTTAGTATTGAAATGCAGTGAGTATGGCGAGATTTGATTCTGAGCTTCTCGCTACAGACTCACCCTTTATTCACAAATCAATGGAGGTGTCAAATGACCTACGGTGATACACGCATCTACAAAAAAGTCGAAGTGATCGGGACTTCGACGGAGAGTGTCGAGATGGCTATTCAGAGAGCCGTTGATCGTGCCCAGAAGTCTCTTGATAAACTCTCCTGGTTTGAAGTTCAGGAGGTTCGGGGACATATTAATGACGATGGTAAAGTTTCAGAGTACCAGGTCGTTTTGAAGATTGCTTTTGAGCTTGCTTGATTTAACTATTATTCTTAACAAACAATAACTTGCAAGCTTCTTCTGCTTTGTGCTAAGACATTGCCGGGTGACACATATGTGTCACCCCATAATGTCTTTTGACGTGTCGGCCCCCTTATTTCTTCCCTGCTCTGACAACCTCATTAGACCTTTTTTTGCCCTTATGTTTCTCTTAACGTGCTGAATTTATTGCTTTCTGCTTGTTGTGAAGCTGCGTTGGTTAATTTTTGCAACTCCATTTGCAAGGTTTGGAATGGCCCTTGCTTAGTGACGTAGTTGGAAGCCGTTGATTCATAAGATTTTTCTAATTTTTAAGGTTTACATTTATTATGCCGCAAGATAGAACTGGAATGACAACTCTCTCCAACATGAACCGTCGTCAGTTACTTAGAGCGGGTTTGCTGGTTTCGTTTGTCTGTCTGAATCCCTTGCCTGCCTGGGCCCGTCAAAGTCTCTATGGTTTTCAGGAACGCAGCCTTAGTTTACTCAACACTCACACCGGAGAGCGGTTGAAAGAAGTGGTTTATTGGGAGCAGGGGAGCTACCTCCCGGATGCCCTGACTAACCTCAACCATCTGTTGCGCGATCATCGCACCAACGAAGTACATTCGATTGATCCCATGACCCTTGATCTTATGGCCGCCATCTCCCGCAAGGTTGACGCCAAGCGACCTTTCGAGATCATCTCCGGTTATCGTTCGCCAGAAACGAACATGTCTCTGCGCGGCAATTCCAGTGGTGTCGCCAAGAACAGCTACCATATGCAGGGCAAAGCCGTTGATTTGCGGCTTCCAGGCGTTCCCCTTAAAGTCTTACGTAAAGCTGCCTTGGAATTGCGTATGGGAGGTGTTGGCTACTATCCCAGGTCCAATTTTGTGCATATCGATTCCGCTAATGTGAGGTCCTGGTAGGCAACGCTTTGTCGGTGTTGCGTGAGCTTAGGTTGACCATTTCTGGCAAAAACTGTAATCTCTGAACCGTCCCCGGACTTTCCGGCTGGACGGTTTTTTATTGTGTAAAACGAGATGTGGCCAGAGCCTTTCTTTTAGGAATATCAATGCGTAAAAAACAGAGCAAGCCGAACCCGACCCATAAGAAAAAGCAGCAGGGCACTGTTTTCACAGAGGCCTGGGAGAATATGAGCGAGGACATGGCCAGAGTCATGCCCGACTTTCTGCAAAAAGGCCTTAAAGGTGGCAAGAGGAAGGTGTGGGTCATGGTTGCCATTACCTTTGTCGAGCTGGTGGTGCTCGGCGTCGTCGGAAAGTATCTTTATGATTGGTTCACAAGCTGACCGGGCGAGATAATCTGTAAGCGCGCCACACTATTTTTTTTAGCTTCTGACTTTGTAGGGGAAAATGGAAAATATTACAAAAGACCTGCTGAAACATCTCACTCTGGAACGTCTCGAAGAGAACCTTTATCGCGGTGAGAGCCGGGACATAGGCAGCCCTCATGTGTACGGCGGTCAAGTCCTCGCTCAGGCTTTGTATGCCGCCAGCCAGACAGTTGAAGATAGGGATGTTCATTCACTGCACGCGTATTTCCTTCGTCCTGGCGACAAGACGACACCGATTGTTTATGAGGTGGATCGGATTCGTGACGGCAGAGGTTATACGACCCGAAGAGTTGTCGCTATTCAGCGCGGCAAACCGATTTTCAATATGTCGGCGTCTTTCAAAATTCAAGAAGAGGGTATCGAACATCAATGCGAGATGCCTGATGTGTCAGGTCCCGAAGGTTTGCTGAATATGACGGAGCTTGGCAAACAGGATTTGGCAGAGATGCCAGAGAAATTAGAAAGGTTTATGCAGTGGCAACGGCCCATAGAACTGCGTCCTGTGCAGCCAAGTCATTCTCTCTCTCCTGAACCCGCTCCTCCATTTCGGAATATCTGGATACGTTCTGTTGGTGCTCTGCCAGACGATCCGGTGATGCACACGGTTTTGTTGGCTTACGCTTCCGATTACTCTCTGCTCGGCACGGCTTTGTTACCGCATGCCTTAACCTTTACTGGTGGTTCGATTCGCGCGGCAAGCCTTGATCATGCCATGTGGTTTCATCGCGACTTTCGTATGGATGAGTGGTTGCTCTACAGCATGGACAGTCCGAGTACGTCTCATGGTCGTGGCTTTAGCCGCGGCAATCTTTTTACCCGCGAGGGGAGGTTGGTTGCTTCTGTGGCGCAAGAGGGGATGATTCGCAAGATTTGAAAGATGAATCAGGATGAATCAGGGACACTTCCGTAAGTGTCCCTTTTTATATAAAAACTTTATGCAAGAAGAGGAGATATGGATTATGAAAGTTGTGGCGTTTAACGGTAGTCCGAAAAAAACAGGGAATACGTTTCATGCACTAAAAATGGTGACTGATGAACTTGAAAAGGCAGGCATTGAAACGGAGATTATTCAAGTTGGTAATCAGGCCATCCGAGGCTGTACTGCCTGTGGCATATGCAAAAAAAACAAAAACGAGCAGTGCGTTCTCCCTGATGATGGGCTCAATGAGTTGCTGCAGAAGATGAAACACGCGGATGGCATTCTGCTTGGCTCGCCGGTTCATTTTGCCGGCATGGGGGGGACCATGAAATCGTTTCTGGATCGGGCCTTTTATGTCGCCGGCGCCAATGGCGGTCTGATGCGGCACAAGGTTGGTGCATCGGTGGTTGCGGTCCGACGTTCTGGTGGTCTGCCGGCGTTTAACCAACTGAACAATTTTTTATCTTATGCCGAGATGTTAATGCCGACGTCCAACTACTGGAACGTGATTCATGGAACCAGCCCGGGAGAAGCGACGCAAGACGTTGAAGGTGCGCAGATCATGCGGGTGCTGGGCAAGAACATGGCGTGGTTGATGAAGTTGGTTGAGCACGGCAAGGGGAGTGTCGTTCCTCCAGAGCAAGAGGCCAAAGCCTATATGCACTTTGTCCGCTGATTCAATTGGTTTCTGTCCGGAAACCGCCCTTTTCCGCAATCTCGGCGTCAATCTGCGCATTTGATTGTGCGGCGTAAAGTACTACGCCTCCGCTCAAATGCTTGATTTCCTTGACCTGGCGAAAAATTGCTGGTTTCCAAATCAGAAACCCACACCGTAACCATCCGGAATTTCCGGATGGACACTAATTCGCTGCACATTTAGAGCAAGTACGTTTGTGAAACGTTACGAGGTGTCAAGTTGGACGTTGCTATCGTTGGCGGTGGGGCAGCCGGTTTCTTTGCAGCTATTGCCGTGAAGGAAAATTATCCGGATGCCTCCGTGGTTATCTTTGAAAAATCAAAAAACATTTTGGCCAAGGTCAAAGTCTCTGGCGGTGGTCGCTGCAATCTCACTAACGGCTGCTCAAGCATCAAACAACTTGCTGATGCTTATCCTCGCGGAGGGAAGGCTTTAAGTCGAGCGTTTCGACTCTTTAGCAACAAAGACACGATGCAGTGGTTTGAGTCTCGCAACGTCCCCCTGGTCATTCAGGAGGACGATTGTGTTTTCCCTCATTCGCAAAATTCACAAAGTGTCATCGACTGTTTTTTAGAAGAGACCAGGAAGCTAAAAATTGATATTGAGCTGGAAAGAGGGATAAAGGCCATCCAGAAAGTCGGCACTCAACTGCAGTTGGTTTTTGTCGGCAAAGAGTTGCCACCGAGATCTTTTGACAAGGTTATCGTTGCCACCGGTGGTTCACCAAAAAGATCCGACCTGGTCTGGCTTGAAAAATTAAAGCACAAGATCGAAGCACCCGTTCCCTCTTTATTCACATTTAAAATGCCCGATGAACCGGTTGCCGAGCTGATGGGGGTCGTGGTGGAAAATACCCTGGTGAGCATACAGGGGAGCAAATTCAACGCCGAAGGGCCCTTGCTGATCACACATTGGGGGATGAGTGGCCCGGCAATCTTGAAACTCTCGGCTCTCGGTGCGAGGTTGCTGCATGAAAAGGGCTACAATTTCAAGATCCAGGTGAACTGGACGAATGTGCGCAATAACGACGTAGTGCTGGCGCACTTGAAAAGCATTGTGGCTGATCATCCTAAAAAGATCCTGGCAAATTTCAGGCCTTACGCGTTGCCCGATCGACTATGGAGCTATTTGCTTGTAAAAAGCTTTTTGTCGGCAGAGAAGAAGTGGGGAGAGCTCGGCAAAACCGGTTTAAACCGAATCGTTAATGTGCTGACAAATGATGTTTATGTCGTTCAAGGCCAGACCCAGTTCCGGGACGAGTTTGTGACTTGCGGCGGAGTCAACCTGGAAAGCATCGACTTTAATACAATGCAGAGCAAGGTTTGTGAAAATCTCTATTTTGCCGGAGAGGTTCTGGATATTGACGGCATTACCGGAGGGTATAATTTTCAGGCGGCATGGACCACTGCTTTCATCGCAGCTCAATTGAATTAATGTTTAAAGATCGGGACGCGGGACGCGGTACGAGGGACGCGACAAACTAAAAGATTACCGGTTTCGCTGTCCGCGTTCCTCGTCCCGCGTCCCTCGTCCCGGACCCTCAACATCAGTGACACACACCGTATCTGTCACTGGCAACCTGTCGGACAATCAAGGCTGCGAGTTTCCATTCTCATTCCGCTGACTATTTACTCTTGAATTACGAAAAAATCTCGCCTTGCTCTTTCCACTTACGAGTCAGATGGTAAAATTAGATTGTTTCCTGGTCTATTTGAGAGGTCCCCATGGCCAAACTTGACCCTTTGCCGATTGCCAAAACGGATAAATTCATTGGTCTGCTGCCACGCATGGCTAATCGCCATGGGCTGATTGCCGGGGCGACCGGAACCGGCAAAACTGTTACCTTGCGTGTTTTTGCGGAGCATTTCAGCCGCATCGGTGTCCCGGTCTTCATGGCCGACGTTAAAGGAGACCTCTCAGGTTTGGCAAAAGCCGGCGGCGATCACCCCAAGGTTATGGAACGCGTCGCGACCATGGGGCTTGATGATTTTACGCCACAAGCGTTTCCCGTCGTTTTCTGGGACTTGTTCGGCGAGCAGGGCCATCCGGTTCGAACGACTATCTCAGACATGGGACCATTGCTTCTGGCTCGTCTGCTCGACCTCAATCCGACTCAATCCGGCATTCTCACCCTGGTGTTCAAGGTTGCTGACGATCAGGGCCTGCTCCTTCTGGATCTCGAAGACCTGCAGGCCATGGTCCGTTTTGTTGGCGATCATGCCAGCGAGCTGCGCACGCAATACGGCAATATCTCCTCGGCCAGCATTGGCACCATCCAGCGTTCGCTACTGACCCTGGAGCAACAGGGTGCGGAAAGCTTCTTCGGTGAACCGGCCTTAAACCTTGATGATCTTATGCAAACCGGACCAGGCGGCCTCGGTGTGATCAATATCCTCGCTGCTGATCGTCTGATCCAGACCCCGAAAATTTACGCCACCTTCCTGCTCTGGTTGATCGCCGAACTCTTTGAACAACTCCCCGAGGTCGGCGACCTGGACAAGCCACGCATCGTTTTTTTCTTCGACGAGGCCCATCTATTATTCGATGACCCGCCGAAAGCGTTGCTCGACAAGATTGAACAGGTCGTCCGTCTGATCCGCTCCAAGGGGGTCGGCGTCTACTTTGTCTCGCAGAACCCGCTCGATGTCCCGGACGCCATTCTCGGGCAACTCGGTAACCGGGTTCAGCACGCTCTGCGGGCCTTCACGCCGCGCGACCAGAAAGCTGTCCGTGCTGCCGCCCAGACATTCCGACCCAACCCGCCACTGGATGTGGAACAGGTGATCACCGAGGTTGGTGTCGGCGAGGCGCTTGTCTCTTTTCTTGACGAAAAAGGGATTCCAACGCCGGTTGAGCGAGCCTTGATCTGTCCCCCGGCCAGCCGCTTGCGCCCGCTTGATGACGAGGAGCGCAAAGAGGTGCGCGCAGGGTCAATCGTTGGTGATTTCTATGATCAGGACATTGACCGGGAATCGGCTTATGAAAAGCTGGCCGAGAAGGCCCGGCAACAACAAGCCGCAGCACCGTCTCCGGCCAGTCGCCGAAGGGCGAAGCAGGCCAACTCGATGGGCGATCTTTTCGGAGCTGCGGGTAAAAGCGCCGCCCGCTCAATCGGTACCCAGGTCGGTCGCCAGATCATTCGCGGCGTGCTGGGTTCGCTCTTTGGCAAGAAGGGGCGTTGGTAACAAAAAAAAGGACAGGGGCCACCAGGATTTTTGCCCATATTGCAGTCGACATCCAACCGACCTACTGAGTCGAACCGGAAAGGAGATCTGTTATGGCAGGAAAATTCGAATTGAAAAAGGCTAAAGACGGACAGTTCATGTTTAATCTGAAAGCAAGCAATGGCCAGGTCATTCTGACCAGCGAGTTGTACAAGTCAAAATCGAGTGCTGAAAACGGCATTGAATCAGTACGCAAGAATGCCAACCGGGAGGGGGCTTTTGAAACCAAAACCAATTCCAAAGGCGAGCCGTACTTCATTCTCAAGGCAGGTAACAGCCAGGAAATCGGTCGTAGCGAATATTACTCCTCTACCTCGGCGAAGGACAATGGTATTGCGTCCGTGAAGAAGAATGCACCGGATGCCAAAGTTGATGACATCACGGTTTGATTAAGTTTCGACGTTACTATGATTTGAAAAAATCGGGCAGCAGATTGTGAATCTGTTGTCCGGTTTTATTTTATGACTCTGGAATTAAAATCAAAACCGGCGGGTCGCGTCCCGCCGAACGCCTTACTTTTTTTGCAAGCGCCAAAAAAAAGTAAGCAAAAAATGGCTTTCTCCTAGCGGAGGGCACGACTTTTCTCCCTCTAACGATGGCTGTGGTTTAACGATTCACTCACTGCTGCGTGCCAGCTTTGACGGGGCTCTTCCACTGAGCCCCGTTGTGCCGTCAACTCGTTTGCTGGATCATTCTCATTGCGATAGCCTTTTGTTACGCCGCCAGAAGCAAAGGCAGGTCAGGGTCAGGGTCAGATGGTGCCAGACCCTCAAGACCAGAGCAAGACAAAAGGCCTAAAAAGCGATTCCCATACAGAGTGGATCATTAACGCGGGGGCCCAGAGGGAAGGGCCCCCTTGGTTTCTTTGCCACGCAGCACTGCCCTTGCAGTCATCACAATTATCAGTAAAAAACACCGCAAGCAGGCAAACACAAGTGCTCAGCGCAGCGTAAGGCCCTTTTCTGCTTACTCTTTTGGGCCAGCAAAAGAGTAAGGCGTCTGCGGGACGCGACCCGCGGTCTTGTTTAAGGTTTAAAATGTGCTTCATAAACAACCACTAAATTACAAGGGGCAACAGATTCACAATCTGCTACCCGCATTCCTCATCACAAAATCACGAAAAAGCTTCCAACTCAAGCGCCAAAAACTCCCCCTTTGCCATCATTTCCCAGCGCATCTTTTCATCAAGGGGCTCGGATGAAATAAACCAGGAGTTCCCCGAGCAAGCTTTGTAGAGTGAGTAGTATTCCGCTTCTTTGGCGTAATCACGATAAGCGAATAATTTCGCGCCATCCGTCAAGAGGCAATTCAGCGCCGAAAACTTGTGTTTCTGCTTGATCAGCGCAGCCGTGTCAAGAAAAGCCTTGCCCAGATCCTGAGCTTCGCTACTCATGACATGGTAAAAGAGAACCTCTGTATCGCGAGCATCTGCGCCGAGACCCGGCAGGCTTATCTCCGGTATCAGCCCCTGGTAGTCGTAGACTACGCCGTTATGAAAAAATACCGTGTTACCTATGTGGAAAGGGTGGGCATGCCGGGTGTTGGAGGTGTTCGCCCAGGCAGATTTGCGTAAATGCAGAATCATCACTGGCGAGCTCTTCGCCGTGCTTAAGATCCGGATGACTTTGTCGATCTCTTCAAGGAGATTGACGCCGCTTTTATGCACGACAAGTTCTCCCTCATGGTAGAAGGCCAACCCCCAGCCATCCTCGTGTCCGGGAGGATCTTCAGCCATGACCACGCCGCTGCGCGCGAGCTCAAAGAAGCGTGCCACGATCGTCTCATGCCTTGCATAGTCAAAATTGGTGATCCCCAGAACTCTGCACATAGGAGCCTTTCCTAGAAAAACCACCTCGCAACGGCAACGGCTATAACGATGCCGATAAAATCCGCGACCAGACAGACCGGCACAAGATAACGGGTCTTCTTGATGCTGACAGCACCAAGGTAAACGGCCAGTACATAAAAAGTGGTTTCGGCGCTCCCCATAATGATGGCCGACATGTGGGTGGCCATGGAGTCAACGCCGGTGGTTGTGACGATGTCGGTAAAGAGTGCGGTCGAGGCACTTCCGGAGAGCGGCTTGACGATCGCCATGGAGACGGCTTCGATCGGTATCTCCAGAAACGCAAAGACGCTGTAAAAGGCATTCCTGAGATAGTCGAAAGCCCCTGACGCCTGGAACCCCTTAATGGCGACGAAGATGGTGAGAAGATAAGGAAAGATTCTCAGGATAATCGCCGGCCCCTCTTTGGCCCCCTCGACGAAGGAGTCATAGACCCTGACCTTCTTAAACGTTCCGTACAGGACGGTAAAAAGAATGAAGAGCGGGATAATGAGCAGCGAAATGTATTCTACGTACTCAATCATCTGAAAATCTTCCTGAACGCAGCCAGAACCAGCAGCGCCGTCATGGTGGAAATCGCGGTGGCGATCAGCACGGGAAAGACTACAGCGGCCGGATTTCGGTGCCCGTAGCTGGCCAGGATGCCGATCACGGAAAAGGGGATCAACTGGAGACTGGCAGTGTTGATGACAATGAACGTCATCATTTCTGGCGTGATGACACCTTTCTCCTCATTGAGCGCATCGAGTTCCTGCATGGCTTTGATCCCCAGTGGGGTGGCTGCGTTGCCGAGCCCGAACAGGTTGGCCAGAACATTCAGGGTGATGGCTGTAATCGAAGGATGATCGCCAGGGATGTTTTTGAAAAGTCGGCAGATGATCGGCCTGAAGAGATGCGCGATCCGATAGATCAGGCCGGAGTCTTCCAGAACCCTGGTGATCCCCATCCAGACCGAGACGATGCCGAGGAGATAAAGTGAGATCTCCACCGCCGCCTTTGCGCCGTCGAAAATGGACTTGGTAAACGCCTCCAGATTGCCGGTAAAAATAGCGAACACAATACTGACGCAAATCATGATCAGCCAGAGGACGTTCATTGGTCTCCTCCGGGGAAAGCCATACTTCTGATCACGAGCTGCTTGCGATCCGTGTTCAGCTCAACCTCAGCACCGATCGGCAAGGTGATCTTGTTCGCGACGTGGCCGATGTAAGGGCAATGCACTACCGGGAAATCCAGCGCCATTTGTGAGGCCAGGATGTCATAGACCTGCTTGCTTCTGAGCCCGCGGAAATCACCGAGAATCAGCGCTTTGATGCCTTTGAATTTACCCGCTAAAATCCACTGGCTCAGGAAGCGATCCACTTCGTGCAGCTGTTCATCGACATCTTCGAGAAAGAGGATAGAACCGGCTGTATCGATCTCCCAGTCCGTATTGATCAGAGCGGTCAGGGTAATCAGGTTGCCGCCTTTCAGAATGCCGGTGGCAGAACCGGGGTTGTAGATCTTGCAGGGGGCTCCTTTGAGCAGATTCTTCTCCGGATAACCTTTGACGGCGTTCATCAGAGACTTCAGCGTGAAGACCGTTGGCGTCCCCAGGTTGATCACCATGGGAGCGTGCAAGGTCACCATCCCCGTACGTTCAAAGATAGGATTAAGTAATGCGCTCAAGTCACTGAAACCAGAGATGATTTTGGGGTGTCTTTTGATGAGATCGAAGTCGATGAACGGCAGGGATTTCATGGCACTGTAGCCGCCGCGCAAGGCCAGGATCATGTCGATTTCGGGATCTGCAAAGGCGTTATGGATCTGATTCGCTTTTTCGAGCGGAGAGGGTAGGACGTTCGGGAATTCCGGATTGATGACGTTAAAACCCAACGTTGTGAGCTGCTTGATCCCACTCGTAAAGTCACGTTTTTTCTTAATCAAATAACTGGGCGTCACAATAAAGACGTTATGCAATGGAAAAGTCTCCACAATTTCGAGAATGGTTTTGCCTCAAGTTATGATTCCCTCGCAAAAACGCCGGAACGCCGTTGGGCGGACTTTTTGCGACGCCATCAATTTATCTCCAATCAGGAACAAATACAACCTGCTTGAAATGTGGCATTAACCGGCGATAGACCATGTAACGCATGTAAAGATTAGCGTAGGTATATTCCTGTGTTTTCGGTATGATATCGCTATTCCCCAAGCGTTGACCCTGCCACCACTCTCCTGGAGGAGATCATGAGCATCCATCACAGGCCGATCGCTGAGCGCATCGAATGGTTACTGGATCTGGCCCACCGCCACACCGCGGAATTCCGCAGCCCCGAGGCCTACCTGGCCCGTGAGCTCTATCTGGCGAAACACCCGACGGCTATCATTGTGCTCAAATGTATGGATGGTCGTATCAACATCCCGGTGGCTACCGGCACCCCTCCAGGTATCATTCAACCGATTCGCAACCTTGGCGGCATATTCGATCTGGGCTGGCCGCACCTGGGCGAGGTCCTCGCTGAGAGTGTCTACCGCATGGTAGCCAACGGTCGCCGGGTATTGATCTTCATCACCTACCACTTCTCTCGCGGTGATGCCAAGCGGGGGTGCGCCGGCTTTGCCTACGACGCAGCGGCGGCCCTCGAGCATTGCCGGGTCATCAAGCGGCAGGCCGAGCATATCTTCGGTGCTGGCCATGACACCGTCTACCCGATCCTCTGCGGTTACGAAACCGATGAGGATGCCTTGCTACTGCATGGCTTTGGCGACGAGGTCCTCGACCTCGCCAGCCTTGCGCCGACCGATGCTCCTTTTCTCAGTCATCGGTTGAGTCCCCTCTACCCTGACATGCCCGTGCAGGTGCAGCAGGACCTTCTGCCACTCTTGGAAGGGAATCTCAAGTGGATCGCCCAGGTGCGCAACACCTGCCGCCTGCTCGATATCGAGCACCGCGAATGGATGATCTGCCTGGGTCGCGGTTTCGATTTTCTCCACACTCCCAACCTCGCCCTGATTATCGGCCCCTACAGCCCCGATCTGGCCGACCCGATCCGCAAGGCCGCGGGCATCATCGAAGCCAACATGCACACTGGCCGGATCCCTGACGACGGTTTTCTGCTCCTCGCCTCGGTCCCCTACGAACAGATCGGCATGGACCGTTCCCGGGCTGAACTGAAGTCACACTTCCTTGCCGATTTTGCTGCCGATGTGATTCGCGTCGAATTTCCTGAACTCGCCGAGCGTATGCACATCCAGAAAGCCGTCCTTTCCTGGCGGTCGCGGGCGTTGGAATTATTGGGCTGACGGGAAGAGTCTGCGCCACGAAAGAAAACGCCCCTTCGGAGTTGCCAGCGTGCACTCGTTAACCATCCGTGGATAAATGTGCCGAGGATCTGATTGAAAACCTACCTGAAGCTCTTTGCCGTCGCTTTCTTTTGGGGAGGGACTTTTGTCGCCGGGCGTTTTCTGGCCGGTAACGCGCACCCCGTTTCCGCGGCTTTTTTTCGTTTTGCCATCGCTTCGATCTGTCTGTTGCTTGCCGTATGGAAGATCGAAGGGCGACTGCCCAAACTGGATCGACGTCAGGCTTTGGCGGTTGCGGCGCTCGGTTTAACCGGGGTCTTCGCTTACAACCTCTTCTTCTTCAACGGTCTGACCATGATCGGCGCTGGCCGCGCTGCGCTGATTATTGCGTTGAACCCGGTCGCGATCACCCTCTGCTCAGCTTTAATTTACCGTGAACCGTTGCCTCTGAGTCGCATCATCGGTATTCCGCTCTCGGCGATTGGTGCGCTGATGGTTATTACCAGAGGCCATCCACTGCAGATTTTAAGCGGCGGCATCGGCCGCGGCGAGCTGTTGATCTTCGGCTGCGTCCTCTCCTGGACGCTCTACTCAATTATCGGCAAAATAGCGATGCGTGGTCTCACCCCGCTTGCGGCTGTCTGCTGGTCGTCACTGGCCGGAACTCTTCTGCTGCTGATCCCCGCTCTGTACTATGGCAGCCTGCCGGAGGCGCTCAACTTCTCATGGACGATCTGGTGCAGCATCGGCTATCTCGGCCTGTTCGGTACCGTTGTCGGTTTCTTCTGGTATTTCGAAGGGATTCAGAAAATCGGGCCATCCAGAGCCGCTGTTTTTATCAATTTCGTGCCTGTTAACGGTGTCCTCCTGGCGACGTTCCTCTTAGGTGAAACTCTTGACATCACCGTACTCACTGGTGGTCTTCTGGTTGTGTGTGGTGCCTATCTGGCCAATGCGCCGAAACCTTTTTTCTGGCGAAAAGGATGACAGAGCATGGGGTGATAATAAACTGTTGCGGTATCCGGCCCTGTTCAGGGGGGCCTTTTTACAAAGCTTTCTTGTAGCAAAAAGATAAACAACACCGAATATGCAAGGTATGACTGAGGGAGAGGTCCTCAAGGGCCTCGGCAACTACGGGGGATCTGTAGAGAGGCTATCGACAGTAGACTCAAAATTGATGTTACCGTGATATCGAGCTGGAAATGCCAAGCGCCGCGCCAAGTTTTCTTTTGCTTCGTTTTCTTTGTCGCCACAAAGAAAATGACGTTGCTGTCGGGCAACCCCGACGGTTCTGCTTTTATTCTTGGGCAGCATTGTCCGGTTAGGAAATTGCAGGGGCTTAACAGGCATAAAACCAATGTCTTGCACCCTCCCCCAACCCCTCCCATCGAAGGGAGGGGGGCTTAATATCCCCTCTCCCCTTGTGGGAGAGGGCTAGGGTGAGGGGGATGCTGCTGAATGCAAAAATCTAACCGGACACTACTGATTCTTGGGGATAAAAAGTTCCACAAAAGAGTCTTGATTACCTCCTTGCTATCACCAAACCTCTTCTGGTATATTCTTTAGTCAAGTAATCAGTCCTGAATAAAGTACTTAATGTAGTCTTTGGAGGTATTCTTATGAATTCTATCCCTGCTCAGGAAATAAAAAGACGTGGCATCATGGCTGTTGACGATTTCCTCGATAAAGGGGATGTCCATGTCATCCGCAACAACAAGCCGGAGTACGTGGTTCTTACGGAAGAGAGGTATCAGGCTTTGGTCGCAGAGGCGCATGAAAGCTACCTGGCGCGAGTGCGTACTTCACTGGTGGATGTGAAAGCAGGGCGGGTAGAAAAGTTTGCCACTGCTGACGACCTGTTGCGCGCTTTGGATGCGGAGGAATAGTTTGTACACGATTGTGACGACAGATCAATTCCTTCGTCAGGCACGTAAATTCTTCCGTAAGCACCCTGAACTGAAAGCACGGTTTGTCAAAATCGTCCAGGAGTTGCAGGCCGATCCTTTCAAACCAGGTCTCGCTTTGCATCCTCTCTCCGGTAAACTTGCAGGGCTCCACGCAGTGAGTCTTACTTATCGTTACAGGGTTACTCTGACTCTTCTGGTGACTGAAAAGGAGATGACTCTTCTTGATATCGGTAGTCATGAAGAGGTCTATCGTTAAGCTTATAAATTGGAATTTTTGAAACAATGAAATTCTCGCCACATATAAAATCAGTTCAGTTCCCACCCATCACCGAAGTCAAATCCTGGCTGTCGGCAGTGGCCCTCAATGCAGAGCGGCCGCTGATCGATCTCTGCCAGGCTGTGCCCGATTATGCACCGGCCCCGGAGCTGGTTGACCATCTGCGTGCTCTGCTTGATGATCCAATGACTTCGCGGTACAGCCCGGACGAGGGGTTGCAAGAGGTGAGGGTGGCCGTCAGTGACTGGTACGGTCGCCGCTATGGTGCGGCGCCGACGCCGAACGAGATCTGTCTGACCATCGGTGCCAGCCAGGCCTTCTGGCTGGCGATCATGACTCTGTGCCAGGCTGGTGATGAAATGATCGTCCCGCTGCCAGCTTACTTCGATCACCCCATGGGGCTGCAGGCTCTCGGTATTCACCCCCTCTGGGTGCCTTTCGATGCGGGGTCTGGCGGACAACCCGATATTGCGGCTATCGCTGCACGGATTACATCGAAGACCCGCGCGATCCTGCTGGTGACGCCAAGCAACCCGACCGGCGTGGTGACTTCACCGCAGAACTTGCTGAAACTTTACAACCTGGCCAAAGAGCATGATATCGCTCTGCTTGTCGATGAGACTTACAACGCCTTCCTGCCTGCCGGTGAGGTGCCGCACGCACTCTTTGCCGAGCCTGACTGGCAGCAGCATTTTATTCAGATTGCCTCCTTTGGTAAAACCTTCGCCCTGACCGGATACCGTGCCGGTGCGCTGGTGGCCGGCCCCGCTGTGATTTACCAGGCCCTCAAGGTTCAGGATAGCATGGCGGTCTGCCAGCCACGTCTGACCCAACAGGCGATTCGCTTCGGTTGCGAGCATCTCGATGCGTGGGTCGCTGACAATGCGGTCATGATGCAACGCCGCCACGATCTTTTCCGAGAACTCTTCAATCACCCCGGAAACACGTTCCAGCTGCTTGCCAGCGGCGGCTTCTTCGCCTGGGTCAAACACCCCTGGCCTCAATTCTCCAGTCGGGAAGCTGCCCGCCGTCTGCTGGAAGAGGCACATCTGCTCTGTCTGCCCGGCGAAGCTTTTGGACCGGAGCTGCAAGATTATTTGCGTTTGGCTTTCGGCAATATCCATGAAAAGGATATTCCCGCCGCGGTAGAGCGCTTTTGCGAACTGTGAAGAGTTGAAGATTCTTTACGGTTCTGTTTTTTTTCTTGGGGTTAAAAAAACTACAAAAAGAGCAACAGATCATCAACCTGTTGCTCTAAAACAACAACCAACCCCACATAATTCAGTGTGAGGTTGGTCTACTCTCCGGGACACTCAAAGCTGAGTGTCCCGTTTGCGTTTTTCTGGCAGCCAGTCCATTATGGAAGCCTAACAGGCAGCTAGATCTTGATAAACGGACTTGGGTTACAAAGATTCCTTGAGTGTTTGGCAACGGCATTGCAGTTGTGGCAAGTATGCCCAGGATCCGCCATAAGAGCCGTTAATTCCTTTTGCTTCCCCTGTTTCCGCAACTCACAGATATGCAGCCAATGACCATCCGGGTCTTTACATTCAACTTTTGCAGATTCTGACATATGACCTCTCCAAAAATGGGTTATTGTTAGATGATGATTATAACAAACTTCGGCCATTCTTTCTGAGATAGTGAGAAATGGCTTCAGCATCGGCGACTAAGCAGTCGTGGCAAGCTTGACAGCTCTCTCGCCGCAACTAGACTTGAGCACGTAAGACAAATTCACAGTTTTTAGCAGCCTGTCGGACAATCAATAAACTGGCTGCAAATTCGTCTATTTGGTCCATATTTCAGCTCCTTTTCGACCAATAGCTACGGCTATTACTCTCAAATGAGCCAAAATCTGACCTCAAATATTCAAATTTTCGCTTCAG
>JAGXHM010000038.1 GCA_024636155.1 Deltaproteobacteria bacterium
ACACCACACACTACAAATAGAAAAAGGGCCACCTTCTATTTTCCAGAAGATGACCCTTTCAAGTTTTGGTATCCCGTAGCGGATTTGAACCGCTGTCGCCGCCGTGAAAGGGCGGTGTCCTGGGCCAGGCTAGACGAACGGGACTAAAATTAAAATACCCAGCAGAGGATAATCCTGCTGGGTACCTCATCGTAAAAGTGGTGAGCCGGGGGGGGATCGAACCCACGACCATCTGATTAAAAGTCAGATGCTCTACCAACTGAGCTACCGGCCCACAGAGGGCGTTTTATAAACTGCCCCGTACTACGTTGTCAACCTTTTTCTACAAGCTATTGAGTACTAAGCTTTACTGCCCCTGTAACATTTGTTTGGCTTTTTTAGCTTCGTCGGAGAGCGGGAAGCGTTCAATGACACGTTGCAACAACACGCGTCCTGTTGCTTTGTCGCCGGTAGAATCAAAAGCCATCGCCTGCTTGAGCATGGCCGAGGCAACTTTCGGCTGCTCACCATACTTCTGGATAATCTCTTCAAACTGCAGGATCGCCTTTTCGTAGGCTTTCTCCACATAATAAGTTTCGCCGATCCAGTAAGACGCGTTGACGGCCAGACCATCGTTCGGATAGCGCTTGAGGAATGTCTCCATCAGTTCGCGACCAGCGACAAAATCCTGCTTTTCACGAATCTTTTTCAGTGCCCGCTCGTAAAGCTCCGGAGCACTTTCACCTGCCGGAGCAGCGACAACCGGAGCGGGGCTGGCAGGTGAAGCAACCACTGGAATCGATGGGTTGCTGGTCGAAGGTTTAATTTCAGTTCCACCTACCTCCAGACGCGCCAACCGCTGTTCATGGTCAGCAACCTGAAGACTCAATTCATCGCGCAACAAAACCAGATCCTGGCGCAGATTATCATTGAATCGCTCCTGATCACCGGTGCGACCCTGCATCGATTGCAGGTCAACACGCACGCCATCGAGCTCAGCCTGAAAATCGGCCTGGTTGCGCGCCAGAGTCTCGACATGCGCCCTGACGCCACCGGAGGTGTCGTCCTGCAATTCCTTAAGTGAGCGCTCGGCATCACCGAGACGACGCTTCATTTCCAACCGATCGCGCTGCGACTGCAGGTCCTGCTCAGTGACCAAACAACCACTCAACACCAGGCCACTAAGCAAAATGCTCAGGAAACGGACTTGTGACATGAAGAACTCCAAAAACAACGCAGCGTGCGCTGCGATAATCTAGTTAGTTGACGGATTTAAACTCAGCGCGGCGATTTTGTGCCCAGGCTTCTTCATTAGAGGCGTCAACCAGGGGTTTCTCTTCACCATAAGAGATAACAGAAAGGCGCTTGGCACTGACACCCAGAGAAACCAGGTAGCTTTTCGCTGCCAGGGCACGGCTTTCACCGAGGGCCAGGTTGTATTCATCAGAGCCGCGCTCGTCGCAATGGCCTTCGATAACAACGTTAACATCACCCATGGTATTCAGGTATTTGGCATTGGCGCTGAGAATCTGGCGGGCTTCGCTGGAAAGAGTGAACTGGTCGAAATCGAAATAGATCCGCTCCATGCCAGCCATCTGGTCATGACTTGGCACAGCCTCGCCCTGCATCGACTTATCATCAACACCTTTGGCTTCCTGCTGCTGGCTCATATCGGCCTGAGTAACAGGAGCCTGATCTTCAGTGACAGGCTTGGCGCAGCCAACCAGACCACTAAAAAGAAAGAGAACGATCAGAACCAGCTTGAGAGTTTGAACTGTTTTCATTGTAGACTCCTTTGGTAAGACAGTAGTTCATGGCCTCTTCTGACAAATCAGAGACGCCGACTAAATTCATTGAAAGCGATCATTATATCTAGCTGACGAGGAAATAACAACTACTTGCTACCAGCGAGGCGACCAGGCCGGATGACGACTGTCACTTTCCAGTGTTGTCAGTCGTCGGGAGCCGGTACCGTCGGCACGCATGACATAGATGACCCGGTTGCCACCCTTGTCTGAAGAATAGATGATGAAGCGGCCATCAGGGCTCCAGCGAGGGTGTTCGCTGTTTCCCGGACCGAAAGTCAGACGACGCTCGTCAGTGCCATCGATCTTGATGGTATAGACATCGAATCGTCCGCCTTCCTGACGAGTAAAGGCAATCCGCTCACCTTTCGGGCCCCAGGCCGGTGTTGCGTTGTACTTGCCTCTTGTGGTCAGCCGTTCCGTCTTACCAGAAAAGATGTCGGCAATAAAGACATGCGGGTTGCCCTGGCGGTTGGAGACAAAAGCTAGCCGGCTACCATCCGGGCTCCAACTCGGATCACTGTCAATCCCCCAGTTGTCGGTAATTCGCTTACGCACCTGGCCACTGGTGCCGATCAGGTAGATTTCCGGGTTGCCGTCTTTGGACAGGGTCAGGGCGATCTCGCGCTCGCTGGGAGCCATGCGGCCAGCCACATTGAGACCCTGCTTGTAGGAAACTTTTGCCTCTTTGCCGGAATAGATCTCCTTACGATAGAGGTCGGGATTGTTGGCCCGGTAAGAGGTAAAGAGGATCTCCTTGCCACGCGGCGAGAAGTCGGGATTGAGTACGATGGAGCGATGATTCGTCAGACGGACCGGGCGCTTGCCATCGACATCCATCAACCAGAGCTCCTTGTCGCCGCTCTTGTCGGAGATGTAAGCGATGCGGGCACTGAATGGCCCCTCTTCACCCGTCAGCTCCTTGAGCACCAGATCGGCAAAGGCGTGCGCCATGCGCCGCACATCTTTAGGCTCACCGACATAACGGCGACCGGTCAGCAGGCGGCGATTGACGACATCAAAGAGACGTGCTTCGACGATCAGCTTTTCACCTTGCAGAGAGTAGGTGCCCTTGATCAGGGTTTCGCTGCCAAGCATCCGCCATTGCGGGAAATTGACCTGGGTGCTGTAAAGGCCGATGAGCTTGGCATCATCGAGGAAGGCGCCGGGATCAACGAAACGAAACAGGCCGGAGAGATCAAGGTCGGCGACAAGTACTTCATTAAGCTCGCCGGAGATCTGTGCCGACGGAACGCCCTCGCTCGGCAGAAATTCTGTCAACGCCAACGGGATCGACTGCTCGCCGGGAGATGAAATCTCTATTTCGGTAGCGGCCAAAGCTGACCACGGCAAAGCGCAGCAAACGAATAAAACAATGAACCAACGCAACAACATGCTTATCTCCTCGCCGCAGCGATATCCTTGAGGTTAAAAGTCACCACCAGTTCGAGATCTTGCGGCAGTGGTTGCGGCAGCTGCTCGGACTTAGTGATGGCGCGTTTCAATGAATCGTCAAACTGTTGATTGCCCGACGGTGCATTGATTCGAAAACTCATTAATTTTCCTGCAGCAGAATAGACTAACGTCGCTTTAGCCTCGATATCCGCGATGCGAGCCTGATCAATCAGGTATGGTGACAGTACCCAGTTCTCCTGAATAACGGTTCGGACAAAATCGACATGTGCGCTGCCTACTTCATCGCCCGAACCATCTAGCGAACCCACCGGCACATCGGCCGGCACGGTCGCGGCCACACTGGTGGATGCAGCCAATTTGGCGATCTTGTCCTTCATAGCTTCGCGTGCATCTTTACGTGCCTGACGCTCACGAATCTCGTCAAGGGCGCTTTGCACCTTCTGATCTTTACGCGTATCAGCTTTAACTATGGGCTTAGTCACAGGTTTTGGCTTTGCTACTGTCGCTGGCTTGACCTGAGGTTTTACCGCAGGCTTGACCTCTGGTTTGGGCACAGCAGGGGTGACGGTCTGAGCTGTTGGTTTGACCGGCGCGGCCTGCGGTTTTTTGGCCGGACGCGGATCGGGACGACCGGCCTGGGGGTTGAGGACCGGCTTATGAATCAGGTCGACATAGTAGATCGGTGGCTTGGGGCGGGTATTGGTGCCGAACAGGTCAAAGCTGAACGCGACCCAGATCAGGCCGTGGACAATCAGCGAAACCAGTAGCAGGCGACCGAACTTCGGGTCGCTATGAAAGGCATTGCTTTGGCGCAAAGGCGCAACTGACATCAGACTGCTCGCTTGCTCACTTCACTGGCTCCTGGGCGACCATGCCAAGCTTGACAACACCGGCTCGCTTGACGGCTGCCATGACCTTGACCACCTGACCATAGGGGACCGCTTTATCTGCCTCGAGATAGACGGTTTTATCTTCTCGCTCACTTAATATCTGCTGCAAAACCGGGGTCAATTTATTTGCATCTTCAACCCGGTTGTTGCCGACCATGATCTCTCCCTTGCGGGTCACGGTAATCACCAACGGTTCTTTGACTGCAGAGAGGTTTGGCGCATTCTCAACTTCAGGCAGGGTGACATCAACACCCTTTTCCATCATCGGTGCGGTAATCATAAAAATGATGAGCAGCACCAACATGACATCGACAAAAGGTGTGACATTGATCTGCGCCAGCATGGTGCGCCGACGGTTGCTGTTCTGACCGACTTCCATCTTATTTGCCTCGGCTCATGCGCTGAACAATGTTCAGCATCTCCTGGCTGAAATTATCCATCTCACCAAGCAGCACGTTGACCTTGTTAACAAAGTGGTTGTATCCGATAACGGCCGGAATCGCCGCGACCAGGCCAATCGCAGTAGCGACCAACGCTTCAGAGATGCCCGGTGCAACAACGGCCAGTGAAGCGCTGCCACTGGTACCGATGCCGTGGAAAGCGTCCATGATGCCCCAGACGGTGCCGAACAGGCCGATAAAAGGCGCTGCTGAACCAGTGGTGGCGAGGAAGGAAAGATACTTTTCGAGACGGTGGGTCTCCGATGTTGTGGAACGGCGCAGCACGCGGGCAACCCGTTCCTGCTCACCGAGATCGGCCACAAGGTTGCCCTCCTCCTGACCATCGACCTGGCGTCGATTCTGAGCCAACTCGCGATAAACTTCACGAAAGAGAACTGTAAGCGGTGAGTGAAGATAATCATCCAACCCCTGACCGATAGCATCAAAGCGTTTCTTCGACCAGAAAAAATCGAGGAAACGTTCCGAATCACGAATCGCGCGATGGATAATCAGCTGCTTGTAGAAAATAATGGCCCACGAGACCACGGAAAAATAGATCAGAATCAACAGGACCAGCTTGACGACCGGGCCGGCATTGAGTACCAGTTCCAAGGGCTTTCTCCTTAAACGACGGGATGTCGGGCCAGTGGCCCGTCTATCTGGTTTCTGTCCGGAAACCGCCCTTTTCCGTAATCTCAGCGTCAATCTGCGCATTTGATTGTGCGGCGTAAAGTACTACGCCTCCGCTCAAACGCTTGATTTCCTTGATCTTGCGAAAAATTGCTGGTTTCCAAATCAGAAACTCAAGCTGTAACCATCCAGAGTTTCCGGATGGACACCATATCTATCAGATTTTGATTATCGGGTAGCGCTGACGGCAAGTCAACCGGACAGCACACTTTTCTCTCTACATGCCCCTAAAGCAGTTCACTCAACTCTGCAACAATATGACGAGCCGTCTGTGACTCGGGAGAGCGGGCCACCAATTGTCGCAAGTCATCAAGCTCATCAAGATCCTGCCAACCTTTCGTTTCATGACAAGTCAAACCGAGCAACCGACTGCGTTGCCGGGTCGCCTCCAGCACCCGGGAGGTGCTCCAGGGAATCTCCGCAAAAAGTTCCGTCGTCGGCCCTCGCATGCCGATGATGGCATAACCGCCATCCCGACAGGGAACGGTGGCAACATCCACTTTCTGCAACTGCTCCACGACCTCTTCAATCAGCGCAATGGGCAAGTCCGGACTATCGGAACCGGCCAACAGAACCGGGCCAGCACCGGCAGCGAAAAGTGCCTGCACAGCATTCGTCATGCGAACCCCGAGACCGTCGCCACTCTGGGCAAGCAACGGCAGGCCAGGGAAGGCCTCCCTGAACCAGTCACGCTCTCCGGCATAACAGATGACCAACGGCAAGCCAGCAGAAAGCAACCGTGCGACCGTCTCCTGCAAAGCGGTCTGATAGAGCAGGCAAGCCTGCTCTGCCGACAACGACGGCGTCAACCGCGTCTTGACCTGACCGGGTACTGGTTGCTTGGCAAACAAACCAATAACGGGCTCAGGATGACTAAAAATAAGGCGATTTAAGGAGTTGTCCACCTTATCCACAGGCTTATCCACGTTCGGTAGAGTTTTGGCTCTCGACCATGGCATAGGCAGAATGGTTGTGAATTGACTCAAAATTTTCACAGGCAACCCGAAACCAGGTCACCTCTGGCACCTTGAGCAGACGCTGAGTCACCGCCCGGACGACATCCTCGACAAACATCGGGTTATCGTAGGCCTGTTCAGTCAGTGCTTTCTCGTCTTCGCGCTTGAGCAAAGCAAAGACCGGGGCGCTGCCACACTCCTCCACCCACTCGATCAGATCTTCGAGCCAGACATGATCGGTGTAACGAATCTCGACTTTCACGGCACTACGTTGGTTATGTGCACCGCGAGCACTGATTTCCTTTGAGCAGGGACAGAGCGAGGTCATCGGTACAGTGACACCAAGAATAAAATCGTAATCTTCACTGAGACTCCCCTGCATGCGACACTGGTACTCCATCAGACTGCGTGCTCCTGAGACAGGGGCCTGCTTCTCAATGAAGTAGGGAAACTCCAGTTCCAGATGGGCACTGCTCGCTTCAAGATGCTTCTTCATGTCGCTCAGCATTGTATTCATACGGTCAATGCTGATCTGACCGTGATACTGATTGAGAATCTCTATGAAGCGACTCATATGTGTGCCCTTGAAATGATGGGGCAGGTCAACATACATGTTGATGCGCGCAACCGTCTGCTGTTGATCTTTGCTCTTGTCCATAACCACAATCGGGTAACGGATATCCTTGACACCGACCTTGTCGATAGCGATGTTGCGATTGTCGCGGGATTTCTGCATGTCGGGCATGCCGGCGGCGGGACGAGGGACGCGCGACGCGGGACGCGAGGAAGCATTATTATTGTTTGTACTCATGAGTGATGTCCTGAAGTTTTTAAATGTTCACGTTACGCGCCACGCGTCACGTATTCGATCGGATCTTCGAGCCCGGCCTCTCTGAATCCCTTCAACCGCAAGTAACAGGAATCACAACGGCCACAGGAGATACCTGCTTGAGTCGGATCGTAACAGGAGTGGGTCAGGCTGTAGTCGACACCAAGGTTCAGACCAGTACGAATAATCTCCGCTTTGCTGAGCTGGATCAACGGCGAGTGGATAGTGTAGGGGTGGTCGCCTTCAACCCCGGCCCTGGTGGCCAGGTTCGCCATATTTTCGAAGGCGCTGATAAATTCCGGGCGGCAATCCGGATAGCCGGAATAGTCCAACGCATTGACGCCGACATAGATATCAAAAGCGCCAAGCACCTCAGCCCAGCCAAGGGCGAAACTTAAAAAAATGGTATTACGGGCCGGAACATAGGTAATGGGGATATCGTCAGTTGAAGTTTGATCTTTCGGTACTTCGATCTCTGCGGTCAGAGCGCTACCACCAAACTGGCGCAGATCAATTTGCATCACCTGATGACTTACCGCGCCGATCTTTGGCGCATATTCACGTGCTTTATCCAGCTCTACGGAATGCCGCTGACCATAAGCAAAACTCATGGCATAGGGCTCAAAGCCGTCTGCCCGGGCAATCGCCATACAGGTCGTCGAATCAAGACCACCACTATAAAGAACTACCGCTTTTTTAATCATGCTTTTCCTCGTCCCTCGTAACGCGTCCCGGTTTTTATCGATCAGCTGCCAAGCTGGTGAACTTTGAGCAGGTTGGTGGTGCCTGGGTCAGAAAGTGGACTCCCCATGGTAATCACCACGATTTCCCCTTTTTTGAGCACCCCGGCCTCGAGTACCGCAGCGTCCACTGAACGAATCTGCGCTTCCGTATCACCCTCGATATCAACCCGGATTGAACGTATTCCGGCATAAAGAGCCATGCGCCGCCGCACGGCCTGAGACGGCGTGACCGCATAGACCGGCATCGGCGGCCGGTTCTTGGCGACCAGGGCAGCGGTGCTGCCGGTTTGGGTGAAAGCCAGAATGGCTGCAGCACCAACGCTTACGGCAACCTGGCAGGCAGCCTGACCGATCGCTTCAGGTAGACTACGGTGGCCTCTCGGTTCAGAAAGGGGATGGAAGAAACTCTCCTTCAGTTGCGGATCACGTTCAACATCGACAGCAACCCGCACCATCATCTCCACAGCCTCGCAGGGGTATTTCCCTGAAGCGGTTTCCGCTGACAGCATGACTGCGTCAGTACCATCAAGAATGGCGTTGGCCACATCCGAGGTCTCGGCACGGGTCGGGCGCGGATTGTACACCATGCTCTCCAACATCTGGGTTGCTGTGATGACTGGCTTGCCAGCCAGATTACACTGCCGGATAATATGCTTCTGGATCAACGGTACTTTTTCCGAATTAATTTCCACACCAAGATCGCCACGCGCCACCATGATGCCGTCAGAAACCGCGAGGATTTCCGCAAAAGCTTCTACCGCTTCAGGTTTTTCGATTTTGGCAATAATCTGGATTGATGATTGACGCTGCGAGAGTAGTCCCTTGAGTTGCACGACGTCAGCAGCTGAGCGGACAAAAGAGAGCGCAAGGTAATCAAGGCCCAGTGTCAGGCAGAAGTCCAGATCGATTAAGTCTTTCTCCGTGAGTGCGGGCGCAGAAACCGCCACACCGGGTAAGTTCATGCCTTTGCGATTTTTAAGTTCGCCACCAACCACAACACGGCAATGCACGTCATTGCCTGCGATCTTTTCAACCCGTAGCTCAAGCAGGCCGTCATCGAGCAAAATCCTGTCACCACAACTCACGTCCTGCGGCAACGCATGATAGGTGGTTGGAATCAAACCATTCTCTCCGAGCACATCCGCCGTGGTAACGACTACTGATTGGCCATCAATCAACGTCATGGCATCCCCACGCATCATGCCGGTACGGATCTTCGGTCCCTGCAGGTCACCGAGAATGGCAACTGCCTGACGGCGGTGACGGGAAAGTTCACGGATCATGGCGACTATTTCAGTCAATTCCGCATGCTGGCCATGGGAAAAGTTGAGCCGAAAGACATCGGCACCAGCTCTCATCAAGGCCAACAGCATCTCCCGCGAGGAACTCGCCGGGCCAACGGTAGCGACAATTTTGTTACGACGAAAAGTTGTGACAGGCAAATTAGACTCCTTCATTCATTACTTGTGACGGTCCAAAAACCTTCACATGATGAACATTATGTTCGTGTAGCACTAAACTATAGCATAGCGCAGACCCTGATTAAACCGGCAAAACGGTTGCCGCGGAGGGAATAGCTATGATAGAAGTATCTGTTGAATTGAGGTTTTTATGCCGAAGCAGACAGACAAACAAACAAAATCGTTCCTCGCCATCCTGATCCGCTCCTTTTTTGGTCTGGGTCTACTTGGTTTGTCGCTGGCCGTCATCGTGCCGATCGGCGCCTATCTTTACATGTCCAAGTCACTGCCTCGCGTCGACACGCTTTCAGATTATCGGCCGCCGATCGTCACCAGGATACTTAGTAATGACGGGGCAATTATAGCTGAGTTTTTTGAAGAACGACGCATTATCGTTCCTGTCTCACGCATGCCTAAGCAGTTGATTCAGGCGTTTGTCGCTGCCGAAGATTCAAATTTTTTCAAGCACCAGGGCGTCGACCTCGTCTCGATCCTGAGGGCGGCTATAAAAAACATTGAAGCAGGCGGCATTGTCCAGGGCGGCAGCACAATCACCCAACAGGTTGCCAAGAGTCTGCTTTTGACTCCGGAGCGCAAGTTTAAACGTAAGTTCAAAGAGGCAATTCTCGCCTACCGTATGGAGAAGCGCCTGTCCAAGGAAGAGATCCTCTATCTTTACCTCAACCAGATTTTTCTCGGCCATGGCGCCTATGGCGTACAGGCCGCCGCCGAGAACTACTTCGACAAGGATGTCGAGAACCTGACCCTCGCCGAATGCAGCATACTCGCCGGTCTACCGAAAGCCCCCAGCCGCTACTCTCCCTACAGTCACTATGAACGCGCCAAAGATCGACAGGTCTACGTTCTCGGCCGCATGGTCAACGAAGGCTTCATCAGTCAGGCAGAAGCCGATCAAGCTAAAACGGAAGAGTTGGAAATTCGACCACGCATCAATCAACACATTGCTGACGCAGCTTATTTCACCGAACAGGTCCGTCGCTACCTGGAAGACACCTACGGCGAAGAACTGCTTTACCGCGGCGGCCTCGAAGTCCATACCAGCATGAACCTGCAAATGCAGCTGGCTGGCCAGGCAGCGGTCCAGGCTAATCTGCGTGACCATGACAAGCGCCAGGGCTACCGCTGCCCCCTTACGGTTCTGAGCGTTGACGAAGAGACTGAGTTCCTCAGCCAACAGGCCAAAGATTTTGCCGAGCAACAACCACAACTTGATGACGTTATCGAAGCCGTAATCAGCGGCGCCGACAAAGAGAATCTTCATCTGCGCATTTCTGAACAGGAAGGCCGCATCGCGCTGAAAAGTGCCCAGTGGGCCGGCCCCCCACTCCTGGTTAAACGTTCTATCGAAGCGACCGGTAACGCCACCGAAAAGACCACCCGCCTGCCCCTTGGAGCCAAAGTACAGGCTCGGATTGTTGACATACCCAAAGAGGGGCCGTGGCAGCTGTCCCTTGAGCAAACGCCACAAGCCCAGGGGGCGTTGCTGGCGATGGATCCGCATAATGGTCAGATCAAGGTGATGGTGGGCGGCTATGATTTCCGCACCAGTCAGTTCAACCGTGTCCTCCAGGCTCACCGCCTGCCCGGTTCGGCAATGAAGCCACTTATCTACGCTGCCGCCCTCGATAAAGGCTACACCCCGGCCACCATAATTCTCGACACCCCCCTGATTTACAAAGAGCGCCTTGAGAGTGGTGAAATAAAAGAGTGGAAACCGAAAAACTACTCCAAGCGCTTCTACGGGCCGGTGCCGTTACGCACCGCGCTAGCTAAATCGTACAATGTCATTACGATCAAAATTCTCGAAGACATCGGCGTGCGCTATGCCGCCAACTACGCCCACAAACTCGGCATTGAATCGCATCTCGACGAGGACCTGACGCTCGGCCTCGGCTCGTCCGCGTTAACGCCGATGGAGCTGGCACGCAGCTATTCGGTTCTGGCAAACGGTGGCGTCAAGGTTATGCCGACCTATATCAACAGGGTTCTGGATCGTGACGGCAAGATCATCGAGTCGAATGATCCGGCGGATTTCCCCGCAGGACCACAGGCGGGACAGAAGTTGATCGGCCAATCACGCAGTCGGGTCATCAGTGCAGAGACCGCTTACCTGACTACCAATATCCTGGAAAGCGTGGTCCAAAATGGCACAGGCTGGCGCGCCAGAGCCTTAAATCGTCCAACTGCGGGCAAGACTGGCACCACCAACGAGCTGAAGGACGCCTGGTTCATCGGCTATGTCCAGCAACTCCTGGCGGTCACCTGGGTCGGCTATGATCTCGAACGCCCGCTGGGCAGAACGGAAACCGGCTCCCAGGCTGCCGCACCAGCCTGGGTCGCTTTCATGTCGGAGGCTACCAAGGATATGCCGGTCGAGCACTTTCCGGTGCCTGACAGCATCGAGTTCCGGCCGATCGATCCTCTTACCGGTTTGTTGGCACCCGAGGATAGTCCTGAAATTGTTATCGAGGCTTTTGCACCCAACACAGCGCCGGTGCGTTATGCGATTGAGGAGAAGACTCCTCAGGCTAGGGATTTTTTCCGGTTGGATATGGATGAACTCTGATGCTATCTTTTGATGACTGTTTGTAAAAAGGGTCCGGCGAAAGCCGGATCCTCTTTTTTGTTACCCTTTTTGCTTTTGACTTTCCCTATGAACTGCAAAACCAGAACCGCGGGTCGCGTCCCGCAGACGCCATACTCTTTTGATGGCCCAAAAGAGTATGCAGAAAAGGGCCTTGCGCTGCGCTAGGCATTTCTTGCGCCGCGGGTCGGTGCGTTGAACACTTTTGTGCTATGGGATCGGGGGTGCGTCGTTGTTTGCTTCGACTTACTTGCAGTCGTAGTTGGCGTTGCTCTCTGCTGATTTAGCGTAGTTTACATTTCAGGAGGCCTGAGAACCTAAGCGAGAAACCTGCACATTAATTCAGGAGTTATTGCTTTGTGGTTCAATGACACTTAATGGCAGAACTATTAAAGATTAGAACAGTGCTTGTTAGTAACAAGAATGGGTCCTCAAGGGCCCGTTCTCGTAATGGCTCCGAGACTATTATGTCTGTGCGCACATTGTTAATGACACCGTTTGCACCGCACATGGAGGTGCCCACCGCAAGGTGAAGGCATTTTTGCTTACTTTTGTTGCCGGACAAAAGTATGGCGTCTGGCGGGACGAGCCCCGCCGGTCTTGTTTCTGATGTTGGTTTGGTTAACAGCCACAGAATACCCCCTCTTTAACAACGGGGACAGTTCCTACTTCTGACGCCCAACCCCAACCTGTGGACAACGATCAACCACCGGACAAGCCGAACACCAGGCAGTCTGAGCCCGGCAGCATTGCCGACCATGAAAAATAAGAACGTGCGCAGCCTGCGTCCAACGCTCGGCAGGCAATAACTTACAGAGCTGCTTTTCCACTCCTTCTGCTGTGGATGCTGTCGTCCAACCGAGCCGCCCGGCAATCCGACCAACGTGGGTATCCACAACCATTCCTGGAACATCAAAAGCATTTCCCAAAACCACATTCGCAGTTTTACGACCAACTCCAGGTAAGGCGACCAGAGATGACATCTGTCGAGGAACTTCACCACTGTGCAAGGTTACCAGTGCTGTCGCACAGCCGATCAGGTTTTTTGCTTTATTCCGGAAAAATCCTGTTGAACGGATCAGATTTTCAACTTCTGCCACTTCTGCATTCGACATACTTACAGGATCGGGAAAGCGATTAAAAAGCTCTGCCGTCACCATGTTTACTCGAACATCTGTACATTGTGCAGAGAGAATTGTTGCAGCCAGAAGCTGCCAAGGGTTCTGATGGGTGAGGGCGCAATGAGCATCCTGATAGGTCGCTTCCAGACAATCGAGTGTCGCGAGTGCGTGGAGAGGTGTAATTCGGAGCGTTTTCATCGTTATGGGGTTGCTACCAGCTTCGCTTTAAATATAGTGATCAACCTTGGTCACAGATTTTTCCACAACAGGCCAACTGGACTCATTTGTAAACCCTGGAAGGGCGCTATGTCTGTTTCTGATTTGGAATCTAGCACTTTTTGCAAAGTCCAGGAAATCAAGCCTTTGAGCGGAGGCGTAGTAATTTACGCCGCACAATCAAATGCGCAGATTGACGCCGAGCTTGCGGAAAAGGGCGTTTTCCAAAGAGAAACTCAGCCGGGTGCTGCTTCCATACGACTCGCAGCAAGTGGCCGCAAACGCACTGACCGACGCGTATCCGTAACCTGCACCGTCATCGTCAGCGGCAGATGACTGGACGCCTGGCGGGCCATGAAGCTGCGATTGATCGAAGCCTCAAGTACGCGCACTTCACCCCTCAAGTAAGCTCGATCACGCCCAAAAACCGGCAGGCGGGAGGGGTAAGTGCCTCGCCAAAGCGGCCGGCGGGTTCGACGCAGGACTGAAGCTAACTCCAGGTTACCTGCGCCGCAGAAATAGTCGGCAAAATCACCCAGAATCAGCGTCGGGCAAACCAGAGACGGATGACCAAGCAGTTCCGGGCCAAGCAGCTTCGCAATCTGGAGACTACGAAAACGGGGGAAACTGTCAAGACAGACGTTGAGCAGATGCATACGCTTACCACCAAGTTCCACATCGGCGCGCAGACACTGACCACCGAAACCAAGATCGAATTTTTGCACAGCCTTGAGTGGGAAAAAAGAAAGGTAGGCAAGCGTACCGCCGCCACCCGCATCACGAAACACACTGAGGCCGAGACGTTCTGCCAAATAGGGCAGGATATCGAGATGATGGGCACTACCGAACTCCTGGATAGCGATGATATCGGGAGCGGTATCTGCGATCACATTCAAGATTCGGTCAGGATTAATCTGACCGTCACTGCCACGGCAATGCTGTATGTTGTACGTCATAATGCGAGCGGTGGTCATACCTACCTCGCTACGGTTCGTCAAGTCTGGCAGATTTCAGGGAATCTGCCAGACTTAACATGAATCAACCACCACAAAAAGTGTGGCGATCAGTTTATTGCTGTGTCGCGCGTTTGACACTACGAATAATAACCGGCTCGACAGGGACATCACTAAACCGGCGATAGGTGTGGGTTGCGGTGGCACCGATCTTGTCAACCACATCCATACCTTTGACGACCTTGCCGAATACGGCATAGCCATAACCTCTGACCGTGGTATCTCTGTGATCGAGAAAACCATTATCCTTGAGATTGATGAAGAACTGACTGGTCGCACTGTCAACCTCCCCGGTACGCGCCATGGCAATGGTGCCACGCAGGTTGCGCAGACCGTTGCTGGCCTCATTCTTGATCTTTCCTCTGGTCTCTTTGGGCACCATCTCTGTGCTGAAATTTCCGCCCTGGATCATGAAATCTTTGATGACCCGATGGAAGATCGTGTCGTTATAGTGCAGACCGTCAGTATAGGTCAGGAAGTTGGCAACCGACTGCGGGGCCTTTTCGGTGTTCAGTTCCACTGTAATCTCACCATAATTGGTCTCAATAACAACCAGCTCTACAGCAAGAACCGGGGTGCTCATAAACATGGCCACGACAAATAGACTCAATAAAATTCTTTTCATGGTTCTTATCCCTTTCTTGTCTCTGCAACGACGGGTAAGTAGCAGGCTTTATTCCTCCTCAGAGGAAAGTGCCCGATTCATTAAATCGGTGACAGCCTGCTGAGGATCCTTGTTTTCGTAAAGAATCTGGTACATCTGTTCGGTGATCGGCATGGCGACACCGAGCTTGGTCGCCAACTGATAAGCCGAGAGGGTGGTCTTAACTCCTTCAGCAACCATACGCATCTGGTTGAGAATTTCATCCAACTTGCGGCCGCGCCCCAGCTCGATACCAACCGAACGGTTTCGGGAAAGGTCTCCGGTGCAGGTCAACACCAGGTCGCCCATACCGGCCAAACCGGCAAAAGTCGCTTCCTGAGCCCCCAGCGCTTCACCGAGACGGGCTATTTCAGCCAAGCCGCGCGTAATCAGGGCGGCGCGTGCATTATGGTTGAAGCCAAGCCCGTCAGCGACACCGGCGGCCAGTGCAATAACGTTCTTCAACGCTCCACCAATTTCAATACCAACAACATCCTGGTTGGTGTAAACCCGGAAATACTCCGTACTGAATATCTTCTGCACCTGACAAGCGACAGCTAAGTCATCACTGGCCACAGCGACTGCAGTAGGTTGCTCTGCGGCGACCTCTCTGGCAAAGGACGGACCGGAGAGAAAAGCACTACGCTGCTTGACGTCTGTGCCAAGCACCTCCTGCAGAACTTCTGACATGGTTAGCAGCGAATCGTTTTCAATCCCTTTGGCTGCCGAAATCAGCAGACAGTCGTCTGACAAATAAGATTTAAGCCGGTTGAGAACAGGGCGCATGACCTGCGACGGTGACACCAACAGCAACGCCTTACGGCCTTGAACAGCATCAGCGAGAACATTGGTATAGGAAAGGTTGGGGGAGAGGGGTATTCCGTCCAGGTAAAGATCGTTGATGCGGGTCTCAGTCAGGCGAACGGCCAGATCTTGTTCATAAACCCAGAGAGTAACATCGTAACCTTTTTTTGCTAACAGGTTGGCAAGGGTTGTTCCCCAACTACCAGCGCCGATGACCCCGATTTTCGTCATGATAAAACCTCTGCAGGTTGTAAGCAGTCTGTCGGACAAGCAGTGGACTGGCCGTTAGATGGCTTTCTTCTTCTTTTCGATTCGCTCGCGCACCTGCGCTGTTTTCCGTTCCAGTATATCCTGATTGGGATAAATTCCTGCCAGACCTTCGAGAATTTCCAACGCATCAAGCAGCTCTTCCTGCTCTTCCAGAACGGTTGCCAGACCGAAACTAGCTTCGAGGGCGTAAGGACTATCTGCCCACCGTTCTATAACCAACCGATAAGCACCGGCAGCCTCGGGAAGCTTACCCTCCAGAGCATAGGTCATAGCAATACGATACTGCACTTCGGCAATCAGGCTACTCTGTGGATAATTCTTAAACAAACTCTCGAACTCAATCCGGGCCTGATCGAAATTATTTAATCGGAAGTAGCAGTCAGCAACCTCGTACTGCAACAGATCGTTTTCCGGGTCAGGCTGATCGAGGACTTTCTGGTAAACCGCTATCGCCTGGCTGCAGTCGTTGAGGCGGTACTTGTAAAGGACGGCAACCTGTTTTCTGGCAGGCCCGACCTCTGTGGCGTCAGGAAAATCCCGTTCCAGAAGAAGATAGGTCAACAAGGCATCGGAATAGCGCCCCAGATACAAATCCTGGATCTCAGCCGTCTGCAAAAGCGACTGGGGACTTCGTGAAGAATTAGGATATTCATCGTGCAGTTTCTCGAAAAGATCCACTGCCTCGACATATTTCCCTGCTTGTCTAAGTGCCAAACCTCTCTGAAACGTCTCTTCGAGCCTCGTCTGCAGGTTGGCGTAATGCCAGAAACTTCCGGCGGTAACCAGTAGTACAAAAATCAGACCGAGAAAAACCCAGAGCCGTTTTTTAGGCGCCTTCCTCTGGCGCTTCAACTCCTCCATCAGGAGTTGTTTCTTCAATTTCTGGATTTCCTTCGTCATCTTCCTTCTCTGCCAGTTTGGCGACCGCGACAATTCGTTCTTCTGCTTCCAACACCATCAGGCGTACGCCCATGGTGTTGCGACCAATAATCGAAAGAGCGCTGACGCGGGTGCGCAGCACCTTACCGCGGTCGGTAATAAACATTAGATCAGATTCGTTGTCCACCAGTTTAACATCAACCACCTGGCCGTTACGACCACCGGTCTTTATGGTAATAATACCTTTGCCCCCGCGACTCTGAACACGATACTCGGTGAGACTGGTGCGTTTGCCGTAGCCGGTTTCGGTTACAGACACGAGCGTTGCCGAAGTCGCATCAGAGACAACTTCCATACCGATGAGTTCATCGCCACCCTCAAGCATCATGCCGCGTACACCCCGAGATGTGCGCCCCATCGGCCTGGCGTCCGATTCGTTAAAGCGAATCGATTTACCGTTGTGGCTGGCCAACAAGATATCCATAGAGCCATCAGTCAGGCGTGCCGCAATCAGGCTGTCACCCTCATCGATAGTCAGAGCAATGATACCCCCCTGACGGGGGTGTGAGTAGGCCATCAGATCAGTTTTCTTGACCGTGCCCTTTGCAGTGGCGGTAATAATGAAACGACCCTCACTGAATTCCTTGACGGGCAGGATCGTCGTGACACTCTCACCCTCTGCCAGATTCAGCAGGTTGACGACCGCCTTGCCACGCGCCGCACGGCCGCCTTGCGGGATTTCATGAACCTTAAGCCAATAAACCTTACCTTTACTGGTAAAGATCAGCACATAACTGTGCGTCGACGCAATAAAGAGGTTTTCGACGAAATCTTCCTCTTTGGGACGCATACCAGTCGCACCTTTACCACCACGTCTTTGCGCACGGTAAAGAGAAACTGCGTTGCGTTTGATGTAACCGGAATGGGAGACGGTGACAACCATATCTTCTTCAACAATCATGTCTTCAATGGAGAGATCAGCTGCCACGGCGAGGATCTGGGTGCGGCGCGGGTTGCCGAAACGATCCTTGATATCAACCAATTCACCCTTGATGATCTTGAGAATTTCGATCTCACTGGCAAGGATCTCATTGAGTCTTTGGATCAAGTCGAGAAGCTGTTTGTATTCCTCTATAATTTTGTCACGCTCGAGCCCGGTCAAGCGGTGCAGGCGCATCTCTAGAATCGCCTGAGCCTGTATCTCGCTCAACTCAAAGCGAGCAACCAGTCTTTCCTTCGCTTCAGCCGGATTGGCGCTGGACTTGATGACCTGGATCACTTCATCAAGGTTGTCCAGAGCGATCTTGAGACCTTCGAGGATGTGGGCCCGGGCCTCGGCTTTCTTCAGCTCGAACAACGTTCGGCGGGTGACGATCTCTTTACGGTGCTCAATGAAAAGATCAAGCACTTCGCGTAGTGTCAGAATCCGCGGTTGTCCATTGACAATTGCCAGCATGATGATGCCGAACGAGGAATGCATCGCCGTCATCTTGTAAAGCTGGTTAAGCACCACCTGAGGAATGCTGTCGCGCTTCAGTTCGATGACGATCCGCATGCCATCACGGTCCGACTCGTCGCGAAGATCGGAGATTCCTTCTATTTTCTTGTCTCTAACCAGATCAGCGATCTTCTCGATCAGACGTGCCTTGTTGACCTGGAAGGGAATCTCGGTGACGATAATACTCTCGCGACCGGTACGGCTGTTCTGCTCAACCATCGCCTTGGCGCGCATAGGAATGATGCCGCGACCAGTGCGGTATGCTTGATGAATACTGTCCCGACCCATTATGAAACCAGCGGTTGGAAAGTCTGGACCAGGAATCAGCTCAAGCAAGGCATCGACTTCAAGTTTTGGATTGTCGATCACCGCAATCAAGCCATCAATCACCTCGCCCAGGTTGTGCGGCGGGATTTTGGTTGCCATACCAACCGCGATCCCCTCGGAACCGTTGACCAGCAGATTGGGATACTTACATGGCAACACCAGGGGTTCTTCAAGAGAATCATCGTAGTTTGGGCCGAATTCGACGGTCTCTTTGTCGAGGTCGTTAAGTAGTTCGTGAGCCAGACGATCCATGCGAATTTCAGTGTAACGCATAGCCGCCGCCGAGTCGCCGTCAACCGAGCCGAAGTTACCTTGACCATCGACGAGAGGATGGCGCATGGAGAAATCTTGAGCCATACGAACGATGGTGTCATAAACCTCAGAGTCACCGTGCGGATGGTACTTACCAATCACATCACCAACCACGCGAGCCGATTTCTTGTACGGTTTGTTGTAGTCGTTGCTTAGCTCACTCATGGCGAAGAGAACCCGGCGGTGAACTGGCTTGAGACCGTCTCGCACGTCAGGTAGAGCCCGGCCGACAATTACGCTCATCGCATAATCCATGTAGGATTTGCGCATTTCGTCTTCGATATTGACGCTGACTTTGTTCTGTTCGGAAAGCATCTAGTATTTTCCTCCGGAAAATCTGGATTTAAACATCCAGATTGGAAACGTTCAGGGCATTTTTTTCAATGAATTCGCGGCGCGGCTCGACCTGGTCACCCATCAATACGGTAAATATCTGTTCCGCTTCAATGGTGTCTTCGATCTTGACCTGCAGCAGCACCCGCTTCTCCGGGTCCATGGTCGTCTCCCAGAGCTGGTTAGGGTTCATTTCACCCAACCCTTTGTAGCGCTGAATGTACTGACCCTTCTTGGCCCTGGCGAAGAAATAATCAAGTATCGCCTGGCGGTCATCTAGCGCCGTCTCTTCCTGCCCTTCTTTACTAATAAATGCCCTCTCATTCAAACAGATTTCCTCAACCTGCTTGTAGGACTGCAGCAACAGTTTGTACTCGTACATCGACAAACTCTCGAGCACCTTCTGATCAATATAGGAACGCAGGCTGCCTTTCGTGTAGAGAATTCTTGATGGATCATTAAAGACCTGAAACTCGGCCTCAGGTGCAATTTGGCGTAGCTTGAGGGCCAGAGGTTCTAAGTCAATCAGGTCAGCGAAACCGTTCTGTAGTTTGCCTCTAACAAAGACCTTAAGGACTTCCGAGTTAATACCTTTATGCACCATCTTGCTGAAATGCTCGTTATAAGCAATGATGTTGCGCAAGGTTGGAATGATCTGCTTGCCCCGCAAGACCTTGCCGCTCTTTTCCATCTTTATGGTCATTCCCTCGACGCCTTCATCGAGCAGATATTCGCGTAATGTAGCCTCGTCCTTCAGATAGAGTTCTTTTTTACCGCGCTTGGCCTTGTAGAGCGGTGGTTGAGCGATATAAAGATGACCACGTTCAACCAGTTCCGGCATCTGACGGAAAAAGAAGGTCAAGAGCAAAGTGCGGATATGAGAACCGTCGACATCGGCGTCTGTCATGATGATAATACGATGGTAACGCAGCTTACTCAGATCGAAATCATCCTTGCCGATACTGGTACCCATCGCTGTAATCAGAGTGCGGATCTCATTGGAGGTGATCATCTTGTCGAAACGCGCCTTCTCGACATTAAGAATTTTGCCTTTGAGCGGAAGAATTGCCTGATAGCGCCGTTCACGTCCCTGCTTGGCGCTGCCACCAGCCGAATCGCCCTCGACCAGGTAGAGTTCGCAAAGTGCTGGATCCTTCTCCTGGCAATCAGCGAGTTTGCCTGGCAGAGCCAAACCATCCAGAGCGCCTTTACGGCGGGTCAGGTCGCGGGCTTTGCGGGCTGCTTCACGGGCCCGTGCGGCATCAATACCCTTTTCAAGAATCTTGCGTGCCACCGACGGGTTTTCTTCAAGAAAGTCGGACAGCTTTTCGTTCATCAGGGTTTCTACAAAGCCTTTAATCTCTGAGTTACCGAGCTTGGTTTTGGTTTGGCCCTCAAACTGTGGGTCTGGCATCTTGACCGAAATAACCGCTGCCATACCCTCACGTAGATCGTCTCCGGAGATAGTGGTTTTCATGTTTTTCAGAAGGTTATTGACTGTAGCATAGGTGTTCATGGTGCGTGTTAGCGCTGCCTTGAAACCGCTTAAATGAGTGCCGCCTTCGTGCGTGTTGATATTGTTGGCAAAGGAAAATATTTTCTCGTCATAGGCATCATTATATTGAATGGCTACCTCTATTTCGACTTCCTCCCTGATCCCGGTAAAGTAAATAGGCTTCGGGTGCACGGCTGTTTTGGCTCGATTGAGATATTCGACAAAGGAAACAATGCCACCCTCATAATGAAAAATGTGGCTCTTCTCGGAACGCTCATCAATAATTTCAATTTTAACGCCGGCGTTAAGGAAAGCCATTTCGCGAATCCGTTGCGACAACGTTTCAAAAGAAAATTCCGTGGTTTCAAAAATCTCGGCATCCGGCCAAAAAATAATTCTGGTACCACGTCGTTTCGTTTCGCCATCTTCAACCAGGTCGCCCGTAGGCACGCCACGCTCGTAGTTTTGTCGATAAACCTTACCGCCGCGACGAATTTCAAGTTCTAAACGGCTTGAAAGTGCATTGACAACCGAAACACCAACGCCATGCAAGCCACCGGAAACCTTGTAACTTTCACTATCAAACTTACCGCCAGCGTGCAGAACTGTCATAACAACCTCTGCAGCTGGACGCTTCTGGGTGGGGTGCATATCAACCGGGATACCCCGACCGTTATCAGTCACTGTTATTGAATTATCAACATGGATAACCACCTTAATATCATCACAATGACCTGCGAGCGCCTCATCTATCGAATTATCTACTACTTCATAAACAAGGTGATGCAACCCCTGAATAGATGTCGATCCGATATACATTGCTGGACGCTTACGGACGGCGGAAAGTCCTTCTAGAACTGTTATACTTCCAGCATTATAATCTTTACTCATTTTTTCTGTCATTTCACCCTCATTCTGGGGATATAGCGGAGATTAAACCCTGCTCAACCTTAAAAAAACATGCCCTCTGTTGTACTTGATCAGCCAATAATGACTGTTGTGCGGATGTAACAAAAACCTGGCCACTACGATTTAATAAAAAATTAAAAAATCCTTCCTGGCGCTGATTGTCCAGTTCACTGGCCAAATCATCGAGAAGCAGAACCGGTGGTTCTTGAAGTTGCTCCTCCAGATCCATAACCTGAGCGGCTTTGAATGCCAAAAGAAAAGACCTTTGTTGACCTTGCGATCCAAAAGAGCGCAACGAACGTTCATTTACCAAAAAATCAAAATCATCACGATGGGGTCCGGCTAATGATAATCCCATTTTTTTTTCTCTAGACGCCAAATGTATGAAAGATGCCGCCATATGATCGCTTAATTCCTCTATTGAACTTTGCTCAACAGAATAGTTCAATCCGGCAGATTCTGTGCCACCGGTAATCTCTTTATAAACCTGACAAAGTAGTGGTAAAAATCTTTGTAAATATTTTTTTCGCTCATAGCGAATATGGCTACCTGTGCGAACCAGAGCAGCTGTCCAAGGTACCAACTCTTTTTCATTAACCTGCTGTTTTAATAAATAATTACGCTGCTTTAAAATTCTTTCATATTCCTGAACTAGATCGAGGTACGCTGGTTCTATTTGTACTATACCCCGATCGAGTAAAGCCCTACGACCTGCAGGAAAACCTTTAATATTGCTTAGTTCTTCCGGTGTAAAAAGAACCGTTCTTAAGTAACCAAGAAACAGACTGAGTTTTTTTACTGTTTTTCCATCTACCTTAGGATTTCGTCCGTTTTTATGTAATCCAATCTCAAGTCGATGAACAACCCCACCTTTATTAATCACTGCACCAACCCACGCTGTCTCCGCTGTGTGATTGATTAGTTCCTGTCCTCGCGTACTTCGGAAACTCTTCAGGTGACCCAGCAGGTAAATGGCTTCAAGTAGACTAGTTTTACCTTGAGCATTTTGTCCGTAAATGACATTAAAATGCTTATTCCAGGAGAGATCAACTTCTACTAAATTGCGATAACAGTGAAGCTTCAGATTTTCCAAAATCATACAACTATCAAGAAAAAAGCCCTAAATTTTTAAAGGCTTTTTTTTAAAATTCTGATTAGAGCCGCATCGGCATAATAACAGCGAGATAGCCATCTTCATCAACTGGTTTAATTAATCCTGGTGATAGATTATCTTTAAGAACCATACAAATATTATCCTGATTTTGTACCTGTAATATATCTAGTAAATAACGCGCGTTGAAACCAACCGATAGTTCAGGACCTTGGTATTTAATATCCAACTCTTCTCGGGCATCACCAAGTTCCGGGTTCGATGATGAAACTTCAAGAAGATTGTTTTTAAAAATCATTTTTACTCCACGTGATTTTTCACTTGATAGAATAATCATACGTCGCAAAGCATGCAGAAAGGGATAAACGGCAATTGTAGCAACCTGTTCATTTGTTTTCGGTATTACTCGACTATAGTCAGGGAACTCCCCATCAACCAAACGCATAATAATAACTGTCTTATCCTTGCTGACGACGGCGTTATTATCCATGAATCCTAGTTGCAATTCTCCTTCACCTTCTTCTGCCAGTTTTTTTAATTCAAGAATTCCTTTTCGAGGAAGAATAACACCTTTAGACAATTCTGAACTTTCAATAGCCTCTATCTGTTTATCTATCATCGAAAGTCTATGACCATCCGTAGCAACGAGCCGCAACAAATTTGTTTTTTCCTGCAGCTGACAGAAAATTCCATTCAGATTATATTTACTTTCATCTTGAGAGACGGCAAAAAAGGTTTTTTCTATCATTTCTTTACAAAGAGAACTGGCTAAATTTATGTAGTTGCCTTTATCCGGTTTGGGAAATGTAGGGAATTCATCAGCTGACAAGCCAACAATATTAAATTGTGCTTTGCCACACTCCACTTCAATCCAACAGTTATCCTTAGCATTAAAACTGATTTCGTTTTCAGGCAACTCCTTTATTATTTCATAAAGCTTTTTAGCCGAGACTGTTACTTTGCCTGGCTTCTGTATATTTGCCGGATAGGATGATTGCATGCCAACTTCGAGATCTGTTGCTGTCAAGTGCAGTTCACCATCACGTCCTTCTAAAAGAACATTGGAAAGAACCGGTATGGTATTTCGTTTTTCAACAATTCCCTGGACCCTGGCCAGACCTTTGAGAAAAACCTCTTTTTCAATGGTGAAATTCATAATGTTATCCTCCATCCACAGGCTTTACTTATATTTAATAACTAATAAACTTAAAAACTAGTAGTAGTAATAGGGCCTGTTAATTAGTGTAAAAGCTATTTTTATCGTTAAATATTAAATAGTTATTAGACTTAAAACTTAAAGTAAAAACTGTTAACGAAATGGGGATAAAGTAAATTTATAAAAAAAACTCTTTTTACCCCCAGGTTATCCTTGTCATTATAAACAAGTTATCAGTTGGTTAATTCCTTACGCAATGTTTCAATGGTGGAACGTATTTGAATATCTTCGATCATAAGTTTTTCTATTTTGCGAATAGCATGAATAATCGTTGAATGATCTTTACCACCAAATAAATCGCCAATTTCTGGATAAGAAGAAGGTGTCAGTTGCCGTGAAAGATACATAGCAATTTGTCTTGGTAAAACAACAGCCTTGTGTCTTTTTGCTGACTTCATTTCAGATATTTTTATATTAAAATGGCTGCCCACTCTTTTTATAATTTCCTCTACCGATAATTCTCGATTACGCTCAACGAGTATATCTTTGAGAACATCACGCGCCATTTCAAGTGAAACAGGAATAGCCGTTAGACTGGCATAGGCGCCTATTCTTATTAGGTAACCTTCTAGTTCGCGAACATTATTGCAGATAGAATTAGCCAGAAAAAGAGCAACATCTTCGGGAATATTTATACTGTTTTGTTCCGCTTTCATCTTTAAAATAGCTAATTTGGTTTCTACGTCTGGTGGTTGTATATCGGCAATTAATCCCCATTCAAATCTGGAGCGTAATCTTTCTTCGAGGCCCGGGATCTCTTTTGGAAATTTATCGGAAGTAACAATTATTTGTTTATGTGATTCATAAAGAGCATTGAAGGTATGGAAAAACTCCTCCTGAGTACGTTCCTTACCCGCTATAAATTGTATATCGTCAATCAAAATAACATCCATGGAGCGAAATTTGTTACGAAATTCATCCATGCGATTATAGCGTAATGAATTAATAAGTTCATTCATGAATTTTTCAGACGTATAGTAGCAAATCCGCATCTGTGGGGATTTTTTTAGTATGGCGTTGCCTATAGCATTTGCTAGGTGGGTTTTACCTAAACCTACAGCACCGTAGATGAATAGTGGATTGTAGGTTGTTGCAGGGTTGTTGGCGACAGCCATAGCTGCAGCATATGCAAATTGATTTGATGAACCTGCTACAAATTCGTCAAAGGTATATTTACGATTTAAATTTATATCTGCTGAATAATTATTGGTTATAGGTTTTAGGTCAATCACCGCAGAATTTGTTGATGTTTCCGCAATAGTGGTAGTTTTTGGTATGCTGTCTCTGTTTTTGCTGTCAACAGTGAAGTGAAGTTGATAGGTAATTGCAGAGAGCTCGGAGAGAATTTTTTGGATGAGTTTGCTATAATTATCTTTAACCCAATCGAGAACAAACCGGTTTGGTACTTCAAGATAAACCATATCTTGCTCGATTTTGACGAGCTTCAACGGTTTTATCCAAGTTGAAAAGTGCTGAGGACTGAGATTCAGTTCCAGATGTGCGAGGGTATCACCCCAGAGTTTATTCATACCGGTATTATTCTTTACTTAAATTTCCAGATGACATAATAAAAGTTGGCTTATCCACAAACTTTTAAACAACCGTGGATAACTTCAAAAACATCGAAACATCAGTAGGTTAGGGGAAAAAACAGAGTTAATATTGCTGTTGAAGATTAGCAGAGGATTTTTTTTATTGCAAGTGAAAATTCTATTAGGATTTTTGGTTTAAACCTTTGATATTTTTTTAGTTCTTTACTTTTTTTTTCAACTATGCTTAAAAGTGCTGTTCACTAATACTACTAACATCCCGATAAACAGGAGATATATCTGTCATGAAACGTACTTATCAACCAAGCAAAGTCAGCCGCAAACGTACCCATGGTTTTCGCAGGCGTATGCGTTCGAATGGCGGTTCAAATATTATAAAACGTAGGCGTGCCCGGGGCCGTAAGTCTTTGGCTGTGTCTATTCCAATCAAGTAATAACAAGTTAACGGGTGAAAGGTGAACAAACCTTTGAGAGGTTTCGCAGAATACGTCGCTCAAGTGATTACAAACGGACTTGGCAAGAAGGACGACGTTATCACACTACCCATTTTGTTGTGATTGTGAACCCTGGACGGGAGTTTTCTCGTCTGGGGATAACCGTAAGTCGCAAAGTCGGCAATGCTGTTTGCCGCAATCAACTCAAACGCTGGATTCGCGATTTATTTAGAAATAACTATAAACAGTTTGGTTTAATCGTGGATCTATCGATTATTGCCAAGCGTCAAGCAGGCCCCCTGAGTCGTTCGCAAGTGGATCGGGAACTTCTGACAGTCTTTGCCCGCCTGGAGACCGAAGATCATGTTTAAACGGTTAGCCTTAGCGGGTATTCGCTTTTATAGAGTATTTATTTCCCCACTAAAACCACCCACCTGTCGTTTTTACCCTTCTTGCTCTACGTACACCCTGGATGCTGTTACCAAGTATGGCGCCATGAGTGGTATTTGGTTGGGAATTAAACGTTTAGCCCGTTGTCATCCCTGGCACCCTGGGGGATTTGATCCGGTTGATTAGGATCTATAAACAGGAGTTTTTCTCAAATTATGAATACATCTGAAAATAAAAATTTAGTCCTCGCTATGGTTCTCATGCTTGCAGTCTGGTTGGGCTTTTCCTTCTTTTTTCCACCGACCCCAAAAGAGCAGACGCAACCAGTTGTAAATCAGAAAGAACAGTCGGTCGTAGCGCCAACAACCGAGGAGCAACATGTCGCCAATAATGTTGCTGAAGTTACAGCACCGGTTGTTGATCCCGTAGCGGTTCTTATTGCTGAGACTTCCGCACCTGCGCGAGATATTGTTGTTGAGACAGATAAATATCAGGCTGTTTTTACCACCCAGGGCGCGCGTCTGGTTTCTTTCAAATTGAAGGATTACCATATAACAGCTGACCAAGCGTCTCCTCCTGTGCAGATGTTTGAAGAAGGGCCACAGCGCTATTCAACCTTGCGTACAACAGGTTCTGAGGGGTTTCTCTTAAGCGAGGATGCCCGCTTTGAAACAATAGCGCAGGATCTTGTTGAGGTCGCAGGGAGTGAGCGAGTTACCATCCGCTTTCAGCATGTTGCTGCCAATGGCATGCAATACGTAAAGACCTTCGTTGTGAGTGGTAATGAATATCTGATCGACACTGGCTTTGAATTACACAACCCTGGTCCAACACCACTACGCGGCACAGTTGATCTTGCCCTGGTACAGCGCTGGGATGAGTCTCTTAATGATGACAGTTACTCCTTCTCTGGCCCAGCAACTCTGGTAGAAGATAAAATCGAAGAGGTGGACGTTGACGACCTGAAAGAAGGTTCTGTTGCGTACAGTAAAGGCCTTGTCTGGACATCTTTTCAAACCAAGTACTTTCTTTCGGTTGTGGTGCCTGGAGAGAGAACCGTAGAACGAATTCAGATTTCGCGTAACGGTGATGCCATAGAGAATGTTTTGGAAACCCCTTACTTCACTTTACAGGGCGGAGAGAGTCGTAAGCTTGATTACCTGGTCTTCATTGGCCCGAAAGAACCTCAACTACTCACTGCTGCTGGTCATCAGTTGGATAAAATTGTTGGTTTTGGCTTTTTTGACCTTCTGGCTCAGCCTCTTTTTGTGGTTCTGACTTTTCTCTATGGTTATTTTAAAAATTATGGCGTGGCTATTATTCTCTTGACGGTGTTGATCAAGATAGTCTTCTGGCCCTTGACCCACAAGAGCTATTCTTCAATGAAGTCGATGCAAAAACTGCAACCAGAGATGCAGAAGATGCGTGACAAGTACAAGAATGACAAAGAACGTCTGAATAAGGAGATGATGGCGCTTTATAAGACTAATAGCGTCAATCCCTTAGGTGGTTGTTTGCCCATGTTGGTGCAGATTCCGGTTTTCTTTGCGCTATATCAGGTGCTGCTTAACTCTATCGCTCTTCGGCACGCCCCTTTTGCTTTTTGGTTGATGGACCTCTCTGCTAAAGACCCTTACTACATTACGCCTCTTCTGATGGGCGCGAGTATGTTTGTGCAGCAGAAGATGACCCCGACAACGGCAGACCCGATGCAGGCAAAAATCTTTATGATGATGCCGATCGTCTTTACTTTCATGTTCCTCAACTTCCCGTCAGGGTTAGTTATTTATTGGTTAGTGAACAATCTTTTAACTATTTTGCAGCAGTATTTCATTCATCGTAAAGCCACCTGATCGCTTGTTATGAATCAACTGTACCTGCATGTTGAAGTTGCAGCAAAGAGCCTGGATGTTGCTGTCGAACAGGCTCTTGTGCAATTGAATTGCACAAGAGCCGAGGCAGACATTGACGTTTTGCAGCTCTATTCATCAGGACTTTTTGGTCTCTTTGGTCGGCGCTTGGCGCGGGTTCACGTCACAATACATGATCGCGGTATTCTTGCGCGTCAGTTTGCTCGTCGCTTGTTGTCTTTAAGTGGTCTGGAAGCCACTGTTGATTTGGTTTCAGCTAGTACCCAGACTGAGCTTCACTTGTCAGCACATGATACGAGCCTTGTGATTGGTCGTCATGGCCAGACATTAGAGGCACTGCAAAGCCTGGTTGGCACTATGACGGATCGGTTGACGACTGATCGTACGCCAATTATTCTCGATGTGGACGGTTACCGTGGGCGGCGACGTAATTTTCTTAATCGTCTGGCCCAACGTTTGTCTCAAAAGGTACGTCAATCAGGCAAACCAGCCTCTACCCCTCCCCTTGTTCTCAGTGAGCGCCGCATTCTACACGAATTATTTAAGCAGGAGTCGGACCTGCAATCTCATTCCAAGAATCACGAAGGTGGTCGCAAAATAATCATTCTGCAGCCACGGGGTTAACGGATGTTGTCGTTTAATACAATTGTTGCTCCAGCTACACCGCCTGGCGAGGGAGGGGTCGGTATTATCCGCCTTTCCGGCCCTCGTGCTGTTGAATTTCTTGACGTTGTTTTTCAAGGAAAAACCCTCGCCACTGCGATGAAGTCACACCGTCTCTACCACGGTCATTTGTTCAATCAGCACTCTGTGCGGGTTGATGAGGTCCTTGTTGTGGTTATGCGAGCTCCTCGATCGTATACTGGCGAGGATGTGGTTGAGGTTCACTGCCATGGCGGCAGTCAGATACTCCGCACTGTTTTGGATCTTTTCTTGGCTTCAGGTGCCAGTATGGCGACCCCTGGAGAGTTTACCCAGCGCGCTTTTTTGAATGGTCGCATTGATCTGACGCAAGCTGAAGCGGTTGTTGATATGATCAAGGCCCGTTCAGAGCGTGCCAGTCGCGTTGCTATGGACCAACTTGACGGTCACCTCTCACGGAAAATTTACCATTTTTCGGGGCAACTGAAAGATGCTCTGGCTTTACTTGAGGCCCATATCGATTTCCCGGATGACGAAGTCGGCACTCTGGATCTTCCTGGTTTACTCGTTCCGGTTCATGAGTTATCCCTTGAGATGGCATCTTTGGCGAGTAGCTTTGATGTTGGTCGTGCTTTGCGGGAGGGGATAAAGGTTTTGATTCTTGGTCGCCCCAATGTTGGTAAAAGCTCCTTGATGAATGCACTGTTAGGTGAATCAAGGTCGATTGTGACAGAGATAGCTGGTACCACCCGTGACACGTTGGAAGAGCAGTTGATTCTTGATGGTTTTCCGATCAGGTTGGTTGATGCGGCTGGTGTGAGGGACACTTTTGATCTGATTGAGCAAGAGGGTGTTCGTCGTGCTCGCGCAAAGGCGCTGACCGCAGACCTTATTTTGATGGTCGTGGATGGATGTTGCCCTTTGATTGATGAAGACTTCCTGGCGCTGGAATTATGCCACCCAAGTAAAACCGTGATTGTCGTCAATAAGAGCGATCAAGCTCAAGCTTGCGATTTAGAACTTTTGTCGAGTTTTCCGCAACAGGTTTCAATTTCAGCTAAATATAATTTAGGTCTTACAGCGCTGCGGGAAGCTATTGTGGGACGACTCTCCAGCGACAAAGCACTCTCAGGTAGTGAGGGGGTCGTAATCACGGAGAGGCGACACCGAGACGCTCTCTTGCGAGCGATTGCAAGTTTGGAAGAGTTACAGAGGTCTGTGGACGCTGTTGCTCCACTTGAATGTTTGGCTTTGGAATTACGTGAAGCCTTGTCAGCCCTTGGTCAAATTACCGGTGAAACCACACCTGATGAAATTCTAGATCACATTTTTAGCCAGTTTTCTATTGGTAAATAGTATCTGTTCCACGTGAAACTTTGAGTGTTTTTTGAATAACTGTTCCACGTGAAACATGTTCTCGGTGTTGATTGGCGTAAAAGGAAGGAATCTATGGCTGAAAACTACGATGTAATCGTGGTTGGTGCTGGTCACGCTGGTTGCGAGGCTGCGCTGGCTGCAGCCCGTATGGGGTGCCGAGCTCTACTTCTGACCCTTAATCTGGACGCTGTCGCTCAAATGTCGTGCAACCCGGCGATAGGTGGGTTAGCTAAAGGACACCTGGTGCGTGAAATTGATGCGCTTGGTGGCGAGATGGCACGCAATATTGACGCTACAGGTATTCAGTTTCGTGTTTTGAATACAAAGAAGGGGCCCGCGGTGCAGGCCTCGCGAGCTCAAGCTGACCGTGATCTTTACCGGGCTCGTATGAAGCAGGTGATTGAAGGTCAATCATGCCTCGATCTTAAACAGGGTCAAGTTGTTCGGTTGCTTGTTGAGGGAAATGTCGTTAAAGGAGTTGAAACCCGCGATGGCCTGCTTTTTTCAGCACCAAGCGTTATACTGACAACCGGCACCTTTATGCATGGCCTAATCCATATTGGTTTGGTTAATTACCCCGGAGGCCGTGCCGGAGAACCGCCATCTGAAGGACTTTCAAGCCATCTGCGTTCGCTTGGTTTTACTGTCGGGCGCTTGAAAACCGGAACACCACCCCGCCTCTCTGCGGCAACGATTAACTTCTCCGAACTCGAAGAACAGCCCGGTGACCCCTGCCCCAAGCCGTTTTCTGCCGACACCGCGAAGATTGATCGCCCGCAAGTTCCCTGTCATATTACCTATACTAACGAACGCACCCACGAGGTGATCCGTGCTGGCCTGGATCGCTCTCCCTTGTATTCAGGCGTCATAGAGGGTGTTGGTCCGCGTTACTGTCCGTCTATCGAAGACAAGGTTGTGCGCTTCCCTGACAAGAATCAGCACCAGATATTCCTTGAGCCGGAAGGTCTTGCGAGCGGCGAGATCTACCCGAATGGTGTCTCTACCTCATTGCCTGTTGATGTGCAGTTGGCTTACCTGCGAACGATGAAAGGCCTCGAGAAGGTTGAGATAACGCGACCAGGATACGCGATAGAGTATGACTACGTCGATCCTATTCAATTGTATCCAACCTTGGAAACTAAACGCTTGCACGGTCTCTATCATGCTGGTCAGATTAACGGCACCTCCGGTTATGAGGAAGCGGCTGCCCAAGGGCTTCTGGCGGGTATAAATGCGGCACTGCAGACGAAAGGGTGTGAGCCGGTAGTGATTGGTCGAGATCAGGGTTATCTTGGTGTGCTGGTGGATGATCTGGTTAATTTGGGCGCCAAAGAACCTTATCGGATGTTTACCTCGCGGGCTGAATATCGTCTTTTATTGCGTGAAGATAATGCCGACCAACGCCTCAGCCCCCTCGGACGAGAGATAGGATTATTGACCGATGATCGCTGGGAACGCTTCTCGGATAAGCTTTCTGGCCTGGGTCGGGGCCACGAGCGTTTACGTCAAGTGCGAATTTCTCCAGGAAATCGTGAGGTTTTGGCTCGACTTGGATTGCTGGATTTAAAAAATGGTGCTTCCCTTGAAGAGTTACTACGCCGGCCGGAGATCTGTATCGATGACCTTGGTTTCCTCGATGCGGAGTTGGCTGGCCTTTCTCACGAAGTCCGTAGAGAGCTGGAAACGGAAGTCAAGTATGCCGGCTACATTGGCCGACAGAAAGAACAGGTTGAACGCTTTAAGCGTCTAGAAAATCTTGTTATTCCAGCTGACTTTGATTATGACGCAATAAATGGCCTGTCCGCTGAGGTTCATGAAAAGCTTAAACTGGTGACACCTCGTACCCTTGGTCAGGCTGGACGAATTCCTGGCGTTACCCCGGCAGCGATTGCCATACTGGCGATTCTTTTGCGGCGTTAAGGTGGAATGTATGGTGTTGTCGGAACTGCTGGGCAGGCTCGACCTTGATGTCTCTTTGGAGGTCTTGCCTCCGTTGGAAGGCATAGTTGATGAGCTTTTGCGCTGGAATCCTCGCCGTAACCTAACCGCTATCACTGATCGAGAAGAAGTTTTGGAGAAGCATTTGGTCGATTCTTTGACTCTGCTCCCCTTTGCCCGCCAATCAACTCACCTGCTTGATATCGGCTCCGGTGCCGGTTTCCCGGCTTTGCCATTGAAGGTTGTCTGTCCAGAACTCGAAGTTGTTTCTGTTGATGCGGTCGGTAAAAAAATAGATTTCCAGCGCCATATTGTCAGAAAGCTTAGTTTGCAAGGCTTTGTAGCGCTTCATGCTCGTGTCGAGACGCTGACCGAATATCATGCCGGTTTTGATCTGGTAACCGCCCGGGCGCTGTGCTCTTTGGCGGAATTGGTTGCCCTGGCGGAGCCTTTTCTGTCTCCAGGCGGCCGTTTGGTGGCGATGAAAGGCTTGGAGGGAAGCCGTGAGCTTAACGAGCAACAAGGAGCTTTGAAGCAGGCTGGTTGGTTTGTCGTTTTGCATCGGTTAAACCTGCCCCTGTCCGGGGCTGAACGTTGCCTGATAGAGTTGACCCGTTTAGAGTGATTTTCCACCAGATGTAGTGTTTGTTTCAGGTTCTACCTCAATATCTGGTGGTTTGCAGTTGTCAGGCAAATTTCCTTTGAAGATCCAGGTGCTTATGTTAATCTGAGCGACTTGAAAAACATCACCCGAAGGAGTTATTAGGGCATGGTCCAGGTAATCGCGATCGCCAACCAGAAAGGTGGTGTAGGCAAGACCACGACAGCAGTAAATCTTGCTGCGTCTCTGGCTGTTGCAGAAAAGCGCACCTTGTTGGTCGATTTAGACCCTCAGGCCAATGCGACCAGCGGTGTTGGTGTCGATCCTAACCGCGTGAAGCAGACGGTCTACCATGCGTTGCTTGGTTCGGTTCCGGTTAGTGAATTGCGGCAAACAACAAGCATCGAGCCCCTTCATCTGTTGCCCGCGAATCCGGATCTGATTGGTGCCGAAGTAGAGTTGATCTCTGCGCTGGCACGCGAGAACAAATTAAAGACAGCCCTGTCTGAGATCACTGACGAATATGACTATATTCTTATCGACTGCCCACCTTCTCTTGGACTGTTGACAATTAATGCTCTGACTGCTGCTGACAGTGTACTGATCCCTTTGCAGTGCGAGTATTACGCCATGGAGGGGATGACACAGTTGATCAACACGGTACGTCTGATCCAACGTGAGTTGAACCCGAGATTAGTTATTCGTGGCATTCTTTTGACAATGTTTGATGCTCGCAACAACTTATCCCATCAAGTCAGTGCCGGGATTCGTGAACATTTCACCAAACAAGTTTTTGAAACCATGATTCCACGCAATGTGCGCCTTTCTGAGGCGCCCAGCCATGGTTTGCCAGCCCTCCTCTACGACATCTCTTCGCGGGGTGCTGTTGCTTATCTGGATTTGGCGCGTGAAATCATCGGTATGGAGTCGTAAGAAGAATGGTTAAACGTCCCGCGCTAGGCAAGGGCATTGGTGCCCTTTTGACGTCCGCTTCCCAGGATGGCCGTCACAAGTATTTCGTCTGTCCGGTCGAAGAACTCAAGCCTCATCATCAGCAACCCCGTAAAACATTCAATGATGCCAAAATGGCAGAACTGGTTGCGTCGATCCGTGAGAAGGGCGTGATCCAACCACTGGTTGTTCGCCACACGGGTGATCATTATCAGATTATTGCTGGCGAACGACGCTGGCGGGCCGCCCAAAAGGCGGGTCTCAAGGAAATCCCGGTTGTTATTCAGGATGTCTCTGAAGACTGGGCCTTGGAGATGGCTCTGATTGAGAATATTCAGCGTGAAGATCTAAATCCGATCGAGGAGGCCGAGGCCTACCGTTACCTGATGAGCACTTTTGATCTGTCGCAGGAAGAAGTTGCACGGCGCGTTGGGCGGGAGCGGCCGACGGTCGCCAACACTTTACGTCTTTTGCGCCTGCCTGCGACAATTCAGCAGGATGTGGTTACCGGTCTGCTTACCATGGGGCATGCCCGGGCCTTGTTGGCACTGGAAAATGCTGCACGTATCAAAGAGGTTCGCGACCAGGTTATTAAGAAGCAGTTTTCTGTGCGCCAGACCGAAGCTTTGGTTAAGAAGCTTAAAGGTGGCCAAGATAAAGTCGTGTCGCGCAAAACCCAGCTTGATCCAGAGTTGGCGGACCTGGCTGCTCGCTTACAGCGTAGTCTTGGCACCAAGGTGAGTATTCAGCCTCAATCCCGTGGTGGTAAAGGCGGTAAGATTGAAATCAGTTATTATTCTCCTGAAGAATTTGAGCGGCTACTGGATATTTTTGAAAGTCGGTAGATAAATCTTTGTAATTACAGTGTTTTAACTATTAACATCCAGGAACCCAAGACATGTTTAAAAAGAAGGAAAAAGGAACCATGCGAAAAGAAACTCCTATTGAAAAGAGTGAAATCAAGGCTTTTCTCGGCCCCGGCAGTCAGTTTGAAGGGAAGCTGGTGTTTAACGAAATTGTTCGTCTGGATGGTGCTTTTCGTGGCGAAGTGACCTCCCACGATACCCTGATCGTTGGTGAGAGCGCTGAGATCCAAGCTGACGTGCAAGTTGGCACCTTGATCTTGAGTGGACGCTTCAAGGGTAACGTCAAGGCCAAGACGCGGGTTGAGTTGCGGGCTCCAGCTCAGGTTGATGGCACGATAGAGACACCAGCCCTGTCAGTTGAGGATGGCGTCATCCTCAACGGTACAATCACCATGACCCTTGGTGAAAACGCCCCCAGTGCAAAGCCTGTTGAGGTCAGTATTAAAAAGTAAGCGCTTTGGGGTTTCTGCCTGCAGGCTTCAGCTTGCTTTTTGAGGCAGGTTCTTGTGAAAAGAGCCTTGACATGGCTGAAATGCTATGGTAGTTCTCTCCTGCTTTTTCCTACAGGTTAAAGCGTTTCGGCCCTTTTTGACTGTATACAGTATACTGCTGTGCGATGGCAGTAAGAACTCAAATGAGGTTAGACAGTGATCAAGCTTGACTGGACACTGCTCCTGCAGTTTGTCAATTTCATGATTCTGATGGCGGTGCTCAATGCCCTGCTCTTCAAGCCGTTGCGAGCTGCTTTAAAGGCACGCAGGGATACCATTGAAGGTTCCCGGGCGAAGGTGCAGGATATCGACGAGCAGGTGCAGGCACAAATTGCTCGCTACGAAGCCCAACTTCAAGAGGCTCGTCAACAGGGCGGAGAAGAACGCTCTCTTCTGCGTAAGACGGCTCAGGAAGAAGAGGCTCGTATCCTTGGAGGTGCAAACCAGAAGTCTGCTGAAAAACTGCAGATGATCAAGGAGCAGATTCAGGAAGAGGCCGAAGTCGCCCGTCAGGCCCTGCGCAGTGAAACGAAGGCTCTGGCCAAGGATATTGCTGGCAAAGTTCTTGGGAGGGCGATCTGATGAAACCATCCAACATTCAATCGACACTCCTCAAGGGTATGTTAATCGCCTCTCTGGTATTGGTTCCCGCCCTTGCGCTTGCTGCTGGTGGCGGTGGTCATGCTGAGAGCGGTGTTATCCTCAAAGACTTCCTCTATCGTTGCTTAAGCTTTGTTTTGATGGTTGGTCTGGTTGCTTATTTCGTGACCAAGCCGATTCGCAAAGGGCTCAAAGATCGCACGGTAGAGATTGAGAAGACTCTCGCTGATGCTCAAGCTGCTAAAGAAGCGGCAGAGGCTAAACATCGTGAATATAGTGAGAAGCTGGCCAAGGCTACAGAAGAAATTGGCTCCATCACCGCTTCGATTCGTCGTGAAGGTGAGCTTGAACGTGGAAAAATTCTGACTGCCGCTAAAGATATGGCCGTTAAAATAGAAGAGGAAGCTGAAAACAAGGCTTCCAGTGTGGTTGCCAAGGCACGCATCGAATTGCGTCAGGAAGCGGCCAACCTGGCTGTAGAGCTTGCAGAAGACATGCTTAGAAAGCAGGTCTCTGCTGACGACCAGAAACGTCTGGTCGATGAATATATGCAGAAAGTGGGAGAACTCAATTGAGTGTCAGTGCCCTTACCAGACGGTACGCTAAGGCTTTGGTCGAAATCGCTGTCGAAGAGAAGGCTGTAACAGCCTACGGCGACGAGTTGACCACGGTTAAGGATCTCCTGTCCCAGGAAGAACTGTTGCGCCAGTTGCTCGACAGCCCCACTCTGGACCTGAAGAAGAAAGAGGCTATGCTGGCCGATCTCTGCAAGGTTATGGAGTTGTCGGAAGGAATGGTCAAGTTTCTCGGCCTGCTCCTGAGCAAAGGGCGGTTCTGCTACCTTGGTCAGATTGAAGACAATTACCGGCGTCAGGCGGATGAACTGTCTGGCATTATGAGCGCCAAAATTACGTCTGCCTGCGAACTGGATGATGTCCAGCAGCAAGCGATCGCCACTAGCCTGGAAAAACGGACCGGCAAGCAAGTCGCTGTAAACGTTGTAATCAATCCAGACCTTATCGGTGGCTTGCAGGCAGAGATTGGTGGTCGTCTCTTTGACGGCAGCGTCAAAACTCAACTTAAACGCATCGAAGAATCCTTGAAGAATCCTTAACAAACAGGGTGATGAGGTCGTAATAATGCAAATCAGAGCAGAAGAAATCAGCGCAATTATCAAGAAGCAGATCGAAGATTTTGGACGTGAAGTCGAAGTCAGCGAAACTGGAACGGTCATTTCCACCAGTGACGGTATCGCCCGTATTCATGGTCTGGACAACGCTATGGCTGGCGAGTTGCTGGAGTTTCCCGGCGGCGTTATGGGCATGGTTCTCAATCTTGAACAAGACAACGTTGGTGCCGCGATCCTCGGTGAGGCACAGCATATCAAGGAAGGCGACACAGTCAAGTGGACCGAACGTATCGTTCAGGTTCCGGTTGGTGACGCGTTGATTGGTCGCGTAGTCAATGGTATCGGCATTCCGATCGATGGTAAAGGCGCGATTGAAACCGACACTTACAGCAAGGTTGAAATCAAGGCACCGGGCATTGTTGCGCGGAAGTCGGTGCATGAACCGATGCAGACCGGCCTCAAGGCGATCGACTCCATGGTACCGATTGGTCGCGGCCAACGTGAACTGATCATTGGAGACCGTCAGACCGGCAAGACCGCGGTTGCGATCGACGCCATCATTAACCAAAAAGGTCAGAACATGATCTGCATCTATGTTGCTATCGGCCAGAAACGCTCGACGGTGGCGCAGGTGGTTGACAGGCTCAAGAAGACCGGCGCCATGGATTACACAATTGTCGTCTCCGCGTCTGCCTCCGAGCCCGCACCAATGCAGTTCATCTCCCCGTACACCGGTGTCACTATGGGTGAGTTCTTCCGCGACAGCGGCAAACACGCTTTGATCATCTACGATGACCTCTCCAAGCAGGCGGTTGCTTATCGCGAGCTCTCTCTGTTGCTGCGTCGCCCGCCGGGCCGTGAAGCTTACCCCGGTGACGTTTTCTATCTCCATAGTCGTCTTCTCGAGCGTGCTTGCAAGCTCAACGATGCAGAAGGTGCCGGTTCTCTGACCGCTTTGCCGATCATTGAGACCCAGGCTGGCGATGTCTCTGCTTATATCCCGACCAACGTTATCTCGATTACTGACGGTCAGATCTTCCTTGAAACGGACCTGTTTTTCTCGGGGGTGCGTCCGGCAATCAACGTTGGCCTCTCGGTTTCCCGAGTTGGCGGCTCTGCCCAGGTTAAGGCCATGAAGCAGGTTGCAGGAACTCTGCGTCTTGCGCTTGCCTCGTATCGTGAGATGGCAGCCTTTGCCCAGTTCGGCTCCGATCTTGATGCCGCGACTCAGCGCCAGTTGAATCGTGGTGCTCGCCTGGTTGAGATCCTCAAGCAAGGTCAGTATGTGCCGCTACCGGTTGAGAAGCAGGTCATCGCGATCTTTGCTGTTAACAACGGTTATGTCGATGAGTATCCCGCGACGGACGTTCAGCGCTACGAGAAAGAAATGATTTCCTTCATGGAAAGCAGCTACGCTGACGTGCTTGCGACGCTTGCTGAAAAAAAAGCCATCGATGCTGAACTGGAAGGCAAGATTAAAGCCGCTCTCGATGAATTCAAGGGTCAGTTTGTCGCTTAACAACACAATGATCGGGTAAGATGAGATGGCAAATCTTAAAGACATTAAAAAACGAATAGGCACGGTCAAGAACACCCAGCAGATCACCAAGGCCATGAAAATGGTTTCGGCGGCCAAGCTGCGGCGTGCTCAGGATGCAGTTGTTGCGGCCCGTCCCTACGCGGACAAGATGGCTGATGTCCTTTCCAGCCTTGCTTTACGAGTAGATGCCGATGGCCATGCGTTGCTGGCAGAACGCGGCAAGGGCAAGGCCCTGATCGTACTGATCACTGGTGACCGTGGTCTCTGTGGCGGCTTTAATGCCAATATCTCAAAGGCCGCTGAACGGTTTATCCGTGATAATAAAGAGGGCTTTGAGAGCTATGAGCTGCTGATCGTTGGCCGTAAAGGTAACGATTATCTCAAGCGCCGCGCTGGAATGGTCATTGGCAAGGTGCACGAAAATCTGGTCGGTTCCGGCCAGGTGAGCTACCCGATTGGTGCCTTACTCGGACAAGAAGTCATCGAGCTTTATCGTAACGGTGAATACGACAGCGTCTTCCTGATTTATAACGCTTTCCAGAGCGCTATGACTCAGATCCAGACAGTGACTCAACTGTTACCAATCGTGCCGAAGGTTGTGGACGAAGGTACGCAGCTTACCGATTATATCTACGAGCCGAATGCCACTCAGGTTTTGGATGAAATTCTGCCAAAGCACATCGAAGTGCAGATCTTTCGCTCATTGCTCGAATCCTCTGCTTCAGAACATGGCGCACGGATGACGGCTATGGATAGTGCAAGTAAGAACGCTTCGGAAATGATTGGCAAACTGACTCTGCTGTACAACCGTGCACGTCAGGCTGCTATCACTAAGGAATTGCTGGAGATCATCTCCGGCGCAGAGTCAATCAAGTCTTAATTTCTTAACGAATTATATAAGAACACCCCGCACGCATCACGAGGGGGCAGAATGGAGGAACGGTTCATCATGAATAAAGGACGCATCACACAGGTCATCGGTCCGGTTGTCGATGTCGAATTTGAAGCTGGCAAGCTTCCCCAGATCTATTTCGCACTTAAGGTGACCAACCCATCAATTGATGATCGGGAGTGGAACCTGGTTCTCGAAGTTGCCCAGCATTTGGGTGAAAATACCGTGCGAACCATCGCTATGGATGCTACTGACGGCCTGAAACGCGGTCAGGATGCGCTTGATACTGGCGAGCAGATCCAGATGCCGGTTGGTCCCAAGACCCTCGGTCGAATCATGAACGTCATCGGTGAGCCGGTTGATGAAGCTGGCCCGATCGGTTCTGAGATAGAATGGGGTATCCATCGCCCTGCTCCTGAATTTATCGAACAGTCGACCAAGGTTGAGGCCTTTGAAACCGGTATCAAAGTTGTCGACTTGCTTGCTCCTTATGCACGTGGTGGCAAGATCGGCCTGTTTGGCGGCGCTGGCGTTGGCAAAACGGTTCTGATTATGGAACTGATCAATAACATCGCCAAGCAGCACGGTGGTTACTCGGTTTTTGCTGGTGTTGGTGAGCGTACCCGTGAGGGTAACGATCTCTGGCACGAGATGAAGGATTCCGGCGTTCTTGATAAAGCAGCTCTGGTCTATGGCCAGATGAATGAGCCTCCAGGCGCCCGCGCCCGGGTTGCTCTTTCGGCTCTGACCGTTGCTGAATACTTCCGTGATGAAGAGGGTCAGGACGTACTGCTCTTCGTTGATAACATTTTCCGCTTTACTCAAGCGGGTTCTGAGGTTTCGGCGCTCCTCGGCCGGATCCCTTCTGCGGTTGGTTACCAGCCTACTCTGGCGACAGAGATGGGTGAATTGCAGGAACGCATCACCACAACCAGTAAGGGTTCGATCACATCGGTTCAGGCCATCTATGTCCCTGCCGATGACTTGACAGACCCTGCACCTGCTACCGCTTTCGCCCACCTCGACGCGACCACGGTTCTTTCCCGTCAGATCGCCGAGCTTGGTATCTACCCTGCGGTTGACCCTCTCGATTCCACCAGCCGAATCCTTGATCCACAGGTTATTGGTGAAGAGCATTACAAGTGCGCCCGTGACGTTCAGTTTGTTCTGCAGCGTTATAAAGATCTCCAGGACATCATCGCGATCCTCGGTATGGACGAGCTCTCTGAAGATGACAAGTTGACCGTATCACGTGCGCGTAAGATCCAGAAATTCCTCTCCCAGCCGTTCTTCGTTGCAGAGTCCTTTACCGGTGCCCCAGGCAAGTATGTGGAATTGAAGGACACCATCAAAGGTTTCCGCGATCTGGTTGACGGCAAGTATGATGATATTCCGGAGCAGGCTTTCTATTTGGTTGGAACCATTGAAGAAGCCCTGGAAAAAGCCAAGCAACTGGCGGCTTAATCAGTAGATTCCGGCTTAAAGGAAGATATAGGCATGGCAGAAAAGCTCAAATTAGAAATGGTCACCCCCTATAAGCGCGTCTTATCGGAAGAAGTTGACGAAGTAACTGCTCCCGGTGCTGTCGGTGAGTTTGGTGTGCTTCCTGACCATACTTCCCTGCTGACCACCTTAAAGGTCGGCGAACTGACCTACAAGCAGGGCACTGAGACGTTTCGCGTTGCTGTGAACTGGGGTTATGTGGAAGTAGAAGATAACGTCATGACCGTTTTGGTAGAAACGGCTGAACCAGCTGACCAGATTGACGTGGAACGTGCCAAAGCTGCCCTTAGTCGCGCTGAAGAAGCTCTTAAGAAGCTCACCAACGAAGACAAGGAATTCAAGATCATGGAAGCTGCGTTAGAGCGCGCCCTGATCCGCGTTCAGGTGGCAGGAAAAACGCTTCACTGATTCGTAGCAGAGTGATAATATCGAAAGGGCGGCTCATTTGAGTCGCCCTTTTTTACGTATCGATGCGCCATTTCCTTTTGTTTGCTACCTGATTAACAGAATAAAGCTTTCGTCTGTTGTATGGATCGTTTCAGGTGATCAAGCGTGTGTGCCTCCAGTGTCATACTGGGCAGTCTTGAGATACGCTGTAGTTTGATTTGTAAAGGTGTAAAGTCAATTGTTCCCTCACCAACCGGCAGGTGCTCGTCAGCTCTACCGTGGTTATCGTGCAGATGTAGATGAAAAAGTCGTGGACTGATTGCATCCAACCACTCCGCCATAGGCCGTTTACCAAAGAGGTGCCAGTGTCCGGCATCAAAGCAGTGGCCAAACCACTCTGAATCAATTTCTTCCACCAGCTCCACCAGTAGATCAGGTGTTTCCTCATAAATATTCTCGACCGCCAAGCGACAATCACAAGCTGCCGCCTGCTCGATAAGTGGCGGAAAAAAATCCTTAGCCAGGGACTTCCATACCTGGTCAAGGTTCGGGTAGCGCCATTTATCAACGCCTGGGTGAATTACCATTAAGTGGGCGTTCAGTTGCTCAGCGACAGATAACGATTGCTTGAGGCGGTGGTATGTTACTTGACGGATCAAAGGGTCAAGAGCACCTGGATTGAGATCGAAGAAGGGCGCGTGCACTGTTGGCCTGATCGCGGCTGTTGCAAGAATCTGCGCTACATGGTCGAGAAGGGTTGGGTCTAAAGTGTCAAGCTCTGGTCCCTTAATGGCGATTTCAGGAGCCATGTAGAGATTGAGAACCAGCTTCAGATAAGTATCAACCTGAGCCCATGGAACGTGTGCACCCAAATGGAGATTGCTCACAGTTGCGAACCTCCGGCAATCCTTTCAAGTTGGTGCGGGTTTTTTTCCACGACCACGAAAGGTGTTGGTCTGGATTGGAATTCGCGACAGATGCGATGCCCTATACGGCCAAAACCGCAAATGATGTAATGATCTCTGAGTTTGCTGATGCGACTTTCCAATTTCTTTCTCCCAAGAATTGTGCGCAGCTGACCTTCAAGCGTGAACTGAAGCAGACAGCTGAGGGTATAGGCAATCATGCCTGTGCCTCCGATGATCAGGACAATGGTGAATAATTTACCTTCTTGATACAGGGGTCGTACTTCATTAAAGCCAACGGTGGCCAAGGTAATGACAGTCATATAGAGGGCGTCAAATGATTGCCAGCCCTCAATTGTGCTATAGCCGAGCGTGCCGAGGGCAATGATGGTAACAAGCGAGGCAAGAGAAATGCGAAGGTGGCGAACGGGATCCATGAATTACCCTTTAATATAACGTATTCGATGATAATCATGGAAAGCTTAAAAGGCAAGCAGTTAAGTGGCTTAGCTCGTTATGCCGACCAGAAAGAGCTTGACAATAGCTGTATACTGTATACAATTTGCCGAAGACAAATATAACGGAGTTTCCTTGTGCGCAGAAAACAAATAGAAAGACACCAAACGTTACGCGAAAAAATCCTGGAAACAATTCGGGATGCTATCCTGAAAGGAACCATGAAGCCAGGCGAGCGTGTTTCCGAGCCGGATTTGGCAGAACGTTTTGGCATCAGTCGAACACCAATCCGGGAGGCCTTCCGCCAGCTGGAATCGGAAGGTTATCTGGAAGTAGTGCCACGCAAGGGAGCTGTGGTTGCGTCTCTCTCTGAGCGGGATATTGAAGAGTTTTATGCGATCAAGATAATTCTTGAAGGTTTTGCCGCCAGGATGGCCGCGGAAAAATTAACCGGGAAAGAGATTGAACGTCTTGAATCGATCAATGAGCGCCTGCACAAAATTGCCAAAGAAGGTGATGTGAAGACCTTCTTCCGCGTTCACAATGAGTTCCATGAGGTTTTTATCAAGGCTGCCGGCAACGATAAGCTTTCGGAAATGATCAATCAGTTGGTCATGAAGTTCAAACGTCTGCGCCTGGCCTCTTTGTCACAGCCGGGTCGCATGGAAGTTTCCATAGAAGATCATAGCGACATGATTCAGGCCTTTAAGGATCATGACGGCAATCGTGCCGACAGTCTGATACGCCACGCAGCAACGATTGGAGCCGAGGTGTTGATTCAAAGCATGCCCCAGGCAGAAACGGAAAAAGCAAAGCTTCTTCCGCGAACTAGTCTTTAGCAAATAGCAGGCAATTGATATTTTACATGCAGAAGAAGAGCGGCCCGTCCATCAGGACGGGCCGCTCTTCCTATTGATAAGGAAGTATGAGCGTAGAGAGTGAGAAGTCTTCGAGTCTGGAAGCGAAAGGGTCAAGCCGTTGGGAAGAAGCTGGCTTAGTTCCGGAGTCGATGACTACGGGAAATAAGGCTGGCGGCCCAAAGGAAAAGGATCACAGCCATGACCGTAACAACGCTAAAGGAGACGGTGAAAGGGAGATCGCCAACCCCGAGTAGAGCATAACGGAAGCCATCGATCAGATAGAAGAGAGGGTTGAGGTGCGAAAGCTTGGCCCAGAGCGGCGGCAAGATGGAGATCGGGTAAAAGACGCCACCAAGATAAATCAACGGTAAGATGACAAAGTTGGTGTACATTGACAGGGAGTCAAAATTTTCGGCGTAAATAGCGGCAATGATGCCGAACTGGGCGAAGAGAAAGCTGGCCAGGCAGGCCATAACGAGGGCGGCAAAAGGGTGCGCCCAGGGTAACGAGGCAAACAGGCAGGAGATCAGCCAGACGACAAAACCGACAGCCAGACCCCGCAACATAGCGGCTAAAGTATAGGCCATGATGAACTGGGTCGGAGTGACCGGTGTGACCAATAGATCGACAATGCTGCCAAGATAGCGTGACATGAAAAGCGAGGAGGCCACGTTGGCGAAGGAATTATTAATGACCCCCATCAGGATCAGCCCCGGAATAACAAACTGAGCATAGCTGAAGCCGTCAAGCACGCTGATCCGTTCGCCGAGGGTGGCTCCAAAAATAAAGAGATAAAGTGACGCAGTAATGACCGGGGTCACCAAGGTCTGTGATGCAACCCGTAAAAAACGACGTATTTCCTTCTGCAGAAGAGTGTAGAAGGGCAACCAGGCTATGAAAGGTTGGTCTTGGCGAGGCGTCATGTCTCAGCTCTGTCCGCTAGTCATCTGCAAAAAGATCTCTTCAAGGCCAGCTTTTCTGGTTTCAATGTCGGCGATCGGTAGACCAATATCGCAAAGGTTTTTCAGTAGGTCGCCGGTGGACTGGCTGGCTGACAGTGTTAAGTGCAGTATGGTGCCGGCGCCATTGAGTTCGGCACCCTGACAGCAGAGGTTCTCGGGCAAAGCCTTGACAGGCGTTTGCAGGTGAACCAGAATAGTGCGGGTTCCAAGCTCTTTCAGCAACGTCTCAGTAGATTCAAGAGCAATCACTTTGCCATGATTCATGATGGCGATGCGATCGCACATCTGCTCGGCTTCTTCCAGGTAATGAGTTGTCAGCAGGATGGTCGTCCCATGTTGGTTGATCTCGTGAACAAAGTCCCAGAGAGTGTGCCGTAACTCCACGTCGACACCGGCCGTTGGCTCATCAAGAATTAAGAGCCGTGGCTTGTGAATCAACGCTTTGGCAATCATGAATCGGCGTTTCATGCCACCAGATAATTTGATCATGACTTTGTGCAGGTGAGGCTTGAGTCCAAGACGGTCAATCAAGCGCTGACGCCATGCCGGGTCATCGCGAACGCCATAGTAACCCGCATGAAAACGTAGAGCCTGATCAATAGTGAAGAAGTTGTCAATAACAATTTCCTGGTGCATAACGCCAACCATGCGTCGGGTGGTAAGAGAGTCCCTTTGATTATCAAAGCCGAAGATTTCGATTGAACCGCTGCCGATGCGAGAGACGCCACCGATCATATTGATCGCTGTACTCTTGCCAGCACCATTCGGTCCAAGCAGACCGAAAATTTCTCCCGGCTCAATCGTAAAAGAGATATCGTCGACGGCCAATGTGCCATCGTATTCCTTTAATAGATTTTTTATAGCAAGCGCTGGAATTGACATGATGATTCAAGTTATGCCGCTGCCCGGAGTGAATGTCAAGGGTTGTACGGGTCAAGATTGACATGGCAGAGGCTAGCAGGTAATTATGTCTAAGAGTGAAACTTTTTAAGATTGTACCGCAGCATGGAGCGGTGTCTTTCAAAACCTAAAAATGGGAGGACGAGTATAATGACAGGAGTTCGACGTATTATGGTTTTTCTGCTTGGACTGGTTTTAACCACCAGCCTGGTTTATGCGGAGGTGGAAAAGAATCTGGTCAAAAGTCAGCCATTGGGCAGAGCGCCTCTGGATATCGCGCAGAGTGTAAGTGATGGTCGTCTGTTTGTACTGCTTGACGATGGAGTTGTCCAAATTTTTTCTGCTGATGGCCAAAAACAGGAACGAATCCAGATCGACAAGAATGTAACCACTATGACGGTCTCCCCGGACGGGCAAAGACTTTATCTTGGTAATGCAAAGAGTAATGAGCTGCAGTTTTATGACCTCTCATACGTACAACAACTGCCGGTGAACAATTCGGCGGTCAAGGGTGCGAAAAACGCTCCCGTCACGATTACCCTTTTCGATGATTTCCAGTGTCCTTACTGTGCTCGACTGGTGCCAACTCTGGACCAGATCTTGGCTACTTACCCGACGCAGGTTCGGGTGGTGTATAAGCATTTCCCCTTAAGCATGCACACGTTTGCCAGACAAGCGGCTATTGCCAGTATCGCCGCACGCAACCAGGGCAAATTCTGGCCGTTGCACGATCAGCTCTTCGCCAATTACAATAAGCTTGACGATGCAAAAATTCGAGAACTGGCCGAGAGTGTTGGCCTTGATATGGCGCGCTTTGATCAAGATATAGTAAATCCCGCATTGCAACAGGAAGTAGACGCTGATTTGCAGCTTGGCGCCAAGGCTGGAGTTCGTGGAACACCCGCAGCTTACATCAACGGCTTGTCGCTTCAGGATCGAAGTATCAATGGTTTTAAGAAAATTATTGATGCGGAGTTGAAGAAGGCTGCCAAGTAAAAATCAAGCAACTGTTGATCAGATAAGGCGGGCCTGGATTTCCATTCAGGCCCGCTTTCTTCTCGAAAGGAAGAGAGTGAGATGGTTTTTTCTTACAGCGAGCCTTTGTCTCCTTCTTCATCAGCAGAATCGCGTGTTTTGCCAAAGAATCTGGCAACGATAATACCGACTTCATAAAGGATGACAAACGGAACGGCGAGCGCGGTTTGTGAGAAGACATCTGGAGGGGTCAGCATGGCGCCGATCACGAAGGCGGTCAGAAGTGCAAACTTGCGGTTGCGCGCCAACATCTTGTGGTCGACAATGCCGAGACGTGCCAGGAAGAAAATCACTATTGGCAGTTCGAAGACCAGACCGAAAGCAAGGAGTAGCTTACTGGAGAGAGAGAGGTATGAACCCATGGAGAGCATGGCACTCAACTGGCCATCACCTGTGCCGAACTCGATGAGCACCTTGAAAACCATGGGGAATACAAAGCGAAAGCCAAAAAAAGCACCCGTCGCAAAACAGAGGGTGCTGGCTAGTACAAAAGGAAAGACGTAACGCTTTTCGTTCTTGTAGAGTCCTGGTGCGATAAAGGACCAGATTTGCCAGAAGATCACCGGCATAGAGACCAACAGGGCAGCCAGAGCACCGATTTTCAAATAAGTGAAGAATGGCTCCGTCGCGGTTATAAAGACCAGTGAAGAGCCTTCTGGCAAAGCCTGGCGGACCGGATCGGCAATGAGATTAAAGAGCTGTTCAGCATAAGTGTAGCAAGCCAGAAAGGCGACCAGCCATGAAATACCGGCAATGATCAACTTGCGGCGCAGTTCTTCCAGGTGAGTGGTCAACGGCATCTGTTCGTTACTCATCCGGAGTGCCCTCAGCTTTGATCTTCTGCTCTGGAGTGATCTGCTCCTCATGACTGGCAGAGACGCTGTCGGAAACGGGTTCTGCTTCGACAGGATTGGCTTTCGGTGGATATGGATCGAATATGGCACCGGGCGGCGTAAGTTTGCCAGGCTCTCCTGGCGGTCGTTTGAGGTCGTTACTGCGGATTTCATCGGAGAAGGTCTGCTTAAGTTCGTCGGACGCCCGTTTAAATTCCGAGAGGCCGCGACCGAGGGCCCGTGCCAGATCGGGTAGGCGCTTCGGGCCGAGGACGATCAGGGCGAGAGCCATTATCATGAGCAGTTCAGGAAAGCCAATACCAAACATGTGTGGTCACCTTGATCAGGGTTTAAAGTCCGTGAAGTGTGCTGAGAATACCGGCAAAAAGAGGTCCTGTCAAGAACCGAGAGAGGGGTATAAGCATTTGACATATCAAGGTTTTTACTCTACTATACGGCAATCTTCAGGTAAGGAAACGGTTGTATCATGAACGAGAACGAAATCATTAGTGAAATCCTGCGATTGGCAGACGAACGCGATGCCTTGATTCTGGCACATAATTATCAGCGTGATGAAATTCAGGAGTTAGCACACGTTACCGGCGATTCTCTCGCTCTGTCGATAGAGGCCGCACGCACCGACAAGCCGGTGATTGTCTTCTGCGGTGTCCACTTTATGGCAGAAAGCGCCGCTATCCTGGCTCCTGAAAAGATCGTTCTGCTCCCTCGCCTGGATGCAGGCTGTCCAATGGCGGATATGATTACTGCGGAAGGGTTGCGCGAGTTTAAAAGCCAACATCCCGGAGTGCCGGTGGTGACTTATGTCAATTCAAGCGCTGCCGTCAAAGCCGAGAGCGATATCTGTTGCACGAGTTCTAACGCCGTCAATGTTGTTGCCTCGCTTGCGGAGCAGGAAGTGATTCTTGCCCCAGATCGTAACCTGGCTCGCTACATTGCTGCCCAGGTTGATAAAACCTGTTATTTCTGGGATGGTTACTGTCCGACCCACGAACGCTTTACCGTTGCAGATGCCAAGACGGCCATGGCTGACTATCCCGACGCCCTCTTTATGGCTCATCCGGAATGCCCCCCTGAGGTTCTGGCGCTGGCGGACCATGTCTGCTCTACCAGCGGCATGTACACTTTTGCTCAGGAAAATCCGGCACAACAATTCATTGTCGGCACCGAAGCAGGTATTCTCTATCGTCTGCGCAAGGAGAATCCTGACAAGGAGTTTATCCTGCCGACGACGAGACTGATCTGTCCCAATATGAAACTGACCTCCCTTGAGGACATTCTCCTGGCGTTGCAGACCATGAGCCCGCGAGTGACGGTTCCCGAAGAGATCAGGCTTCCGGCCAAGGTGACTCTGGATCGTATGCTGGCCGTCCCACGTGATTGATTTCCCCACGATAAAAAACAGCAAGACGTTTCCCTACGTCGAGTACCGGCATGTCCGAAACGATTGAACCCCGCGTTCTAAATTTTACCTTATCCGGTCTCCTTGAACCATTTACCTCCGGGATCTTCGGCCGTACGGAGATCCTCGGCCTGAATGGCAGCAGTGATGCCTGGTTCGCTGCCGGGTTATTGGCTCGCAATGCACGCGCTGAATGTCTGCTGATCGTCGCCCCCAGTCAAGCTGAGGCACAACGCTTCCATCGAGCCTTGAGCTTTTTCCATGGCCGTCAGGCTGACATCCTTTTCTTTCCGCACTGGGAAACCGAACCCTACGCTCCGCTCAGCCCTCATTCTGAAATAGAAGCGACTCGGTTGGCTACCCTGGCAGCTCTCGCCAAAGGGCGTGGCAAAGCCATCGTCACCACCGTCAAGGCGTTGCAACAGAAGATTCTTCCACGCAAGGTACTCGACGCTTTACGGCTGCAACTCGAAGTCGGCAGCGAGATCTCACGTGATCTGTTGTTGCAGGGGGTGTCCTCGCTCGGTTATCAGCGCGTTACTCTGGTCGAAGATCGCGGCAGTTTTGCCGTGCGCGGTGATCTGGTGGACCTCTTCCCACCGATGCTGGAGCAGCCGGTGCGTCTGGCCTTTTTCGGTGACGAACTGGAAGAGATCCGTTGTTTTGATCCAGCTAGCCAACGTTCCTCTGATCATCACCTGACACGGCTTGAGCTTGCTCCAGCTCGGGAAATGATTCTGGCCGGAAGTCATCTGGAGACCTTTACCCGTCGGTTCAAGGAGCGCTGCGACGACCTGGAAATCCCGCGTGCCCAGCGTGAGGCGATACTCGACGAAGTTCGTGAGGGTCTGCTTGGCCCCGGTCGGGAAAACCTTCTGCCGCTCAATTATGATGTGCTTGATAGCCTCTTCGATTACCTGGATCGCTTCTGTTGGTTGATGCTGGATCCTACAGCGATCACAACTGCCGCTGATGAGTTTGCCGAAGCGATAGAGTGCGGGCAAGAACGGGCGACGCGTAGCGGCGAGCCGTTTGTCCCCGCTGCCGATTTTTATCTTGACAACCAGGAGCTGGAAACACGTCTGAGTCAGGGACCGCGCATCGATTTGGTCTCCTTGCAGCTTTACCAGCTTGAAGAAGATCATCCCGTCTACCGTGTGCCAGTAACGAACAATGCAGATTTACGCCCCGATAACGTGGAACATGATGGCAGCCTTGCCCCCTTGGTCGAGCGTTTACGGGGGTGGCTGAGCGACGGCTGGAAGATCCTCGTGGTTTGCCACCAGCGTGGTCAGGCAGAGCGCTTGCTTGACCTGCTGGCGCCGCATGAACTGCCGGTCTCCTGGGTGCCGGAGTTGGTGCCAGGCCGGGAGTTCCCGATCGGCTTGACCGTGACTATCGGTTCTCTGGATAGTGGTTTCAGGCATACCGAGGGGAAAAGAGTCATTATCTGTGATGACGAAATCTTTGGGCCGCGCACTCACCGCAAAGTCCGCCAGCGGCAAAGGGTCTTCGAATCCTCTCTGGCCGACCTGAAAGCCGATGATCTGGTGGTGCATGCTGATTACGGTATCGGTCGTTACCTTGGTCTGGTCCATTTGCAGACCGGTGATGTCGAAGGTGATTTCATACACCTTGAGTATGCGGGTAACGATCGTCTCTACCTGCCGGTTGAGCGTATTGAAAAAGTTCAGAAATACGTGGCTGATGGCTCTACGCCGCGGCTTGACAAGATGGGTAGTGGCGCCTGGGAAAAGGCCAAGTTACGTGCGCGCGCAGCGATTGAGGAGCTATCTCGCGACCTCTTACAGGTTCAGGCGCGGCGGCAGATGGCAAAAGGCTTCAGCTATACGCCGCCGGATCGGCTGTTCCGTGAGTTCGAGGCGGCCTTTCCTTATGAGGAAACACCAGACCAGCTTGAAGCGATAGAGGCAGTGCTTGATGATATGACCTCAGAACGGCCAGTGGATCGTCTGATCTGTGGCGATGTTGGTTATGGCAAGACCGAAGTCGCCATTCGTGCGGCGTTCAAGGCGGTGCTCGACAGTCGCCAGGTCGCAGTTTTGGTGCCGACTACGGTGTTGGCCCGTCAGCATCTGGAGACGTTCCGACAGAGATTTGCCGACTATCCGGTTAATGTGGAGATGTTGTCACGTTTTCGTACGCCTGCGGAGCAGAAGCGGATCCTTGGGCGCACGGCGGCCGGACAGGTTGATATCCTGATCGGTACGCATCGCCTGTTACAGCGGGACATGCGCTTTAAGAACCTTGGCTTGATCGTTGTTGATGAAGAACAACGCTTTGGGGTGACGCACAAGGAACGCTTGAAAAAGATGCGCGCCGAAGTCGATGTCTTGACTCTGACCGCGACGCCGATCCCGCGTACTTTGCATTTGAGCTTGGCCGGTCTGCGCGAACTGTCGATTATTGATACCCCGCCGGTAGACCGTCAAGCGATCCGCACCTATGTTACCCGTTTTGATGATGATCTGATCCGCGATGCAATTTTGCGTGAACTGCGTCGTGGTGGCCAGGTCTATTTTATTCATAACCGGGTGCAGTCGATCGATGCCATGGCGGAGTTCCTGCAGCGCCTGGTTCCGCAAGCCAAGGTTGGTGTCGGCCATGGTCAGATGCCGGGGAAAACGCTGGAAAAGGTCATGCTCGATTTTATCGAAGGGCGCACCAATCTGCTGGTCTGTACGACGATCATTGAAAACGGCATCGATATTCCTACGGCCAACACCATGATAGTCAATCGGGCTGACTGCTTCGGCTTGTCGCAGCTTTATCAGCTGCGCGGTCGGGTCGGCCGCTCTCATCAGCGCGCTTATGCTTATCTGATGATTCCTGGCGAGGGACTGCTGACGAGAGATGCTCGCGAGAGACTGAAGGTTCTGCAGGAGCAATCGGAGCTGGGGGCCGGTTTTCGCATAGCGCGCCACGACCTCGAATTGCGCGGCGCAGGGGACCTGCTTGGTGCCCGGCAAGCTGGACAGGTGGCTGCCATCGGCTTTGAAATGTATACTGAGCTTCTCGAAGAAACGATTCAGGAGTTGCAGGGGCAGAGTCGTGAAGAACGCATTGACCCGGAGATACGCCTTGGCCTTTCTGCCTTCCTGCCGGAGAATTATGTCGCTGATCCCAACCAGCGTCTGGTGCTTTATCGCAAACTGGCGTCAGCCCGTGAAGATGTGGAAATTTACCAGGCTGGCGATGAGTTGCGTGATCGTTACGGTGAGTTGCCGGTCGCAGCGGAGTTGCTGCTTGAGGTCATGAAGCTACGGGTGCTCATGAAGCAGCTGCATGTCGAGCTGGCTGAGTTTGACGGTCATAACCTGGTGTTTGCATTTCCGGCTAACACCAAGGTGGCTCCTGAGCAAATAATGGCTTTGTTGGAAGATGGCAAAAAGTACAGCTTCAGCCCGGATTACCGCCTAAGCATTCGTCTCGGTCGATTATCCCGGGAAGAGGTTTTGGCTATTGCTAAAAAGGAATTGCAAGCATTTTGTCGGCTATGATAGTTTGATGACGCCACCCATGTGCCCTTACTCTCTCAAAGTCGACCTGCTCAACATCATGCGTATATATCATTTACGAATTCTGCTTGTTCTTCTCCTTTGTCTCTTTGGCTTCGTCGCCGGTTGCGATTCTGAGCCAGTGGTTGAAAAGGTCTTGCCACTGATCCAAATTAATGATCAGGAAATAAGTAAGACAGAATTCCTTGCTGAGTTTGAAAAAAATCTGCAAAAGGATCAGACGCTGAGCGGAATTGAGCGTGAGGAGCTGCAGAGATTATTCCTGGTACAGCTGATTGATCGTGAATTGATTCATGCTGAGGCCACGCGCCTCGGCATTACTCTCACAGACGCTGATGTTGAAACCGCACTGCAAAGTTATCGTCAGGACTATCCTGATGCCAGCTTTGAGTCTATGCTTCAAGAGCGTGGCTTAACCGTGCAGTTCTGGCGAGAGGAGCTCAAGGAAAGCCTGATCATTGAGAAGCTTCTAGAAGAGGCCGTCTACTCCATGGTTGTGGTTACCGATACGGAGGTGGCAGCCTATTTCGAAGCTAACCGCGACCAATTTGATCGCCCCGCTCAAGTTCGGGCCCGACAGATTGTCGTGGCTGATGAGGCAAAAGGATTGGAAATTTTAGGCCTACTGCGCCAGGGGCAGTCCTTTGCGGAGGTTGCTATCGAATATTCCCTGTCGCCGGATGCTCAGCAGGGTGGCGATCTCGGCTTTTTCGGTCGAGGCGAAATGCCACCGGTTTTTGACGAAATCGTTTTCGATTTGCCGGTTAATCGTGTGAGCGATCTGGTCAAAAGCGAGTACGGATATCATGTTTTCCTGGTTGAAGAAAAACGCAATGCGACCCGCCTCAGCAAAAATGAAGCGACAGAAGAGATCAGGTCGATTCTGGAGGGACGTAAAAAGGAGGAAGTCTACCTTGGGTGGCTGCAGGAGATGAGGGCCCGTGCCGTGATTTCCGTCGACTGGGCTCAGCTTGAAAAGAACGATAGAAAACATAAATAAAGGAAGAGAAGACCATGAGACTTTTGGGAATGACTTTGTTATTGTTCTGTAGCATTGGTTTGAGCTCGGCGACTGCGCAAGTTGTCAGTCGTATTGCGGCTGTAGTCAATAAAGACATCATCACGACGTATCAACTTGACCAGAAGTTGCAAGAGCAGCTGGCCAAAAAAGAACGGCAGCCATCTCCCGCGCAACTGGGAGCCCTGCGCCAGGAGCTGCTTTCCCGTATGATCGAGGAAACTCTGGTTCAGCAGCGGATAAGAGCCCTCAACCTTAGCGTGTCCGAGGAGGAGATTGAAACGGCTCTGCTCGATGTGCAGCAAAAAAACCAGATGACCCGTGAGGCACTGGAGGATGCAGTCCAGACTCAAGGGCTGGAGTTTGATGCCTACCGTGAGAACCTGAGTAAGCAGATTCTGCGCTATAAATTGATTAGTGAAGAAGTGCGGAGCCAGGTCGATGTCTCCGAAGGTGAAGTCGTGGAATATTACCGTGCCCATCTGGATGATTACCGATTGGCCCCTGAAGTTCAGCTTAGTGCCATCACCTTCCCGATATCTGAAAAAGCCTCTGCTCAGGAACGTCAACAGATTCTAAACGTTGCTAATGATGCCTTGGCTCTTTTGCGACAAGATGAAGAGCTGGAACAAGTGGCCAGCAAATACAATGAGACTTACGGTGCCACAGGTGGAGAATTGGGGCTCTTTGTCTATGAAGAGCTGGTTCCGGAATTTGTCGATGCAATCAATGGGGTTGCTGACGGGGCCTTCAGTGAGCCAGTGCAAACAGCCTCTGGCATCCATCTGTTGCGGGTTGATAAACGGTTGCCTGGTGGACTGCGGCAGTTTGATTCTGTCAACCATGAAATTTATCAGATGATTCTGGACCAGAAGACTGATGCTCGTATCAAGGAATGGACCCGGGCGCTTAAGACAAAGTCATTTATTGATATCCGGTTATAAGGTTTCAGGAGTCTATCGTTGGAAAAGGAGCAGCCCCCGCAAGGGGACTACTCACTTAAGGGTAAAAAAAGCCCACCTGTTGTTGCAGGTGGGCTTTCCTTTTCGGATGTGTATGTTACGCCTACTGTTCGAGCGCATCTTTCAAGGCTTCGAAATGCTTTTGGTAGGTGCGGCGTTCTGCCTCGTCAAATTCAATAAACATGACGCCGCTGGTGCAAAGATCATCGGTCTCCGGTTGAGAATTGACCACCTGACCATTGACCTGAATGAGGTCATTGTCGAGACCAAGCGTGATGCGCAGTTGTTGCCCCGGTTCAAAGAACTGGCCGGTTTCCAGGCGTAGGCCGGTTTCGCTGACGTTAAGCGTGCGGGCCAAACTGCGGCCGAGAACCTCACCAGTTGCAGAGAGGACTTCGTAGTCAAGAAAGTTCAGGGCATAACGGCGCTCCGCTTCGCGGCGCTCAAACAGGTCATCATTCATCACATACTCTCCAATTCCGCATAACACGATGAAATTAGGCAAAGTATAACTGCTTATGGCCGGTTTGAAAACCGCTTTCCTTTTTTGTCGTTCTTAAACAGAATTTGCAAATCAGGTTGAGGAGACTTTTGCACTTGGGTTACACTGTAATTTAGTGCTGAATTTAAAGTAGAGGGAGTTATGCAAAAACCACTTATCGTAACTATGGGAGACCCAACGGGTGTTGGCCCGGAAATCATTGTCCAGGCCCTCTGCTCTGGAGCCTTCAGTGCCTTTACCCGGCCCCTGGTTGTCGCAGGCGACATTGCGGTGCTGCAGCGAGCCGCGGCAGTATGCGGAGTTGGTGCTCGTCTGCAATCAGGTTCACAGGTAGAGTTGGCCTCCGCTGAAATGCTCATCGGTAATTATGTCCTACCGGTTCGTGCGCTTTCGCAGCTTGATCTGGTGCAACAGAAATATGGCCAGCCGCAGCCCTCTTCCGGGCGTGCCATGGCTGACTATATCACTTGGGCCTGTGATACCTGCATCAGTGGTGACGCGGCCGGTATGGTGACAGCGCCAATCAATAAACAGGCACTGCAGGCTGCCGGAGTGGATTTTCCCGGGCATACCGAAATGTTGGCGGCTCGCTGTCAGGCCGACGAAGTTGTCATGATGTTGGCCGGTGTGCGTCTGCGGGTTTGCATGGTAACGACTCACTGTGCTTTGCGTGAAGTCCCACAGCGACTAACCGCCGAGCGGATCCTGACGACCATGCGTATTACATCTGACTCTCTGCAGAGACAGTTTGACCTGGTGCAGCCACGCCTGGCGGTTCTGGCTCTTAACCCTCATGCTGGAGAAGGTGGCCTGTTCGGCGATGAAGAGGCCCGTCTCATCGTTCCGGCTATCGTAGCGGCTTGTGACGAGGGTATTGTTGCCAGCGGGCCGCATAGTGCGGACACCCTTTTCTGGTTTGCGACGCAGGGACAATATGACGCGGTGATCTGCATGTATCACGATCAGGGCCTTATTCCACTCAAGCTGCTGCACTTTGACGATGCGGTTAATGTCACCCTCGGCCTGCCGATCGTGCGTACATCTGTGGATCATGGTACTGCTTATGATCTGGCCGGGACCGGTCAGGCGAGTCCAGCCAGTCTGATTGCCGCAGTTAAGATGGCCGACAAGATGGCTGAGAAGCAGGAACGCGGCACGAGGTACGAAGAAAACCCCACTCTTAAAGCGTAGGCTTTTGACTTTCGCGTGCCTCGTACCGCGTTCCGAAAGTCTCGCCTTACGCAAGAAAAGTTAAAGATAAAAACCATGGTTAATAAAATCATCATCAAAGGTGCTTGCGAGCACAATCTGAAAAATATCGACATTGAAATCCCGCGCGATCAGCTGGTTGTCATCACCGGGGTTTCTGGGTCAGGCAAGAGCACGCTGGCTTTCGATACCATCTACGCTGAAGGTCAACGACGTTACGTCGAAAGTCTCTCGGCCTACGCCCGTCAGTTCCTCGAACAGATGGACAAGCCGGATGTCGAAAGTATTGAAGGGCTGAGCCCGGCTATCTCCATCGAACAAAAATCCACCTCGAAAAACCCACGTTCAACGGTGGGTACCGTCACCGAAATCTACGATTACCTGCGTCTGCTCTTTGCCAGGATTGGTCGGGTGCACTGCCCGTCCTGCGGTAAGGAGATCGCTTCACAGACGGCTGAGCAGATGGTGGAACGCGTGCTGGCTCTGCCGGAAAAGAGCAAGTTGTTGCTGCTTGCACCAATGGTTAGAGGGCGTAAGGGAGAATATCGTAAGGAGTTGCGCCAACTTCAGGCTGATGGCTTTGTACGCGTACGCATCGATGGCGAAATGCAGGAGCTGGGTGAAGAGATTGCCCTCGACAAGAACAAGAAACACACCATCGAAGTCGTCGTCGACCGGCTCGTGGTTAAGGATGGCATTACCAGCCGCCTGGCCGATTCACTGGAGACAGCCTTGCGACTTGGTGAAGGTCTGGTTCGGGTCGAAGTGATCGGTGGCGAGAGTCACCTCTTTTCAGAATGGCATGCTTGTGTGAAATGTGGCATTTCCCTGCCTGAGATGACCCCGCGCATGTTCTCCTTCAACAACCCGTACGGTGCGTGCCCGGATTGTTCCGGTCTGGGAACTCGCATGTATTTTGATCCCGACCAGGTTGTTCCCAATCGCCAGCTGTCGCTGCGGGAGGGCGCAATCCTGCCTTGGTCGACCCGGACCGGCTATTATTATCTGCAGGTGATGGAAGCGCTGGCGAATTTTTACAAGTTTGATATCCGCACCCCTTTTGCTGAGCTACCAGAGCGTCTGCAAAATGTGCTTCTGCACGGTTCGGGCAAAGAGGAAGTAAAGTTTTTCTACGATCAGGGTAATCATCGACATTTCTATCACAAGCCTTTCGAAGGGGTCTTGCCGAACCTTGAGCGGCGACTGCGCGAGACTGATTCTGATGCGACCCGCGAGAAGCTTGAACAGTTTATGAACATCATGTCCTGTCCGAGCTGCAAGGGCGCGCGACTCAAGCCGGAGATTCTCTGTGTGCGAATCGCTGGTCGCAATATTCAGGAAATTTGCTCACTGAGTGTCACCGATGCGGAAGCCTTCTTTGGCCAGCTTGAACTGCCATCCAAGGAAGCGGAAATTGGCCGGCGCGTCCTCAAGGAGGTTCGCGAACGACTCTCTTTCCTGGTCAATGTCGGCCTTGATTATCTGACTCTTGATCGGACTTCCGGCACACTCTCTGGTGGTGAGAGCCAGCGCATTCGACTGGCAACCCAGATCGGCTCGTCTCTGGTTGGGGTTCTCTATATCCTCGACGAACCTTCTATCGGGCTGCATCAGCGTGATAACCGACGGTTACTGGAAACCTTGAAACGCCTGCGCGATCTGGGCAATACCGTGCTGGTGGTTGAGCATGATGAAGAAACCATCCTTGAGGCAGACCACGTTATCGATATGGGGCCACGCGCCGGTCGCCACGGTGGCGAGGTGGTTGCCCAGGGGACACCCTACGAAATCCTGAATCATCCCGACTCTTTAACCGGCGATTATCTCTCTGGTCGTCGGTCGATTCCGTTGCCAGATGTGCGGCGCAAGGCAACAGGAAAGTTGAGCATCAAGGGGGCAGTAGCCAACAATCTCAAAAGTATTGATGTCGATATTCCGTTGGGGGTTATGACCTGTGTCACCGGTGTCTCCGGTTCAGGTAAATCATCCCTGGTGCTCGACACCTTGCACAAGGCTCTGGCTCAACGGCTCTATCATTCCCGGGAACGGGCAGGTTCGGTGCGCGCCATTGAGGGTCTTGATCTGCTGGATAAGGTCATTGATATTGACCAGTCGCCGATCGGTCGTACGCCGCGCTCCAATCCCGCCACTTACTCTGGGCTTTTTACCGATATCCGCGACCTGTTTGCCCGACTGCCTGAAGCGAAAGTTCGTGGTTACAAGCCGGGACGCTTCTCTTTTAATGTCAAAGGGGGACGTTGCGAGGCCTGCCAGGGCGACGGTATCCTGCGCATTGAGATGCATTTTTTGCCCGATGTCTATATCCAGTGTGAGGCGTGCCTTGGGGCTCGCTATAACCGCGAGACGTTGCAGGTCAAATACAAGGGCAAGACCATCGCAGATGTGCTCGATATGACCGCTAATCAGTCGGCGGAATTTCTTGCCAATATCCCACGCATCAAGCGCAAACTGGAAACCTTGCGTGACGTCGGTCTTGGTTATATCAAGTTGGGACAGAGCGCCACCACGCTCTCCGGAGGTGAGGCGCAGCGCGTCAAACTGGCCAAGGAGCTGAGCAAGCGCTCAACCGGTCGGACTATCTACATTCTCGATGAGCCGACCACGGGGCTGCATTTCCATGATATCGGCCGCCTGCTCACGGTCTTGCAGCGCTTGGTCGAATCAGGCAACAGCGTGGTAATCATCGAACACAACCTGGACGTCATTAAGACGGCTGATTACGTTATCGATCTTGGCCCGGAGGGGGGCAGTCGGGGAGGAGAGATTGTCGCCTGCGGGACACCAGAAGAGGTGGCCCGCTGTGCAAAATCTTACACAGGGCGCTATCTACGCTCTTATTTGAATCTTTAAACGAAAAAGCCAGTAGGGAGCTCCCTGCCAGCTTTGGCTTGTCAAGCTTGTCAATAAGGCTTAAACCTCAGCGGCGCGGATTGACGTCGCGAATTTGTGCTACGTTGACCAGGTAGAAAGCTTCCTGATTCTGTAACAGAAAAAACCCTTTCGTCGCGTTGAGAAAGTCAAAAAGCCGGTTGCGCCCCTCCGGCATCTCAATAGTGAGTGTGCCTGAAAGTTGCTCACCGCCGACAAACTTGATGTTTGCATCGACGCGATCTCCCAGCGAGTTATACGCAGCGGTTTCCGTTGGTGGGTCGAAGCGGATATGTGTGATGGTCGCCTTGTTGGCAACACAGAAAGCCCCCGCTTCACTGCGGAACGGAAAGAAGTTCCCCGGTTCCTTCATCAGGTCGAGCAGGGTCTGTCTTCCCACATGGCTGTAGGCGCTGGCGCTCAAGAAAACAACGCCCTTCATGACAGAGCCGTCAGCCTGAAATATAACAACGGGTAGCTCAGTTTTTTCGACACGGTAGACGGACATCGGCTTGCTCCTGATAAAATCCGGAAAGGGTTCGAATGCGGTTGACAAGATCACCGTGACCGATAATATTGATCTGCTTTTGTGTTTGTCAAACAATTTCATTAAGAGGAGAGCATTATGGCTGACTTGAAGGGTAGTAAAACGGAAAACAATCTATTTGAGGCGTTTGCTGGAGAGTCTCAGGCTAATCGCAAGTATCTGGCTTTTGCCGACAAAGCTGATGCTGAGGGACAAAAGCAGGTTGCTAAACTGTTTCGGGCTGCCGCTGCTGCAGAGACGGTACATGCTCACGCACACTTGCGAGTCGTCGGAGGAATTAAGAGCACGGAGGAAAACCTTCAGGAAGCGATCGCTGGTGAGACCCACGAGTTTACCACCATGTACCCGCAGATGATTGAAGAGGCCACAGCTGAAGGTCAGGATGCGGCTCTGCGCAGCTTCTCTTTTGCTAACACGGTTGAGAAGGTTCATGCCGAGCTCTACCAGAAGGCATTCGATAACCTCGGCAGCAATCAGGACGTTGACTACTACGTCTGCAAGGTTTGTGGTAACACCCTCGAAGGAGAGCCACATGGTCCCTGTCCGGTCTGCCAGGCCGGGCCTGCGGCATTCTTCAAGGTCGTTTAATCTCCATCCCGCACTTATCGCAAAAAGCCGGGCCCTGGAGGCCCGGCTTTTTGTCTTTCAGAATTCTCAATGCTGCTCTCTTAACGTTTTTGAGTGTGACTCACCGACAACAGACTGGACAACTTTACCGGGAAATGATTATCTTGCTGGGAGAGAGGGCTCTCACTTGCTGGCTGAAATGGAATTTATTGAGGAGTTATGATGGAAAAGTGCCCGGTTTGTAAAGAGATGACTCGCGGCAAGAACTGGTGTGACTCATGTCATACGGTTTTTGTTTGCCCTGCGCCACGTTGCGAGGCTCCTAACCATCGCCGCGATGCCAAGGTTTGTGCAAAGTGCAGCCTGATTTTCGAAGACTATATCACCAACCGCAAGATGTACCGTGAGTGTCCCAAGTGCAAAAAGAAGCAGGGGCTTTCCGATCCCCAATGCAAGTATTGTCGCTATTGGTTTAATTGTCCGAGTTGTGGACACAAAGTGCCTTCGACCAGCATGTTTACTTGCCCACGATGTGCTACGAGTTTGCGCTAGCAGCCAGTTCATTGATGGTCCGACAGGCTGCTAGTAAGCGGTTGGATTCTCCATGAGCCACCTGTATCGTCAAACAGTCTCTCTCAGTGTGTAGACACAACAACGCCTCGACTTACTGGTCGAGGCGTTGTTGTGTTTTAGTCGTAACCGTGGTTCAGGTCTCTTCCGTTTTTGCCACTTCTTTGGTTTCTTCATCCTCCCGCACGGGGAGTTCACAGGCTCCGGAGAGTCAAGTCTGAATTCCGAAGCGTGGTAAAATCCAGCGGTTGAGAATGTACCAGGCAGCAAAAATGCCGACAAGGATCAGTAAACTTTTCATAATGTCTCCTCATGTTTATCTGAGTGTAACTCTTCAGCTCTTCTGTGAAGGCATGCGCTCAGCGTCCAACGTTGTCATTTAACTTCCCGCTGGTAACAGTAACAGCCCACAAGCTGTGCAGAGAGAGCAGAGTGCTGAATAGTTACATCTTGGTTTCAATATATAGAAACTCTACGGGGCTTTCAATGTTTATAATGTTATGCAAGGCCAACTTCCGGTCGCCTCTGACAAAGACTCCGCCCAGCTCTCTTGTGATTACCTATCCGGCAGAAATGCTGGCAAAGATTAATCCTGCACTGCCAGTGTTCTCAACGCCGTGGGAAATACCGGCAGGAGCGGAAAGAATAATCCCTGGGCTGATTGACAGTTCTTTTTGTCCCTCACTTAAGAAAAGCCCCTCACCTTCCAGCACGATCCAGACATGGTCACCGGCGTGCACGTGAGGATGGATATGCTGGCCAGGTTTAAGGCACCAGAGTGTGGTGCGAGCATGGATACCTTCGGCAAGAACCACTTTGCAGGCTTTTTCGTCACTGTAGTTGATCTTGTCGCGATAATCGCAGAATTCTGTATTCATTTTATTCTCCAAAGTGTTTAGTTGAGAAGGGTCACTATATGGACATTCCCCGATTCCATTATGAGAGATTTAACTTAACGCAAAGTCGCAAAAAGTAGATAATAAAAAAGACAGATGTAAATATCGAGAGGTTAAGAGGGGAACAGCGTGATATTCGTTTTGCTAAGTGGCCACTTTTTTTACAATGGGCAAATGTTTTGGAAAAGCTAGGGGTTATTATATGAACATTCGTTTTTGCGTTTTATCTCTGTTGGTTTTAGCTCTCAGTGCTGGCTGCGTGGCACAAAAGGTCACATTGAAAAAGCCAGAGATGTTTGCCTCTCTTGAAGATTACAAGTCAGGCCCCAAGGGTGGTACTGATCTGGTCTGGTCAACAAAAAGAATCCGTGATGCTGAAACGTTAAAGACGACTTTGCAGAAATATGACAGCCTGATCCTTGATCAGACCTGGCTGGTGGTCGACAAGGAATCAGCCAGCAAGCTTGATGACAAACAAATTCTGGCAACATCCCGGCACATGCTCAACGAGCTAAAAGCCAGGCTTGGTCAAGGGGTTAAGCTTGTTGATACGCCCACCGAAACCACTCTTCGCCTGAGTGTCGCGCTGACGAATATTGAAACATCTCTGCCGATTCTTGCCGTGACAAGCCATTTGTTGTACGTTGGATCGACTGCCTCGAGCGTATCAAGGATCGTTATGGGTGAACAGGTCAATACCGATCTTATCACTGTCGAGTTGCTGGTCAGTGATGCCAGGAGTAGAGAATCTCTGGTTGCAGTAATCGACAAGCAGTTCGATCATCAGGATCTCGGCACGATGATAGAGTCACAGGATGGTGCGAAAGAGGCCATATCTTTGTGGGCTGATCGTCTCTGGATAACTCTGAGAGACTGGAATTGGATAAATAGTCGTACTGCCTACCCTTGACAACAAAGGACCTCCCGATAAACGAGAGGCCCTTTGTTGTTTTACCAATTGCTGTGATGACTCCAGTAGAGACAGGGTCACTGTCTGGTGTTGTTCAAGCCTTGGTCGCTGTAACTGTAACGCAGTTGCTGCCACTCGGGAAAATTTGCTGAATATTCATGTCGGCGAAGTTATCAGCTGCTGTGAGAAGGCCAACCGGAACCATGGCATGAATCATTACCTTGCCGCTTGCTGAACCAGCCGGACCTGTCACTTTCAGCTGACCACCATCGGCAACACCTAACTTGGCGGCGTCTTCAGGATTGATAATGATCAGCCCAGCTGGTGCCAACTCATGGTTGGCGGCAGAGTAAGTGGTTGTTGTGCCGAACTGGAAAGGGCATTTCCCGACCAGTAGTTGCAGATCAGCAGCTTCTGGCGTCGTTAGTTCTGGTGTCGCGGCGAACAGGCTCTTCTCTGCAGGAGCATAGCCCTGTTTTGGGGTGCTAAGCCCCGCCATCTCCTGCTGGATGGCGCTTTCGCTTGGTTCGGATTTGCCAGTCAGGCGAGCAAAAAGATCGCTTAAAATGGCAAGGTCAGGACGCGCTTCGCCGGGAGGTGCTACGGCAATCCTCAGCTTGTTGACGCGCCGATCAAGGGAGGTCATACTGCCACGTTTCTCGGCAGTAGCGGCTCCGGGGAGGACAACTGTTGCCATCTCTGTCAGCTCACTGGCCAGAATATCTTGAACCACTAAGATGTCGAGTTTTGCAAGCGCTTTACGCCAGCGACTGTTCTCCGGGAAGTTGACCAACGGGTTGGTTCCGGCGAGGAAAAGGGCACGAATGGTACCTTTTTCAATTCCGTCCAGAATCCCGGTTGCATCGGCGCCACCTTCCGGTAGCGTGGTTTGCCATAAGGCCGCGAACTTTTCTTTTCCAGCGGCATAATCTATCAGGCCGGGCAGGAATTCAGGAGCAGTACCAACCTCAATCAGACCTTGTGTGTTGCCTTTGGCGGCGATCGGGAAAAGCCCGCCGCAGTCACCTTGCAGAGCACCACTGACCAGGGCCAGGTTGACCAAGGCTGCAACACTTGCTTCCGCTTGGGTCGAGCCCATGACATCACGACCAAAAATGATTGCTACAGAAGCAGCCTGACCGAGATGATCGGCAGCCTCTTCCAGTTGTTCACGGTTGACGCCGGTTGCAGCACAGGCTGCGTTGAGATCAAGCCCGTTCAAATATGCTTCGAGTTCAGCACGATTGGTGACGAAGCTGTTGAGAAAATCATTATCTGCCTGCCCCTTCTCGACCAGCAGTTTGGCCAGGGCACCGGCGAGATAGGCTTCACTGCCGGCACGGTACTGCAGAAAGCTTTCGGCCTGCTTGACTAATTTGGTCTGGCGTTGATTGGCGACGATCAGACGGGTATCGTTTTTGCGGGCGGCCAACTGGACCTGCCAGTTGAGCGCCTGAGACTCGGAACGCAGATCAGCGCCAAAGACCAACACCGCCTCTGCCTGACCGATACGATCGATGTGGTTGCTGGCACCACTCAGTTTGAGCTGTTTATGTAGTACCTTGGCGGCACGCAGGCTGCTGAAGCGGGCTTCTGAGTCAATATTGTTGCTGCCGAGAGCGACGCGGAAGAGCTTTTGAAAAAGATAGTTCTCTTCGTTGGTCAGGTGTGGAGAAGCCAGACCGGCAATGGCCTGTCCGCCTTTATCGTCACGCAGGCTGGAGAGTTCGGTCACAACTTTATCGAGAGCGGTTTCCCATGAAGTCTCCTGTTGAGCAACCAGAGGCGCTGTCAGGCGCTGATCGCTGTTCAGATAGTCGTGGCCGAAGAAGCCACCGACACAGAGGTTGCCGTCATTAACTGTCGTGCCGTCTTCGGCAGTCACGCGCATGACTTTGCCCTGCTTGCTGTGCATGTCTACCTGGCACTGGGCCGAGCAGAGAGTACAGACTGAAGGGGTTTTGCGCAGTTCCCAGGGACGGGCTTTAAACTTGAAAGGTTTTGAAATCATGGTGCCGGTCGGGCAGACCTGCACGCAGTTGCCGCAGAACTCACACTTGTTGAGATCCTTGTCGACAAACGCCTTGTCGCCCTTTTCGTTGACGAACAGAGCGCTGGAGCCGATCGTTTCGTGGCAGGTTTTGACGCATTTTTCGCACATGATGCAACGGTTGGGTACCTGTTGGATCAACGGCCAGTGGTCTATAGTGGCAGCATTGACGTCGTCAGCCTCGAATGGTTGGCGCACGACATTCTGGGAATAACAGATATCCTGCAGCTCGCACTCGCCGCCAGCATCACAGACCGGACAGTCAAGCGGGTGATTGACCAGCAGCAGTTCGACGATCTGACGTCGGATCACTGCCAGTTTCTCAGACTGGGTCGTAACAACCATACCGTCGACTGCACGGGTGTTGCAGGCGGTCATGGTTTTGTCTGCGCCCTCGACTTCAACCGCGCAGATGCGGCAGGCGCCGGTTGGGGAGACCTTTTTCAGGTAACAGAGGGTCGGGATCTTGACACCCACTCTTTCTGCAGCGTCAAGAATGGTGGCACCCGATAAAATCTGGACATCTTTGCCGTCGATCTTAAGGTTGATCATCGAATCTGCCTTTTAATCAATGTGTCTGTAAGAAGTCTTGATCGTTAGTTAAAGTCCGTCCGGAAACTCCGGATGGTTACAATGTGGGTTTCTGATTTGGAAACCAGCAATTTTTCGCAAGATCAAGGAAATCAAGCGTTTGAGCGGAGGCGTAGTACTTTACGCCGCACAATCAAATGCGCAGATTGACGCTGAGATTGCGGAAAAGGGCGGTTTCCGGGCAGAAACTAGTTAACTGCCAGCATGGCAACCCGGTAACAGCGCAGGCAACGCTCCGCTTCTCTGACCGCCTGACTTTCCGGCATGGCCAGTTCGATTTCGTCGTAGTTGCTGGCGCGTTCGGCACCATCGATCTTGGGTTGATGCTCGCGATGCAGGCCACCGACGATGCCGATGTTTTCTGTTTTGTCGAACACACCAAGGTTGTTAACAATGTCCTCCATGGCATCCTCTTCATCGAGGTAGGCTTTGCCTTCAGTGAGGTAGCGATGCATGGTGCGAGCGGCTCTGTGGCCATGGCCAACGGCCAGAACGACGGTCATGGCGCCGTACTCACAGTCACCTCCGGCGAAGACACCTTCGTCATCGGTCATCATGGTGCCGCCCTTGGTGACGATACTGCTCCAGCGGGTCTGCTTAATGCCGTAGTCGCCGTCTTCCAGATAGCTGAGGTCGGGGTCCTGACCAATCGCCGGGATAACCATGTCGCATGGGATGATATATTCGCTGCCGGCAACTTCCACCGGCCGGCGACGCACCGAGTCATCAGGTTCGCCGAGTTCCATCTTGATAACCTCGACACCGACCACTGTGTTGTCTTCAACAATCAGACGGGTCGGGTTGCGCAGGAACTCGAACTGGACATTTTCTTCTTCAGCGTCATCAACTTCGTAGGATTCTGCTGGCATTTCCTTACGGGTCCGGCGGTAGACCAGGATTGAATCTTCACAGCCTTCGCGCAAAGCGACACGTACGCAGTCAATGGCCGTGTTGCCACCACCAACGACGATAACACGCTTGGGTGTGACTATGTCTTCGCCCAGAGCAACGGCGCGCAGGTAGTTGATGCCGCCTTCGGAGAAGCCGGCGTAGCCTTCGTCTTCCCCTTCAACACCCATCGGCTTCGACTTGAAAGCGCCGGTGCCGAGGAAGACCGCGTCATACTGTTCTTTGAGCTCGCGTAGCGAAACGTCGCGACCAAGTTTGACGCCGTATTCGATCTCGACGCCGAGGGCAGAAATGATATCCGCTTCACGCTGTAGCAACGGGCGAGGCATACGGTAATCGGGAATGCCGACAGCTACCGTGCCGCCGGGCTCGCTGAGCATGTCGATGATCTTGACCTTGTGCCCTTGCAGGGCCAGGTAGTAAGCACAGGTCAGACCGGCAGGACCGGCACCGACGACGATGATTTTTTTGCCTGTTGGCTCCTTGGCTTTATGCGGCGGCTCCTGGACATGGAGCAACTCGTGGTCTGAGGCGACACGCTTGAGCACCATGATGCTGACCGGTTCGTCGATCAGGGCACGGCGGCAGGCCGTTTCGCAGGGGTGCGGACAGACACGGCCGCAGACAGCCGGGATCGGCATGCGATTGCGGATCGTACCGAGCGCCTCATCGTGGCGATAGTCCTTGATTTCCTCTATGTAGGCCGGGATATCAATATGTGCCGGACAACGATCCATGCAGGGCGCAGTCAGTTTGTCGCGATAACTTTTGGCCTGTTTACTCTTGCGCTCACCACGCAGGAAGGCCATGTAATCATCACGGAAATATTTAACTGTATCGAGAATTGGCCTGGCAGCTGTCATGCAGAGTGTGCATTTACAGTTGTCAAGCAGATCAGACAACCCGGTCAGGGTGTCCAGATCACTCTCTTCGCCGTGTCCGGCAAGAATTCGCGCCAGCGTATCCATCATAACCCGCGTCCCACGTTTACCCGGGGTACACTTCGCACAACAGTACTTCTCCTGGACACGCTTCATATACTCAGCGGCCATGGTGACAATATCAACATCTTTGTCCAGAACGATGACGCCGTCCCAACCCATGAAGGCGCTTACATTGCCTTCATCAAGATAGTTGCCCGGCAGCTTAAAGGCGGCTGCTTCTGGCTCACCACCCTGCCGATTGTCAATCACCTTGCCGCCCCAGCTGGAAAAAACCACTTCAGCCAAGTTAAACCTCCCATTCAGGTCAGATATTTCGATACAAAGAACCACAAGAAAAAAGCGCCTCAGCGCTTGTCTGTCGCGGTGTGTGTCCTAATGTTTCTTCTGCCCGTATTGTATACAGTATGCAGCTAAATACCACAAGGATAGCGGGAAAATCAAGGGAAAATTAAGCTCTGACCGCAGCGTTCAGTGGCGTTTTCGAAGCCGTAAAAAGTGGTTTTCAACTGCCAACAAGACCAACTTGCAAGCATTCCTTTGTTCACCACTTACTTACTGAGTCCTCTTCAGGGGAAATCAGGAAAGGAGGTGGTAATGAGGAAACCCTGTTGCGTTGGGTCATCTCCCTCAAAATAGACCCAGATCTGATCGAAGGTGAAGGTCTTTACGGTCACTGATGGCAGCAGGTAATATTCCATTTCAATGGTCGTTTCAAAACGTCGATTCTCATCAGATGGCTGCAGATATAGAGTGTTGATCGCAAGAATTTGAATGTCCTTCAGTGGCATGAAGGTATTTATGAATTTCTTGCGATGTTCTGGCAACATGAGGCTGGCGGCAACATTAAATTTCTTCCAGAGCATAGCATCCTTGAAGTCTTCCTGACTCAGTTCAGCGAGCTTGGCTGTTTGTTGTTGAGAATATTTTTGATGAACGCCGCATGCCGTCAGCATCAGCACCAGTATGAAACAGCACAACCTTTTCCAAAAAATTAAAATCACAGGATTTTCCTTTTCGTGGCTTGCATCTTGCCTGGTATTGGGTAGTCTTAATCCCAATGAAGATCCCAACCGGACAGGCAGAGACATGAGTGTCAAAATTGAGATTTATACCAAAGTTTACTGCGCTTATTGTCAGCGGGCTAAGGAACTGCTGCGCATCAAAGGGATGGACTTTGTTGAATATGATATCACCGATGATCAACACAGGGCAGCAGAAATGCAGCAACGTAGTCAGCAACAGACAACGCCAAAGATCTTCATCAACGATGCCTCGATCGGTGGTTGCTTAGAACTGTTCGATCTGGATGAACAAGGTGTTCTGGACACCCTGTTAGAAGTCTGCCGGACTTAACAAAGCCTGCTACGAAATCGGCTGATTGGTCCAAATTTACAGCGATTGTCGACAAATAGCCATGCTCTTAGCTCTCAACCTCCCGTAAATCTGATCTCAAACTTCCAATCTCTCACTACGGATTATTCTTGATCGTCACGCTTCCTGCCAGTTGAAATCTGCGGTTTCTTCAAGAAACTGACGCAGGATCGCAGCCGTCAAGCCCCAAATGGTGTGTTCTCCGAACTGATAGAAATCAACCAGCTGTGTCCGGCCGAGATGCTGCCAGTCCTCGACACGATGTATCGACGGGTCGCGAAAATGATCGAGTGGAGCTTCGAAAGTTCCGGCAATTTCAAAAGGATCGTGCTGCAGATTGTCGGGTTTGGGGATTGTGCCGACAAAGGGCACAACGTGGTAGCCATGTATCGAGTAGAAATCGTCCAAGCGACCTAATATTCTGATTTGCGTGCGGATAATGCCGAGCTCTTCCTCGGTTTCGCGCAGAGCAGTCGCACACAGGTCGACGTCTTCGGCATCATGACCCCCGCCCGGAAAGGAAATCTCTCCGGCGTGGTGTTCAAGATGTGCTGTGCGCTCGGTAAAGAGCAGGTAGTCGCTGTCACCGCGTTGGTAGAGAGGGAGCAATACGGCGGCTGGTCGCAATGAACCGAGCGGAATGGTTTGTCGTGGGAAAGCCTGTAGGTGGCTGGCCAGGCGGTTGCGGTCGAGCATCAAGTCGTTATGCTGCCAGCATTCTTCCGCAAGGCTGCGATGGTTGCGGCATAGTCGTTGGTATTGAAAACCGCGCTGCCGGCCACCAGCACGTCCGCCCCTGCGGCAACCACTTCACGAATGTTGTCGAGCTTGACGCCGCCATCGACTTCCAGCTCGGTGGCGAGGCCGCGTTGTGTGATGCGTTGGCGCAGGGCGCTGATCTTGTCGAGCGCCGAGGGGATGAAAGACTGGCCGCCGAAACCGGGGTTGACCGACATGACCAGAACCAGGTCGAGGTCGTCAAGGATGACGTCAAGAGTCTCAACCGGTGTCGCCGGGTTAAGGGAGACACCAGCTTTTTTGCCGAGGCTCTTGATCAACTGTATGGTGCGATGCAGGTGCGGCACCGCTTCCTGATGGACCGTTATGATATCGGCACCAGCCTTGGCGAAATCGGCAATGTAAAGGTCCGGGTTTTCAATCATCAGGTGCACATCGAGAGGTTTGTCAGTCACCTTGCGCAAGGCATTAACGACCAGTGGACCGATAGTGATGTTCGGCACAAAATGACCATCCATGACATCGATGTGGATATAGTCGGCACCGGCCTGGTCTACAGCGCGGACATCTTCACCCAAACGGGAAAAATCTGCGGATAGGATCGAGGGGGATATTTTGATCATGTGGCACTCCGATCGAAAGCGCATCCACCATGACCACGAAGATCACGAAGGAGACGAAGAAATGATAAGACGAGAACCTTTATAACCTATTTGAAAATGCTTTGCCTAGTTTCAGAAAAGGATAAAGCCTACTTTTTTAAAAACCTGACGGCAAAAAAAGCATCCATGCCATCGTGATGATGCGGCAGCGTGCGAACGCTGCCGTTGTCGGTGGTCAGCTCCTGCCATGCTGTCGGCAAGAGAGAACGAAAATCTTCCTGAACAAAGTTCGCATGAGCGGCGAGAAAATTATGCACAATGGCATCGGTCTCTGCAGCGGTGAAGGTACATACCGAGTAGAGCAGATGACCCCCGCTGCGCAGCAGAGGTGAGACCTGTTTGAGAATCGTGCGTTGCAGTTCGACCAGCTCCTTGATGTCGGCGGGGCGGCGACTCCAGCGACTCTCGGGATTACGGCGTAACACACCCAGACCGCTGCACGGGGCATCGACGAGGATTCGATCGAAACTCTCCGGCTCAAGGAACTCGGGTGGTTCGGTGAGGTCCCAGCAGCGTGCCGCGATGTTCTGAGCGCCGATTCTTTCGGCGCCTTGATTAATCAATTCGACCCGCTGTGGATATTTCTCCAGTGCCGTGATATGTGCTTGATTGTCGCTCAAGGCGGCAATATGCGTAGTTTTGCCGCCGGGAGCAGCGCAGGCATCAAGGATCTTATCACCTGGTTGAGGGTCAAGCAGATGAGCAATCAGCATGCTCGCTTCATCCTGAACCTGATACCAGCCTTCACGATCTCCGGGCAGAGGTTGCGCCGAGCGTTTTTCGACAATGATTCCTTCGGCAACGTAGCGGCAAGGGCGCGCAACATGTTCGGCTTCGACCAGTGCCACTAATAGAGTTTCGCGGTCGGTCTTCAGAGTGTTGGTCCGTAGCGTCAGCGGCGCGGCTGAGGTCAGCGCTTCCGCCAGAGCCTGGGATTCAAGATTGGGGAACTGGCGTAACAGCTCTTTCGCCAACCAGCTTGGCAGGCTGCAAACATGCTGAAGATAGTCGCGAAGGTTCTCGGGTGGCGGCCAGACGATAGTGGCGCGCTCTCGTACCAGAGTACGCAGAGTGCCATTAACCAGTCCGGCAATCCGCTCCAGCCCAACCTGATGGGCCAGTTCGACCGTGGCGTGCACCGCCGCATGGGTGGGAATCCGGTCGAGTTCCAGCAATTGGTAGGCGCCGATACGTAAGAGGAGCAGAGCATCGGGTTCCAAACGCGGTAATTGCTGACGACTGAATAGTGCCAGGGCAAAATCGAGGCGGCCGCGCAGGCGCAAAATACCGTAGACCAGCTCGGTTAAGAGTCCTCGCTCGCGTGGGTCCATGCCAGGATGACGCTGGAGATAACTGTCGAGCAGTCGATCAGCATAACCACCCTGTTCGACACGCTGTAGTATTTTGAATGCCCCGTAGCGGGCGTCCATTGGCTTGGGCTGTTCGTTATTACGAATCATCTTCTGCGTCGCGATCCTCTCACTCCAGCGACATGCCTGGTTCAAGGTTGCAGCCACGCAAGAAATCACCAGCAGTCAGGCGTTTGCGGCCAGCCAGTTGCAGCTCCTTGACCAGCAACGTGCCGCTACCGCAGGCGATGCGCACGCCACTGCTGGCTGCAGAAACAACCGTACCTGCTTTGCCGCCGTCATTAACGTCAGGGCTGGTCTTGGCCAGTTTGAGTAGCTCGCCGTTAAGGGAAGTGTAAGCGCCCGGCCAGGGGTCGAGACCGCGAACATGGTTGTGGATTTCCAGGGAAGAACGACCCCAGTCGATGCGACCATCTTCTTTTTTCATCATTGATGCATAGGTACTCTGCTCGTCATCCTGAACTTCGCGCTGTAAAGTGCCAGCACAGAGTTGCTGCAGTGTCTCTTCCATCGTTTTACGGCCGAGGCTGGCTAGACGATCGTGTAGCTCGCCCGCTGTCTCTTCCGGGCCGATCGGCAGGCTCTTTCTGAGCAGCATGTCACCGGTGTCGAGACCGACATCCATGTACATGGTGGTAATGCCGGTTTCTGTTTCACCGTCGAGGATTGCTTTGTTGATCGGTGCTGCACCGCGATACGTGGGGAGCAATGAAGCGTGGACGTTGATGCAACCGTGAGCCGGGATATCGAGCACGCTCTTTGGCAGGATCTGGCCGTAAGCGACCACCACGATCAGGTCGGGAGCGAGAGCCTCCAGCTCAGCGACTGCTTCTGGTTGGCGTAGTTTGAGCGGCTGGTAAACCGGGATGCCATAGTGCTGGGCCAATTCTTTGACCGGTGGTGCTGCCAACTGCTTGCCACGGCCCTTGGGCCGGTCGGGTTGGGTGTAGACGCCAACCATGTTGCAGCCTGCATCAATTAAGCCCTGCAAGGTCTGCAGGGCGAAATCGGGGGTTCCCATGAACACGGTACGTAAATCTTTTGGCTGCATTACATTTGCTCCATTAAGTGCTCCTGGATCTTCTGCCATTTTTTTCGAAACATGCTGCGTTTGAGCGGCGAGAGATGATCGACAAAAAGAATGCCGTCGAGGTGATCGATCTCGTGCTGACAGGCAATCGCTGTCAAGCCCTGCGCTTCAATAACATGGGTTCGCTCGTCCAAATCCTGAAAGCGCACTTTGACCGTGCTGCTGCGGCTAACCTTGGCATAGTATTCCGGGACCGAAAGACAACCCTCTTCTTCATAGCATTCACCTTCCTGATCGATAACTTCCGGATTGACCAGAACCAGCAGTTGCGCGTCTTCGTCGCGGCTCGAACAGTCAATTACTGTCAGGCGTTTGCTGATGCCTATCTGCGGCGCTGCCAACCCGATGCCTGGGGCAGCGTACATGGTCTCTGCCATGTCGTTTGCCAGTTGGCGCAAAGAATCGTCAAACTCAGTGACTGGCGTGGCCACCTTTTTCAGGACCGGGTCGGGGTAATGTCGAATCTTAAGTAAAGCCATAAACATTCCTCTTGAGAGAGCTTTATCTGTTCCTCACATTTCAATGATAGATGTGGTTTTCGGTGCAAGTCAACCCTCGCTTTATCTGTTACACGTATGAGAGTTGCATAATGAACTATTTTTATGGTATCTAAGCAGTTCTGATTTTATGTGGTTTGTCATGTTTTGCAATAACAAGGAGGGGGCAATGTCCTGCATCAAGGACTGGCCCGTGGCCGACCGGCCGCGGGAAAAGCTTCTGTCTACAGGTCCCGCAACACTCAGCGACACCGAACTGCTGGCGTTGATTCTGCGCTCCGGTCATGCCGGCAACGGCACCACTGCGCTTGACCTTTCCCGCCAGCTTCTGACGCTGTTCGGTTCCCTGCGTGCCATGACCTCGGCATCGGTCGCCGAGCTCTGTCGTGTGCCTGGCATCGGTCCCGCCAAGGCAGCTGAAATCCTCGCTCTTGGTGAACTGGCTCGCCGATTTGCCGCCACCCCCCTCGCTCCAGGAACCCGTTTTACCAGCTCCCAGGAAGTCTTCGTCCATTTTCACGAGCGTCTCCGTGATCGTAAAAAGGAAGTCTTCCTTACTCTGATGCTCGACAGTAAAAACCGTGTGCTTCGTGAACTCCAGATCTCCGAAGGCAGCCTCAATGCCAGCATCGTGCATCCCCGGGAAGTTTTCCAGCCGGTGATCCGCGAGTCTGCTGCTGCGGTTCTTTTTGTGCACAACCATCCGTCCGGTGATCCCGAACCGAGTCGTGAGGATCTGGAATTAACCAGCCGTCTCTGTGATGCCGGGGCCTTAATGGGCGTGCGGGTGCTTGACCATATCATTATCGGTAGCGGCCGTTATATCAGCCTGGCGGATCGGGGGTTGATGGGGTGAGCTGATTGAATTTATAGAGAAAAAGGTTTTGCCACAGAGACACAGAGGGCACAGAGAAAACCGAACAATTATGGAAAAGCTGTTTTTTCTCTGTGTCTCCGTGTCTCTGTGGCTGATATGTCTTTAACGTATAGAGTCTGTTCTATCTTTTGTGTTTATTCGTGCTGTCAGGAGGGGTCTTGTCATGGGAGAGGCAAAAGGGGTTGGTGGGTTTACGCTGGTTGAGGTGATGGTGTCGTTGCTGATTTTCATGATTGCCAGCATGGGGCTTGTGCCTTTGTTGATAACCAATCTGCAGGTTAATCATGGCAACAGCCTGCATGCTCAGGCGCAGCGCCTGGTTGGGGAGGCGATGGCGGAACTGCAGGTCGTTGATTATGCCAGCCTGACAGTGGTTGCCAATGAACCCTTGTTGGTTGCGGAGGTTGAGATTCAGCAAGAGGTTGAGCAGAACAGACCGCAGCCCGACCAGAGCAGAATCACGGTGACCGCGCTCTGGCAGCAGCAGGGCCGAAGCCACCGTTATCAACTGCAAACGATTCGCTCGGCACCATGAAAGGTGACCGCTGTGCCGGCATAACCCTGGTTGAGCTGCTAGTCGCCATGACGATCGCTGCTATCATTGGCACCATGATTTTGCAAATGGTGATCAATTTTCAGTCGCGGATTCTGGCTGAAGTCAGTCGCAATGATCTGCAGGACCGGGCCGAACGTCTGATCCGTTTCCTGGCCAACGATATACGTGACAGTGCTTTTCTGCTCGGATCGGTACCGCGGGTGGCAGGAGGTGCGTCGCTGGCGCTGGTTCATGACAGCCTGAGTGGTGACCCGCTGGAAAGCTTGCCTTTCTCAATTATCTCTGACGACTCCAGCGACGAGGATGATCGCCTGACAATCGTCAAGGCCGTTTCCTTTGCACCGGCGCTGCGTTTGGCGCAACCGGGGCTTTCAGGTGAGGCCGAATTGGTGCTGAATCGCCGCCCCAATCGCAGCCCGGGATCAAGCCGCGAGTTGCTACCAGCTCCAGAGGCGATCAACCATCTGGTTTTCGCCAATCATCGTGTCTGCTATACCGTACAATTTGCCGACTTGTCTCTGCAACTCAGCCAGCCCCTGGCCGAAGGTGTTCCCGCCGACACCGAACTTCTCGGTGCGCGCGCCTACAGCTATCAACTTGAGCCTTTCTCCGACAGCAAGCGCTTGCGGCGTGACGATTTCAGCAGTCGGGATATTCTGGATGATGTGGTGGACGGACTTCAGTTTGAATATCTGCTTGGTGACGGTTCCCTGATTGACCAGCCAGCAAGGCCGCAGGATGTGCGTGGCGTACGCATCAGTCTGCTGGTTCGGGATCTGCGTCCTGATCGGAACTACACCAATGCAACAATTTATACGCTGGGTAATCGTAGCTATGGCCCTTTTCGGGACCATTATCGGCGTAGCCAGGTTTCGCAACTGGTCGAGGTGAAAAATCATGGTCTGCAATGAGCGGGGGATGGCGCTGGTCAGTGTGATATTGCTGTTGACAGTGCTGTTGACTTTGGCCCACATCCTTGCCGAGAAGGTCTGGCAGTCAACGCGCCAGACGGCAGATGCGGCCAATCGCGAACAGATCTTCTGGGCGGCGCAGGCGGGCATCGAGTCGGCGCGGCAACAACTGGCCGTCAGTTATGCCAGCTCTGGAGGCTGGCAGGATTTTCTGACGGCCGGTACGTCCCAGAGTTACCCGGTTACGCCTGCCTGGGTGACCGAGGTTAACGGCTTGCCGGTCGAGATTTACCTGCGTGACAACCCGGATGGTGACGGTGATGCCCGTAACGATAACGACCTGAAAGTTTTTGTGCTGGCGCGTGCACGGGGGACGCGGGGAGCAGAGGCCATAATTGAAAGTCTCTGTGGCTTTGAGCTGCCAGCGGTTACCGGAAATATGTTGCCATCAGGTCAGTCAGCGACCGGGACGGGTACGGATCTTTCCACTCTTCCGGTCAGTACCTATGGGATCGCGGATTGACTGTCTTTTTCGTCTTTGTAGCCGAAGCCAAGGTTCGCCACTAAGTCACCAAGGCACAAAGAACAACGAATAAGATTTTTTACGCAAGGCGAAAAACGCGAACGCTTGAAACTATTATCTTTTTGCTCTATGGCAGCATTCCTTTGTGTCTTCGTGTCTTGGTGGCAAATACGTCCTTTGCGTTGTCTGCATGCTTATGCCTCATACATCTTTGGGAGGGGAAAATGAAATGGTACCAAAAGCGACTGCCTGTATTGATCTGCCTTGGTCTCTCTTTGGCAGAGGGCAGCCAAGCCCTGGCGAGTGACCTGACGCAGGAGTATGTGACAACCAGCCCGGTGCTAGACGATGGTGTCCTCTATGTCGGCAGCTCAACATATCCCTGGCATCGCGGTCATTTGCGGGCAATCGATATTCTCGACATCTTCCAGGACACGCTCTGGGACGCCGCTGAGCGAATGCCGCTTGCCGGAGTCGGCGACAATCCGGGCGAACAGGTGAACAGTGATCCACCTGCTGTCATTCAGACCGACAACCAGTACCGCAGCATATTCACCAATATTGCCGGGACCTTGCTTCCTTTTACGGCTGGGCAGGCGGCAAGCTTACACTCTCTGCTGGGCGTTGCCTCGTCAGCAGAAGCGGAAGTCTTGCTGCATGCTGTGCGTGGTCGACGTGGCGGCTCGCTGGATCAGGTTGCCGGATCTGACGAGGAGCCACAGCGGCTCTGGAGTATCAGTCGTTCCTCTCCGCTCCTGGTAGGTCGCAGTTCGGTCAGCTCGGTGCTACGGCAGCGAGACAAGGTCATCTATGCCGGTGCAGAGGACGGTATGCTGCATGCGTTTTTTGTCAGCCGTTGGGATGCCGGTGTGGGGAATTACCTGATCGATGACCCTGACGGCGGCAAAGAACTTTGGGCATATCTGCCCGGCAGTTTCCTCCCTCATCTCAAGGAGCAGCCCCTCGACAATGACCTCGGTGAGCTTGCCGTGCATCTCGATGGCTCACCGCTGGTCAGGGAACTATTTCTCGACCTTGATGGCGATGGCCGTCGTCGCTGGTACACATTGCTGGTGGCAACCGGCACTATGGTGCAGAGTCGTCGCAGTTGTGTTTTTGTAATGGATATCAGCGACCCTTACCAGCCCGAACTGCTTTGGGAAAAGATTCTGCCAGGGGACGCTGTCGGTCGAACCCGCGGCGTCACACTTGACAGCTGTGGTGTCGCTTCAGTTTCATCAAACTGTCTTTATCTTACGGCAGATTTTACCGAAGGAAATCGCGAAGGGATTCACGCCCTCGCTATGGAGCTGGAAACCGGTCAAGCTCTCTGGCAGTTCACCGCTCCTTATCTAGAAACGGGTCTGGTGGCCGAAGCGACGCCGGCGGTTCCAGTACTCATGGATCTCGACGGCAATGGCGAAAGCAATACCTTGATTTTTGGCGATCTGGTTGGACAACTTTGGGCGTTGGGTCTTGAAGATGGTCGCGCTTATGGTGACGCGCCAATTTATCTGGTGCCGGGCGGTGCCGCAGAGCCGATCGGTGCCGGAGTCGTAGTCCATGGCCGGACAGCTATCTTTGGCACCGGCGGTGTGGAGTATAGTGATGATCGCTACCAATATGCGGTTTACGCGGTAGATGTCCTGCGCGACGGTGGCCGCCTGCGTTGGATCTATCCTTTGGCGGTGGGAGAAAAGGTCTGGGAGACGCCGAACGTAGATGCCTCGGGTAACTTGATTTTCGGCACGGCGGTCGATTATCTCTCCCTGGCCCGGTCCGGCGAACAGCTCACAACAGGCCGGATTATTTCGCTTAACAGGGACGGAGAGGAAGACGTCAGTCGAGATGCTGGTGCGGCAACTCTCGGGCGGGTGGTAACGGCTCCAGGGGTTGCTATCTCGGTAGCCTTGACGGGCGAAGTGACCCAGTTCGGAACTGTCAGCCGCTTGACCGGACCCGCTGGCAGAACCGGTTCGGTGAAGATTCTGTCATGGCGACAACTATGATGACGTCGAGAAGCTCGCAGGGCTTTACCCTGCTGGAGCTACTGTTGGTGATGGCAATGATCGGTATCCTGAGCTGCATAGCGACCTGGGGCGGACAACACCTCGCGCGTGGCTGGCAACTTAAGCGGGCAGGACATCAGTTGCTTGAAGATCTCAAGGCGGTGCAGGGACGGGCCGAGATGTCTGGTAGTATGACCATGAGTAACGGGACTTTGGTCATGCAGCGAACTTTCCTGGTCTTTGATCCCACTGCTCATAGCTATCTGGCCTATCGCTGGCAAGACCGCAATGGTGACGGTGTTGCTGCGGCGGGAGAATCAGAGCAGCTTTGGCAGAAAGAGCTGCCGCCCGGCGTTTCCTTCGGCTGGGCTCCAGCTGTTGATCGCCGGGCCTGTAGCAATGCCATCGGCCCACCGACGAGCGCGATTTCTTTCTCCAGTCCTGCTTATGAGCCGTGCGCAGATCGTCCGTGCATCAAGTTTGACCAACATGGCTTTAGTGTCATGGGGCCTGGTGCTCTCTACCTGCGTGAGGGGGAGCAGACTTTGGCGATTACCGGAACCCGGCCGGGACACTTTGCTCTATGTGAGTGGAATGGTGAAAGGTGGCAGTAAAGGTCGAGACGTAAAGAGTCTTATTCGAAGTTCGTAAATACGGTTGCGCACTCAAGAGGAATCAGTCCTGCATAATATTTTTCCTGTTTGTCATAGATGTCTAACAGTAACGAGTCCTTGTCCATGCTGATAATTTTGACTTTTGCTCCAGACTCTAAGATAAAAGCTGGCGTTCCGTTAGCCATATAAACCTTACCATTAGTGGTTGCGTAACTGGGAGACAGACACACTTTGATTCTGCCGTCGTCCTTTATCTTTATAGCTCTTGTTCCAACATTGGTTACCGTGGCCCACTCTCCGACATATGTAGCGAAAGGATCTGCATGTATCTGTTCTTTTAAATATTGATTATCTCCTACGTCACTCTGGTATTGATTCAAAGCACAACCAGCAAGAAGTAGAATTAAAAACAGGCTGAATTTGCAGTATTTCATGGTTTCCCTCGTAACCTCCTGTGAATGAACTTTGTTCATTATCCACCATTCTATGGAGGAGTCAAACGAGTATTACATAGGTTTGACCTCCAGTTGGCACCCCGCGCATACCTTGCAGCTAGCGTCGTAGCGTGCTAGAGTGCTCAAGTATCTGGTCGGCCGGGGTTTTCCCGGCTTTTTCTTTCGATTGACTCAAAGATTATGACGTCCATTCACACACCTCAAAAACCGGAGCTACTCGCTCCTGCTGGCAGCCTCGAAGCCTTCTTCGCGGCCATGGAATTCGGTGCCGACGCGGTTTACGTCGGCCTCAAGGAATTCTCTGCCCGGGCCAAAGCCAAGAACGTCAATCGCGATGAACTGGAGCGCATGGTCGGTTATGCTCACGCTCGCCAGCGCAAGGTTTTTCTGACTCTCAATACTCTGGTAAAAGAGAAAGAACTCTCGCATCTGATTGATGTGCTGGCTGCGGTCGAGGCCATCGGCGTTGATGCCATTATCCTTCAGGATATGGGCGTCTGGCGTCTGGCCAGGAAACACTTTCCCGGTCTCGAACTGCATGCTTCGACGCAGTTGACTATTCATAATGCCGCCGGAGTCCGCATGGCGGAGCGCCTTGGTTTTTCTCGTGCGGTGTTGGCCCGTGAGTTGAGCCTTGCAGAGATCATGGCGATCAAGCGCGCGACCAACCTTGATCTGGAACACTTTGTCCATGGTGCGCACTGTTTCTCCTTCTCAGGTCAGTGCAGCTTCTCCTCCTGGCTCGGTGGTCTGAGTGGCAATCGCGGTCGTTGCGCTCAGCCCTGTCGACGGCGCTATCACCATAATGGTAAAGACGGTTACTACTTTTCGCCCAACGATCTGTCGGCGATTGATCTCTTGCCGGAATTAGCTGCGGCTGGGGTCATGAGTTTCAAGATCGAGGGGCGCATGAAGAGCGCTGAATATGTAGCCAACGTCATTCAGGCGTACCGCACAGTGCTCGATGCTTCGGAGCGGGATCGTGTTTCAGCAATTGATACAGCGAAAGAGCTGCTCAAAGAATCGTTCGGTCGCCAGCCAACCCGCGGTTTTCTGCCGGGAAATTCGCCTACCGACATGGTTAATCCCGGCGTGCACGGCGCCACCGGTCGATTGATTGGCAGTGTTGACCGCTGCGAAGGTGGTCTGCTCTCTTTTGTTCCACGCGACTCGGTGTTCCTCGGTGACCGTCTGCGCGTTCAGCCGGCCACTGACAAGCCGGGTACGGCTTTTACGATTCGTGACCTGCGGCTTGCTGATAAACCGGTTAACCGGGTCAATGCTGGTCAACGCGCTACCGTTGGTTCTCCACCGGAGAAGAGCTTTCGCGCTGGCGACCGTATCTACAAAGTTTCATCGGGCAAGGCTTTCAACCTGAGCCAGTCCGCCTGTCACAAGCGTTTGGAGAGTGTCTCTCCCGGTGAGGCGGTGGTCGATCTTGTCGTCGCCATGCCAACGCCTGAACGGATCGAATTGAGTGCAGCTTGTCATGGCCTGTCACTTGCTCGTCACTATACAGTTGAAACATTCCCTGCAACAGATCGGCCACTGTCGCATGAGGTTTTGGCCAAGGTCTTTGGTAAAACCGGTCAGTTGCCGCTGACGCTGGGGAGGCTCGAATGCGGGCCATTGCCAGCCGTGGTTTTGCCGCTCAGTCGGCTGAATGCCGTGCGTCGTGAGTTTTATCAAGAGTTGGCTGACCTCGTTGCTGAGCTTCAGCACGAGGCCCGCACTGATCATCGGCGTCAGGCCATGGCAGACCTGGTCCCCGCCGGAACGGCACCGACCGCAACTCCTTGCCTCGCTGTAGTGCTCGGCAACCTGCATGATCTCTCTCTGCTCAAGCAGGAAGGTGTCGATGAGTTGATCCTGCCGCTCGCTCCTGGCGCTGCTGCCAAGCTCGAAACGAGCAGTCGTCTTGCCATCAAAAGCCCGGAGCGAATTCTCTGGGATTTACCTCTGGCGATTTTCGATGCAGACTGGTCGACGATGCAGGCTGAAGTAAACCGGTTGACAGAAATCGGTTTCCGGCGCTTCCGTTTACAGAACATTGGTCAGATGATGTTGTTTGATGGTGTTGAAGGCTTGTCGCTGGAGAGTGGTTATCGACTCTTTACTACCAATAGCCAGGCGGCCTGTGCCTGGCGCGAGCTGGGCTTGTCGTCAGCGACGCTTTATGTCGAAGATGACCAAGATAATATGGGCGCGCTTCTCAATCGCAAAACGGAACTGCCTTTGGCAGTGACCGTCTATGCCAGTCTGCCGATGATGGTTTCGCGTATCCCGTTGCGTAGCGTTAAGTCGGAGCACCCTTTGGTTTCCGATCGTGACGAGGCCTACCGGGTGGATAATCGCACTGGGCTCACGGTGCTGCGTCCAGAACAGGATTTTTCCCTGGTTGGTCATCTCGGCGAATTACAGAAAATGGGTTGCGGCCGTTTTGTGGTTGATCTGGCTCATTTGGGCTCGACCTCTGCCGAGGGGCGTCGTGTGCTTGCAGCCTACGGGCAGGACTCGACTCTGCCGGGAACATCGACTTTTAACTATCTGCAGGAGATGATCTAACCGCCTGCCGGACAATCAGGTCTGAAGCGAAAATTTAACACTAAGACGCCAAGAAAAATAAAGACGCAATGAAAGGCTCAGAAACAAGTCTATTGTTGAACGCAGATAAATTTGATAAATGCCGAGGAAAGACAAAGCCTTAAGCTTTTTGTTTTGAGCAAAGGATTTCTTTGTGCTCTTTCCTTTAACCTTTGCGTCTTTGTGTTAAATGTTTAGAGCCTTTGTTTAGGGTATAGATCCTTTGTCTAATGCAAAAACAACTTTGACCAAGAAAGCGAATGAAGAATGGAACAGATTGAAATTTTGACTACCAACGCCCAGGTCGCAGAACTGGCTGGGCTCCTTGCCTCCGAAACCACGATCGCTGTCGATCTTGAGGCCGATTCGATGCACAATTATCAGGAGAAGGTTTGCCTGATCCAGGTTTCAACGCCGCAGCGGACCGTGCTGATTGATCCTCTGGCAGCGACAGATCTGAGTCCGTTAAAGCTGGTCCTGGCCAACCCCGCGATTCGCAAAATATTTCATGCCGCTGATTACGATCTGCGTAGCTTGAGCCGTGATTTCGATCTGGAGGTCAACGGTCTGTTCGATACGATGATCTGCGCTCAACTGCTGGGTGAAGATCGGATCGGTCTGGCAGATCTTCTGCGCAAGTATTTCAGCGTGGAACTCGACAAAAAGTTTCAGAAAGCCGATTGGTCACAGCGGCCCCTGCCGGTTGAAATGGTCCGCTATGCCGCCGAAGATACTCGCCATCTGCATCGACTCGTAACCCTCTTTGAAGAACGTCTGGTGGAAATGGGCCGTATGAGCTGGTGCACGGAAGAGTTTGCCCTGATGGAGCAAGTGCGCTTTGCAGAAAACGATGGGCCGATCTGTCTCCGTTTCAAAGGTGCCGGTCTCTTGCCCCGACGTGAGCTCGGTGTTCTGGAAAAGCTGCTGCAGTGGCGTGAACAGGAAGGTGCTCGGCACAATAAACCGGTCTATAAGATCCTCGGTAACCGACCTATCATGGAACTGGCAGAGCGTATGCCAAGGGACATAGGGCATCTACGTGGTATCGACGGTATGCCGCCGCGTCTGATCGAGCGCTATGGCCGTGCCGTGCTGGATGCCGTTCGTGACGGTCTGAATATACCTGAAGCTGATTTGCCTAAATTCCCGCGTTTACCGCGGCGTGCAAAGGATCCGGGTCTTGAAGAAATGGTCAAGGTCCTTAAAAAGTGGCGGCAGCAGGAAGCCGCTCAATATGCTCTGGAGCCCGGTGTACTGATCAATAATGCGTCTCTTGAAATTCTGGCTCTGGCCAAACCGCAGTCTCTGGCTGAACTCAACGAAATTGTCGGTTTGAAAAACTGGCAGAAAGAGGAGCTGGGCAAGAGTTTGCTGGAAGTCCTGGTCTGAACGGTTGAATTGAATCAATGAAAAAGCTGCACACCTTCTCTCTCGCTGATCGCGCTGAAGCTGGCCTGCTGAAAGAGCTGCTGGAACGGGAAGGTGTGGTCTGTCTGATCCGCAATGAGCAACTCTTTGCTGCTCTCGGCGAAATTCCTTTTCTGGAATGCTTCCCCGAACTCTGGGTGGTTGACGATGAAATCTGGCCACGAGCCAAACGGCTGATCGACAACTGGCTCAAGCATGAGGAAGACACTCCTTCGTGGTCCTGTCTCTCTTGTGGGGAAATCTTGGAGGGACAGTTTGGGGCTTGCTGGAAGTGTGGGAAAGAGCGGGACGAGTAAAGCTTACAGCTTACAGCTTACAGCTTGTTGTCTCACATATTCATACATGACCACCGAGGCGGCAATGCTGACGTTAAGACTCTGCACGCTGCCGAACTGGGGAATGGTCAACCTCTTCAGCTCCGGATAATCTTTCGGATCGAAGCTGAAACCGAACTCTTCATGTCCCAGCACGAAAGCACTTTTCTCTGGTAGTTCCGTTGCGCACAGTGATGTTGCCCCTTCTGGATTAAGCATAAAAAAAGTGTACTCTTGCGCAACCAGATCAGCGTGACAGTCGGCAAAGGTTTCGTGGAAGACCGCGGGAACCTTGCGAAACGAGCCTTTCGCCGGCGCTGGATCGAATTCGGCGACATTAATCAGATGCACGGCCGCCGCACCGAAAGCTTCGGCGCTACGAAAGATCTTGCCCACGTTGAAGCTGGGCTTCAGTTCGTCCAGGATCAGAACGAACTCGTGAGCCCCAGCTTTGGCCAGTACATTGCGTTGGCGTTCCTTGTTGTAGCGCAGCAACATATGATGGCGACTTTCTTTTCTGGTCATGTTTGTCCTTCTATAATGCTAACAGGAACAGCCCCCGAACGGGGGCTGTTCCTGGGTTTCCTCGGTTCTCGCGTTCCTCGTACCACGCCGCGGATTATCGGGTTTTACCCGGTATCCCAGCTTCCGTCATCGGTCGGGGGTCGAGTAGTCGGTTTAGCTCCTCTTCTGGCAAGACCTGCTCCGCCATGGCAACTTCGCGCACCGTTTGCCCTGTTTCATGGGCTTGTTTGGCGATGGCTGCGGCACGGTCGTAACCAATCGCCGGAGCCAGGGCGGTACACATGGCCAGGCTTTCTTCGATCAGCCCTTCGCAACGCTTCCGGTCAGCGACGAGACCTTCCAGGCAGCGCTCGTTGAACTGTTCCACGACATTGGCCAGCAGGTCAATTGACTGCAGCAGGTTGTGCGCCATAACCGGCATCATGACGTTCAGCTCAAAATTGCCAGCGAGACCGCCAAGGGTGATGGTGGCATCGTTGCCGACCACTTGAGCGCAGACCTGCATCATACTTTCCGCCATGACCGGGTTGACCTTACCAGGCATGATTGAGCTACCCGGCTGGACCGTTGGTAGTTGCAGTTCACCGAGACCACAGCGAGGGCCGCTGGCCAGAAAGCGGATGTCGTTGGCGATTTTAAACAGAGCGACTGCCGTAGTTTTCAGAGCCCCGCTGGCGGCCACGACCTGCTCCTTACCAGCCTGGGCGGCAAAGTGGTCTTTCGCTTCGCGCAACGGCAGTTTGGTGACTTCAGCCAGCCCAGCGATTACTTTCTGAGCAAATTCAGGATGGGTGTTGAGGCCGGTGCCGACGGCCGTGCCACCGAGAGGCAGTTCGCAAAGGCCGTCCATGGCACGTTCCAGTTCACCTATAGTCAGAGTCACCTGGCGGAAGTAACCGCCGAAGATCTGGCCGAGCCGAATCGGCGTGGCATCCTGCAGGTGGGTGCGGCCAATGGTGACGATATCATCGAACTCTCGAGCTTTTTTACCCAGAGTTTTGCAAAGGTCGCCAAGCGCCGGCAAAAGATGCTCGTTAATTTCCACGGCGGCCGCCAGATGCATAACGGTCGGGATGACATCGTTGCTCGATTGGCCGTAGTTGACATGGTCGTTGGGGTGCACAATGCGGCTACCGAGTTCTTCACCAAGTAGCTGGCAGGCACGGTTGGCAATCACCTCGTTGGCGTTCATGTTGGTGCTGGTGCCGGAACCGGTCTGGAAGATGTCGAGAGGGAAGTGATCGTCCAGGTCGCCGACGATGACCTCTTCGGCGGCATCCATGACCGCTAAGGCCACACGCTTGTCGATCAGACCGAGCTCCCGATTGACCTGCGCCGCATGTTCTTTGACCATGCCGATCGCACGTAGAAATGGGCGGGGAAAACCGATCCCCGAGATTGGAAAGTTGTCTCTGGCTCGTGCGGTCTGGGCTCCGTAGAGGGCGTCGGCGGGAACCGTCATGCTGCCCATGGAATCTTTTTCGGTGCGGGTTGCAGACATTTTTAAATCTCCTCTAAAGGTGATAAAAGGGTGGACTTATAAGTCGAGACGAAGGTTCGCCACGAAGGCACGAAGAAAAGACTTAGTACCATTTGAAGGGCTGAGATACAAAGATATACTTTGTTGGGTAATCCTCCAAAAGCACTTCTTGCTGCCTTCGTGTCTTGGTGGCCATCATCATCTTTGTCCAGGTTGTCGCGCTGTAAAAGTAAAGAAGATCATCCTGAAATCATTAGTTGTTTTAAGACCTTCAGCATATCAAGAGGAGCATTGCTGTCAACGTTGCATCCGTCCCCTTTAGGCTCTTCAAAAAGATTTTAGTATCGCTAAACTTTCTGCTTGGTTAGAATAACGCCTCATGTCGAATCTCGCCTTTACATTAATCCTTTTCTCCGCGTTAATGCATGCGTTCTGGAACCTGCTGGTCAAACGCAGTCAGGACAAGACCGTCTTCATCTGGTGGATGTTTGTCGCCTCTGGCGGCTTGATGACCCTGGCGCTACCGCTGGCAGGGCTCTTTCCTCTGCCCTCATGGCGTGTGGTCGGTCTGGCGGCTGTTGGTGGCCTCTGTTTCATGCTTTACCATCTGTTCGCAGGTCGCGCCTACCGTGGTGGTGATCTGTCGTTGATTTATCCGCTGGCCCAGACTTCGATGTTCTGGGTGCCGATCTGGGGAATTCTCATCCTCGGCGAAAAGGTTTCTGGCCTTGGCACAGCAGGAATCGGTCTGATCCTGTTCGGAGCGTATTCAATACAGGTGCGGGCGCTGGCCTGGAGCGAGGTGATCAGGCCATTCCGTAGCCTGCGCGATCCGGCGGTGCTGGCGGCCCTGGCAGCTGGCTTTATCTATTCGATCGGAGCAGTGATCGACAAGACCGGCGTCATGCTCTACTCGCCCTTTCATTTCACCTACATGCTGGTCATCTTCATGCTGTTGTTCATGACGCTGAACATCATGCGACCCAAGTACCGGGGGCGGGTCGTGGCGGAATTCAGAAACAGCCGGGTTCTGGTCCTCGTCTCGGGGCCGATCATCATGGCGTCCTTCCTCTCCTTTCGTTATGGCCTTCAACTCGCACCGATGAGCTATGCCGTGCCGGTCCGTCAGGTCAGCCTGCTGGTCGGTGTGTTGATTGGTGTGCTCTTTCTCGGTGAAGCGTGTGGCCGGATTCGCTTCATCGCCACACTTTTTATCCTCGGCGGTGTCACGTTGATCCGGCTTGGTTAGAAACGGCCACCAAGGCGTAAAGACTCCAAAAAAGCAAACTCTGGGTTTGCCCTTTTCTCTTTAGTCTTATTCCCTTACAATGGCCCTTCCTTTGTGTCTTAGTGCCTTTGTGGCGAAAGGTTTTACTTATGAAAAACATCGCCAATTTCCTCTTCGAAGCCGGCATGCTCAAACGTACGCCGCGCACCGGTTTTCAATTTTTAGGCTCTGGTGCCGAATCGGTTGCGGAGCATAGCTTCCGCACCAGTCTGATCGGCTACACGCTGGCCCAGCTTGATGAAGAGGCTGATGCGGGCCGGGTGGTTCTGCTCTGTCTTTTTCACGATATTCCCGAAGCGCGCACCGGTGATCTGAACTATGTGAACAAGAAGTACGTCAAGGTTGATGAGCGCAAGGCGGTCGAAGATCTCGCCCGCACCCTCCCCTTTGGTGATGATTATCGCAGCTTGCAGTACGAGTTCATGGCCAAGGAAACTCGTGAATCACAGATTGCCCACGATGCCGATCAGCTGGAGATGATCCTCGCGCTCAAAGAGTACAAGGACCTTGGTAATCGTTACGCTGATGAATGGTATCCGGTTACGCTCAAGAGATTGCAAACTGAGGCAGCCAGAACTCTGGCAGAAACGATCTGGGCGACCGATTCAACGCGTTGGTGGTTTGATGACGATACTGACTGGTGGGTTAAAGGAGAGAAATAAACGAGTAAAAAGTGAAAAGTAAAAGGTAAAAGGGTTGCAGAACCAATACTTGACGCGACCCACGAGAGGTGTTAGAACTCCCTACTCTTATGCTGAAGAATGTTTTTCAGCTTTCACTCTTTACGTTTCACTTTTGACTTTTTACCAAAACAGCGGAGCTGTTTTTATGCTCGAACTCAAATTTCTGCGTGACAATCTGGAAGAAGTCGAACACCGCCTGGCAACCCGTGGTGGAGCTGTTGATTTCGGTGGCTTTCGTGAACTCGATGCCAAACGCCGAGTTCTGCTCAGCGAAGCAGAAACCCTCAAGGCCGAACGCAATCAGGTTTCTGCTCTGATCGGCAAGACCAAAGACAAGAGCCAGGTTCAGGGTGAAATCGTCCGCATGAAGGATGTTTCGACACGCATTAAGGAACTCGACGAGGAGTTACGTCAGGTTGAAGAAGACCTCAAGGGACTGTTACTGACTCTGCCGAACCTGCCTGATGTTAAATGCCCGATTGGTCAATCTGAAGAAGATAACCTGGAAGTGAGTACTTGGGGTGAGCCGACCCAGCTCGGTTTTGAGCCCAAAGCTCACTGGGACCTGGGCGAAGATCTCGACATCATTGATTTTGAACGCGCCACCAAGATCGCTGGTGCCCGCTTCTCCCTCTCCAAGGGAGCTGGTGCTCGCCTTGAGCGCGCTTTAACCAACTTTATGCTTGATACCCACACCGCGGGTGACAAGTACACGGAAGTACTGCCGCCCTATATCGTTAATCGCGACACCATGACCGGAACAGGTCAGTTGCCGAAATTTGAAGACGATCTCTTCCATCTCGACGACCCGGATTTTTTCCTGATTCCAACCGCCGAGGTGCCAGTCACCAATATCTTCCGCGAAGAGATCCTTGACGGCGCTCAACTGCCGATCTGTTACACGGCCCACACGCCCTGCTTCCGCAAAGAAGCTGGCGCTCATGGTCGTGATACGCGTGGCCTGATCCGTCAGCATCAGTTCAACAAGGTCGAACTGGTTAAATTTGTCCGCCCGGAAGATTCCGAAGTCGAATTGGAAAAACTACTGGCCGATGCCGAGGGCATCCTGCAAGCACTCAAATTGCCCTACCGGGTGGTTGATCTCTGTACTGCCGATATCGGTTTCTCTGCAGCCCGTACTTTTGATATTGAAGTCTGGTTGCCCGCTCAGCAGGCCTATCGCGAAATTTCGTCATGTTCGAATTTCTGCGATTTCCAGGCGCGACGTGCTAATATCCGCTTCCGTCGCGAGCCGGGAAGCAAACCGGAGTTTGTGCATACGCTGAACGGATCAGGGTTAGCCGTCGGTCGCACTGTGGTCGCGGTCCTGGAAAACTACCAGCAGGAAGATGGTTCGGTGGTTATTCCGGAAGCTTTACGACCTTATATGGGCGGTATTGAAAAAATCAGTTGATACGATCCTTAGGTTCGTATAAATAGTAACAACACGGAGGAGTGGCCGAGCGGCCGAAGGCGGCGGTCTTGAAAACCGTTGATGCGCAAGCGTCCGTGGGTTCGAATCCTACCTCCTCCGCCATTTTCAATTTGCTCTGTTTCTGTTAGGATCCGAAACGGAGCAAACGTTACAAATTTAATGATTGAAAAACGCGGACGACAGCTTTACACTGTGCGTCCGCAAAAAATGTGAAAAGTGGAGAGGTGACCGAGCGGCCGAAGGTGGCACCCTGCTAAGGTGTTGTACGGGTAACTGTACCGAGGGTTCGAATCCCTCCCTCTCCGCCAGTTTCTCTGTTAAGCCTGAAAAGACTTGACATTAAACTGGCATTAAGCGATAAACCTCGTTCCTTTGCGCCACTAGCTCAGCTGGATAGAGCGTCTGACTACGGATCAGAAGGCCGGGGATTCGAATTCCTCGAGGCGCACCATAAAAACAAGGACTTAGCTCTTAACGGGGCTAAGTCCTTTGTCGTTTTGGGG
>JAGXHM010000039.1 GCA_024636155.1 Deltaproteobacteria bacterium
CAATCTGCGCATTTGATTGTGCGGCGTAAAGTACTACGCCTCCGCTCAAATGCTTGATTTCCTTGATCTTGCGAAAAATTTCTGGTTTCCAAATCAGAAACCACATTGTGTTCATCCGGAGTTTCCGGATGGACACTAGTTAGAGTGCCAAAGAGGTTTACCCGGATCCTTTTGGCATCTCTGATGCACTACCATCACGTGTCCCTTTTCTTAAATCATAGAGAGGAGTTCCATTTTATGAGGCGTGCACTGGTTGTTGATGATGAGCCGTTGTTGCGGCGTCAGATCGCTGAAATCGTTGCTGGTTACGGTTTTGATGAAATACTTGAAGCTGAAAATGGTGTTCAGGCAGTTGAAATCGCGACCCATCAGGAGATTCTGCTGGTGGTGATGGATGTCGGCATGCCTGTTATGGATGGTGTCACGGCTGCCGAAAAAATAGGCAAAGTCAAACCCTTGCCGATTGTTCTGGTCACAGCAAACGCTGAGTCTGATACGGTCGAGCGGGCGCGCCTGGCCGGAGTCATGAACTACGTGGTCAAACCGGTGCGTGCCGAACAGTTGTTTGTCGCCGTGGATCTGGCCATTCATCAGTTTGTCGAACTGTCCAGTCTCCGAGATGAGGTGGTGAAGCTTCAGGAGACACTCGAATCCCGGAAAGTGATTGATCGCGCCAAGGGCGTTTTGATGAAGCGTGGTATGGATGAGCCACAAGCCTTCAGGCGTCTGCAGAAGCTGGCGATGGATAAACGCAAATCGTTGCGTGAAGTTGCCGAAGCCGTTTTGTTGACGGAAGATTGAACGAGTGTGAAGATTTTACCTTCGTTTATCGCACTGCGACGAAGAGCCCGCCATTGATTGGCGGGCTCATTACATTTCGGGCCGGTTCGCAAGATTCCGTACCGTGGTCTGCCCGCGCCCTGTTGTAACCCAGGGAAATATTCACACAAATCAGAAAGTTCCTGAACACGCTGTCCCTGTTCAACCGCTTCACGTAAGGGCCCCATCAACTGCATATCACCATACAGGACGGCACCGACAACCTGGCCATCGTGGCAAGCGAGGCCGCGGTAATTATCGTGGTCTTGAACTTCAAAGAGCCGGGTGCTGGCGTCGATTGCCTGAATCTGGCCGATACTGAAGAGGTTGATGTCGAGAACCTTGATGCGGTTGGTCATAGGTAACCCTGAAAATTCGGCTGATCCGCCGACTGCGTTGGCACCGGCGACCAGGCCCTGGGCGTAGCTCGCTGGCCAGATGCAATAAACCCGGCCCTGGTGCTCAGTGACATCGCCTGCTGCAAGGATATGCTCATCCGAAGTGAACAGCCGGTCATTGACAACGACTCCCTGTTTGACCTTGAGACCGCACCTGGAGTTTTCGGTTTGGTTGCTCTGTCACAGACAGCTTGGCGCGACCTTGTTTTTTACGAATGGAACCAAATTTGCACAATCATGAAAAGACCATAATGTGAGGTATTTTCTTCGGAAATTCAGGCAAATAGCGTGTTTGTTGCCGGTTAATGGCTGAACTTGGTAGCAAAAGGGGAGCTGAGGGGGACATGAAACAAACAATTGGTAAGTTTGCATCGCATCAAGTGTTTGCGGTTGAGGCCGAGTCAACGGTCCAGGAAGCCCTGCAGATCATGACCCTCAGAGGCATCAGTTGCATTGTCGTTCTGTCTCATAATGAACCAATAGGCATTCTTACTGAACGGGATGTCGTCTTTGCAGCTAACTGGCTGCTCGGACAACCTGACCTGTTGATCAAAGAGGTTATGAACAAGCCGGTTATGACCGCTTCTGAGGAGATGACTGTTGCTCAGGCTTATCAGGTTTTCTGTCAGCACAAAATCCGCCATCTAATCGTTCTTGACGCTCGCCTGGATATGGTGGGGGTCTTTACTCAGACGGATCTGGTGCGTTCTCTGCGGGAAAAAGCCTTTGACGGTATCAATGAGGTCTCTTTGTTGATGTCTCCGCAGGTACTGCATGTCGCTCCTGATGTCCCGGCCCGTTATGCCTTATCTCTGATGGCCAGGCGGTCGGTCAGCTGTATCGTCGTGGTGGAAAACGATCAGTCTGTTGGCATGTTCACCGAGCGGGACGTTGTTCGTTGTGTCGCTAATGGAGTTGACCTGTCAGCCGTTTCCGTAAGTTCTGTGATGAGCCCATCGGTTGTTTCAACAGTTTTGACGGCGGCTCCCCATGCTACGATTGGCTTGATGCTGAAAAAGTCGATAAGACGTTTATTGGTGGTTAATGAAAGTGGTGAGATGAGAGGTATCCTGACCCAGACAGACTTCGGCAGAGTTCTTGATCGACAAGAACCTGGCTTTATTCGCCGTCTGTTGGGGGGCGCGGTTCCGTCAACGTAAGTACCGCAAGGAACGATATAATATTCAGGATCAGGATCGATAAAACAGAAAAGGGACCTGCATAAATGCAAGTCCCTTTATTTATTTGGTAGCGGGGACAGGATTTGAACCTGTGACCTTCGGGTTATGAGCCCGACGAGCTACCTGACTGCTCCACCCCGCAACAAGAGCGTCAAATTACCGGAAGCCTTCTGGCTTGTCAACCTTTTCTTCTCATCTTAGTTCTCTTCCTTGCCGGTTGACTCCTTTTGGAGTATAACCACAGCAATCAAGGGGCTTCAGGAATCATAAAGTGTTGGCTGCAACTCCGTCTGTTCGCCTCAAATAGTCCTATTGCCTCTTTAAAGAGCTATCATTATGTCGATTACAATTACCTTGGAACAAGCTTTGGCCCTGCGTGATAAAGGCGCACTGCTGGTTGATGCCCGCAGCCCGGATGAATTTGCCGAAGCAACCATCCCTGGGGCGATCAATGTGCCGATCCTTGACAATGCCGAACGGGCCGAGGTGGGTACGCTCTACAAACAAGTCGGCAAGCGCCAGGCTCGACAGCGTGGGGTCGAACTTGTCGCCCCCAAGATCCCCGCCATGATTGCCCAGATCGCCACGCAGCAGGCTGGAACATCCCAGCCGGTCGTTGTTTTCTGTTGGCGTGGTGGAATGCGCAGTCTCGCTTTGACGCAGTTCCTTGAGCTTGCTGGTACTCCGGCTCGTCAGTTGGCTGGAGGGCATAAGGGCTTTCGCAGACATGTGCTGGATTATTTTGAACATGGAGTCTGGGCAAAATTAGTGGTTTTTCGTGGCTTGACCGGAGTGGGTAAGACCCATCACCTGCATCATCTGGCAAAGCAAGGTTATCCTGTTGTCGATTTGGAAGGGTTAGCCAGCCATCGTGGTAGCGCCTTTGGCAATCTTGGTTTACCACCGCAGCCGAACCAGAAAATGTTTGAATCACTGCTCTGGGATGAACTCCGTAAGGTTCCGTGCGATGGCTACATTCTGGCCGAAGGGGAAAGTCGACATATTGGTCGAATTGCTCTGCCAGCCAGGCTTTACCAGACCTTGCAGACCGAGAGGTCAATCTGGTTGAGCGCTTCTCTGCAGGCAAGGGTCCGAAACATCCTCGCTGATTATCCAGCGGTTGATCAACTCAAAGAGGAGTTCACCCAACCGATCCGTGCTCTCAAGGACAAACTCGGTAAGGAGACGATGAATCGTTATCTGATGTTACTTGAAGAAGGGAACTGGTCTGAGCTGGTCAGCGAACTAATGGTGAATTACTACGATCCTCTTTATCGACATACGCTGCCGGAAAGGCGTATTGAGGTCGATTTGGAGCCGGAAGAGACGGTGATGGCGCGTATTGAGGCTGCTGTTGCCGAAGTGTTGGAACAGTCATCATCTGTGCAGTGAGTCCTTTACTAAGGAGGTCTCAGGCTGATAAAGTGTCTTTAGAATATTTTTTTTTGGGACAGGATTATGAAGTCTTCGCCTGATGTGAAAACAGTTAATTCCCTTTGCCTCAAATGTTTGCGCGAATGCAAGCAGCCTGCGGCCAACCTGCTGCTTGAATGCCCGCGATATTTCCCCCTGCCATTCAAGGTGGATAAGCATCGTTTTGATCAGATGGGGTTGTTTGATGGGGATGAGTAGAGTGGGGTTTAGATGACAATTTTCACCGGGCAACAGATTGTGAATCTGTTGCCCGGTTTGTGTTGTGTGGTCTTCAAAGAAACAAGCTCAAAAACAGAGTAAAGACCGCGGGTCGCGTCCCGCAGACGCCTTACTCTTTTGTTGGCCCAAAAGAGTAAGCAGAAAAGGGCCTTACGCTGCGCTGAGCACTTGTGTTTGCGTGCTTGCGGTGTTTTTACTGATAATTGTCATGACTGCAAGGACAGTGCTGCGTGGCAAAGAAACCAAGGGGGCCCTTCCCTCTGGGCCCCCGCGTTAATGATCCACTCTGTATGGGAATCGCTTTTCAGGCGTTTTGTTTTGCTCTGGTCTTGAGGGTCTGGCACCATCTGTCCCTGACCCTGACCTGCCTTTGCTTCTGGCGGCGTAACAAAAGGCTATCGCAATGAGAATGATCCAGCAAACGCGTTGACGGCACAACGGGGCTCAGTGGAAGAGCTCCGTCAAAGCTGGCACGCAGCAGTGAGTAAATCGTTAAACCACAGCCATCGTTAGAGGGAGAAAAGTCGTGCCCTCCGCTAGGAGATAGCCATTTTTTGCTTACTTTTTTTTGGCGCTTGCAAAAAAAGTAAGGCGTTCGGCGGGACGCGACCCGCCGGTTTTGATTTTAATTCTAGAGTCATAAACACAAATCGGGCAACAGATTCACAATCTGTTGCCCGGTTTGTGTTGTGACAAATAATTGCTAACCCACCGCCAACCGATCCAAAAACTCCACAATCTTTGGTGTAAACTTCTCCGGTTCCACCAGGAACGAATCATGTCCATAATCTGAATCAATCAGATGATACTCCGCGGATTTCCCCTGCTTGTGTAACACCTCAATCAACTCTTCCGTCTGGTAAGGCGGATAGAGCCAGTCTGAAGTAAATGCAAACCAGATCGATGGACAAACAAGGCTGCTCAGAGCTTCTTCCAGCCCCTCGAATCCCCAGGCAACATCGTAGAGGTCTAATGACTTGGCGAGATAGAGGAAGCTGTTTGTGTCAAAACGGTCGACAAAACTGCGACCGTTATAGGACAGATATCTTTCGACCTCGAACTGTCCGAAGAAATCATATTGACCATCCCGGGCGGAGAATCTGCGACCGAACTTGAGGTTCATCGACGGATCGGAGAGGAATGAGATGTGGCCAACGGCTCGGGCCAGGGCCAGGCCATCCGCTGGCGGGTGCTCTGGCCGATAATGGCCCTTGCGCCACATGGGGTCGTTGTAGATAGCCTGACGAGCCAGTGCATTCAGCGCAATGGCCATCGGAGACGGCCGTCCGGTGCCAGCAATCGGGATGATTGAACGGACACATTCCGGGTAATGGATCCCCCATTCAAGCGCCTGCATGGCTCCCATGCTGCCACCTATGACGGTGAGAAGCTGATCGATCTTAAGGTGGTCAAGCAACAGTTTCTGGGCTCGCACCATGTCGCGAACCATGATGACCGGAAATTGCAAGTTGTAGGGCTTGCCCGTTCTGGGGTTTTTGCTGGTTGGTCCAGTTGAGCCGAAGCAGGAGCCGATGACGTTTGAGCAGATGACAAAGTAACGGTCAGTATCGAGGACCTTGCCAGGGCCGATCATGTCGTCCCACCAGCCCGGTTTGCGCTCTTCCGGGTTGTGACGTCCTGCAGCGTGGGCGTCTCCGGTCCAGGCGTGAGCGACCAGGATGGCATTGCTCTTGTTGCTGTTCAGTTTGCCATAGGTTTCATACGCGAGCGTTAACGGACCAAGCACGCGGCCGCTTTCCAGTCGCAGCTCTACATCGAAGTCGATGTGTTCAGTTTTGACGATGTCTAATTCGCTCATATTATGACCATGCAAAAAGCAAAAAGGCCCCTTCTCAAAAAAATGAGAAGGGGCCAGCAGATACTTTGAGAGTTGGTATCGCGGGCTCCGTCCTCATCTTCCCCGCTGACGTTTTTTTTGTCAGTGAGTTGGATTTAGCACCTGTCACCCACCGTCGCAATCGCTGCGGTGAATCGGTTGCTGTGGCTTCAAAGGGCCGGTCCCTCCACCACTCTTGATAAAGACGTGTTGCTATGTTGGCGAAACTCTAACGAAAGCCGTCTGTTTTGTCAAACTGTTTACTGACTCACTTTCTGGTGCGAACCGGGTGAATTCAGAATCGTTATCAAGACTTGAAAGATCCAATCTCTTTTTCAAGGACCTCGGCTTGCTCAGCCAGATCCTCAACCACCTTGTCCAGCTCGGCCGTACGGGCGGCATTGCTCTCAGCGACGTTGCGAACTGCGGAAACGGCTTCAACTACCTGCTGGCTACGTGTTGACTGATCCTTGGATGCCTGATCGATTTGCTGCATCATGTTGCGAATATTTTCCATGCTCGCACTGATCTGATGGCTACCTTTGGCTTGTTCGCCAGTGCTGAGCTTGACCTGAGAGGAAATGTCCTTCATGACTTCAGCGGCTAGTGCCTGTTGTTGAATGCCTTCTGATTGCTGTTTCACCGCGGACGATATCTGCTGCAGCATGTTGGCGACCTGGTTGACCGCCTCAGTGATCTGCCGACTGCCACGCGACTGCTCCTGGGTGGCACGCACGATGCTTTTTACCTGCTCGGCTGAGCGAAGGGAGCTTTCCGTGAGTTTTTCCAGGGCATCTTCGGCAACTTTTGAGCGCTTTTCTTCTTCCCGGACTCGCTCACTACCAATCTGCATGGCCTTGACCGCCTCTACCGTTCCTGATTGCAGTCGCCGGATGATGGACGATATCTCCTGGGTCGACATCGCTGTGCGCTCCGCCAGTTCGCGGATTTCGTTGGCAACCACCGCGAACCCCTTGCCATGTTCTCCGGCTTGTGCGGCGATGATCGATGCATTTAGTGAGAGCAGGCGAGTTTGGTCGGCAACGTCATCAATAACAGTCAGAATGGTACCAATCTCACCAGATTGCTTACCAAGATCTGTGATGACCCGACTGGCATCCTCGACTGTTTCGCGTATGGCCTGAATACCGGCAATCGTTTCAGCCACGGTGGTCTTGCCAATCTCGGCATCTCGACTGGCCTGCTCGGAGAGTTCATTTGTGTGCTGTGCGGTTTCCTCAACTTCCTTGATCGAAGCATCCATCTCGGTAATTGACGATGCCGTGACTTCCGTGGACGCGGAGAGGTTGTCAAGATTGTCGGCGACTTGCTGACTGGATGCAGACATCTCAGTGATTGAGCTGGAAACCTCTTCAATCGTGCTGAAGAGCCGGTCGACTTGAGAAACAATTTCCTCGATGGTGGCCCCTAGCTCCAAGGTTGCAGAAGAGGAAATCTCGACAGCTTCAAGGAGGGCGCTGATGCTGTTGCTGACTTCGATCGTTGATTCATCAATTCCCTGAATTGCCTGGAAGGAGTCTTCCAGGGCTTTAGCCTGACTGGCTGTGCCGTTGCTGACATCCCGAGAAGTGCGGCGAATCTTTTCCGTGGCTGTAACGATGTCACCGGCTGCAGCCCGAATACGTAGGACCATCTCGCGCAGACGTTCCACGAAGCGGTTGAAGTTCCCTGCAAGGTCACCAACTTCATCGTTGCTGCTGATTGTCAGGGTGCGGGTGAGGTCTGCTTCACCTTGTGAGATCTCCTTGAGGTTGGCGACAACTTCGAGAAGAGGGCGGGTGAGTGCTCGAGAGAAAAGCAAGGCAGCAGCCAAAACAATTGCGATAACAACTCCGACGAGAACAATCATTAAGTTGCGAAGAGATTGTTGTGCATCAAGTGCGCTGTTGAGGTCCTGTGCTACAACGAGTCTGAAAGATGTTCCGGCCAAGTTGCGAATAATAGGCAGGTGCGGCTTGCCCCCCAGCAGGATTTCGCTGTTTTGCTGAGACAGGTCTACAGTGCGAAAATCAGAGTGCGAAGCCCCGACCACACCCTCGTCCTTGCTTCCAAGGAACGCAACTTCAACACCCCCCATATCCTTGATGCGATCAGCAAAGTCGTTGTCCAGCAGGTAAGCACCAACCAGAAAGCCGACGATGTTGTCCTGAAGCTTGACCGGGGTGACAACTAGAATTGATAGTTTTCCAAGGTAGCTGGTAAGGCCAGCTTGAGGTTCTTTTAACTCACGTGCAGCAACAAGAATAGGGTGGTCTGCTTCTGGCTCTTCTGGCAGAGTCAAACCCTCGGTTTGAAGTCTCAAAACTGAGGCACCACTGGCATCGAGCACTTCCAGAATATCCATTTCGTATTGATCATGGGCTTCTTCGAGCAAGTCTCGCAATTGTTCTAGATCCTGAGTGAGTGATGCATAGTAGAGTGCGTTGACTACGTCAGAAGAATTGCTCAGCAAGCGCAGATAGTTGGAAAGCTCCTGCTGTCTGGCAATGGTGCTCCTCTCGACGAAAACACTCGATTTCTCAGCGAATTGAATCATGCTGCTGCGTATCTGATCTTTGGTGAAGTTGGAAAGTAAAACCAGACTGATCAGCAGAGGTACTACTGCAACCAATATCAGAACAAGAAGGGTCTTGCCGCGTAGCTTCATGCTTAACATGTGATTATCCCGGAGAGAATGAGGTTCCTGTGAAAGTGAATAACTGCAACATACTACATGAGTTTTGCTTTGGATGCCACTTCTGCTGGAATGGTTAATCCTAATTGTGTAGCCGTCTGATTGTTGATTTTCAGGGACACTTTCTTGGCTTCCCTTACCGGCAGGATGTGCACTTTTTGCCCTTGTAACGCTTGCAATGCATGTACGGCAACCAGCTTGCCTTGTTCTTCCAGGTCTGCTTCGAGGCCGATCAATGCACCTTCTTCGACCAGACCGGGAATCTGTGAAAAGACGATGCATTGGCTAGCCTTGGCAGCGGCAAGAATCTCTTTGGTCTGCTGTGCCACAGCGACGCTTTCAGTCAGAAACAGGGCCTCAACTGCTCCGCTCAGTTTTGTGCCGAGCTCTGAGGCCTCCTTTGGGTTGCGGGCGTTTTCAGCGACGACTTTAAAACCGAAGGTCTTACCCTTCTCGATAATTTCAGCCAGCTGCTCTTCGGAGCCCTTTTCTCCTTTGGTGTAAAGAACTCCAACTGTTTTGACCGGTTTGATCGCCATGAGGGCTTCAATCAATATGGCCGGATTGGTTTTGCTGGTTGCGCCGCTGGCATCGGTGCCCGGGGCTGCAAGGGTCTTGACCACTCCGAGAACGACTGGATCGTAAACATCAGCAAAGAGCAAGGGAGTGCCTTTTATCGTTTCTGTAGCGATGATAGTCGCATGTGAACCGTAGGTGACGATCAGTGTCGCGCCAGCGGCTTCCGCACGTCGAAGACTGTTGGTCAAGGACATCTTGTCAGAGTTTGGGCTCTGCTTGAAAATCTTCAGCTTGTCCTCACCGAAGCCACCACTCTGAAGCACTGTGGTCATAGCTTCGTAGACCTTCTGGTAGCGAGGAATATCTGCGGTTACGATCGTCGCCATAATCTGTTCGGCAGTGGCTGCTGGAACAAAGACGCCAGCCAGCAGGAGTCCGGTCAGAAGAGGGCAAAGCAACCCACGACAAAATTTGTGGATCGATATGTTTTGAATGTACGTCATATGTGCCACTTTCACCAGTTACGACTCAAACTGACCATGCAGGTTTGCACTGAACCGTCGTAGCCGTTGCTGTTGCGTTCATCGTATTTACCATAAGACGCTTCGACCCCGCACGCCCAGTTGTCATCGATTTGCCAGTTAACGCGGCCGCGCACGCCTTTCTGGCGCAGGTCGAGCTCACTGATCTCTTTCAGGTCGGTACTGGTCGCATTCGCTTGGTATGGCACTCCATAAAGATTGTAATTAAAAGGCCCTTCGTTAAAATCTGCCGAATAGTCAGCGTTGGAACGGATGTAGTATCCTTCCAGGCGACAAGAGAGATTTTCCAGTGCCTGCATGGTCATGCCCAAGGTGACAGAGTGTACAGTCTGCTGGTAGTCGACGTTGTCATCCTTGAATAAATAGGGATCTGAGGTGCCAAAGAGGAGGTCCTGCTCTATGTCGGTGTGGAAATAGCCGTAGTTGAGGTCGAAACTAAGCCCTTCGCGCGGGTTCACCCAGCTACTCAGGGTCAGGTTTTGCTGCTTTTTTGTCCGGTCACGTTGAAAGTCGTGCTGCTCATAATTGTCATTCTCCTCGCGTAGCAGGTTGGCGTTGGCCAGAAGCCCCCAGAACGGAGAGGGGGTATAACTGGTGGAGAAAAACAGCTCCTGGCTCTCTTCAAAAGAGGAGCCGTAGGCGGGGTTGTCGTTGTTCTGGATAGCTACCCAGCCGCTCAGTTTGAGTGCCGATTTGTCCAGCAGGCGACTGCTGAAACCGAGTTTCGCCCTGGTAATGATCTCATTGTCAGGGAGCAGCCAGTTGTGGTTGATCTGGACTGGGTCGGCCGAGCTTACAAAAGCTTCTTCGGGCCCGGTGTTGCTGCGATCGATATCCTCGCGGCGCAACTCACCCTTCAAAGTCAAATGGCGGGATGGACGATAGTTGACACTTGCCTCGTACCAGGCGCGTTTTATGTCCATCGCTTCACGAACCTCAAGAGGCTCGGATTTTGTTGATCCGTAGGTGGTGAGGGAATCACTGTTGTCGGCATCCATGTCCAGCAGGCGATAGCGGAAGTTGAAGGTCCACTGCTCGCCCGGCGTGTAGGTGACGTCACTCGCGTTTTTGAAATAGTCGGTTTCGGCATTGACTGGCGATACCGAGCTCAGGTCAGAACGATTCTCGCGCTTGCCGATGGTAAAGCTCGTGCTGCCGACCAGGCCACCGGAGGGAGCCGTACTCAGCTTCAGGGTCGTTTCTGTGAGCTTGTTGTCGGGGTCTTCGTTGTGGTCGTACTCTCCTGGATCTCGCCCGCGGTCGTGACTGTCAAAGTAATCATTGGGGACCGGCTCCCGGTCACGGAAGGTCCTGAACAGGGTTTCCAGGACGATATCGACGTAACCCACATGAGCGTCGACGCTGGCTTTGACTTCCTCGGTGACGCGGTCGATCTTGCGTGTCTGGCTCTGAACGTGGCAAGCGCCAGCACAGTTTTCATCGGCAAAGCGCATCTGCTTGTCGCCGTTTTTTTCGTAACGCCAGAAGGCCAGATTGATGTGCGCGGGGTAGTCCGGCATCTTCACCCTCAGCTTCGCCTCGTTGGTGTCAAGTCGCTGTCCATACTTGTCACCGGCATCATAATCTGTGAAGTCTACTCGATCGTTACCGTTACTGCTTGCTGTCGGGCGTTCTTCGTAAGGGATGTGATCGAGATTGTGGAAGAAGCGTTCCGAGCGCAGATCCAGCTGCATCAAATTCATGTTGTCTATGTGAACTGCGGCTCTGTAATCTTCCTCATCCAAATAATCGATGCCGAGATCAAGGTGAAAAGGGCCACGGTCGGTAAATAGATTGACTTTGAAGAGAGCTCCCGATTCGAGCGCTTCATATTCGAGGACTCGCCCTGGGTTGTCGTTGCTGCTGACGCCGCGGTAGCCGACTGTGACACTGGCTTCTGTGTCAATCAATTCGACCTCTGCCGACTCGGTTATGTCTGCCTGTGTCACTCCGGAACCGAAGAGGAGCATTCCAAAAGTCATCGCTAATAAGGTCCTATATCCGTTCACAGTCGCCTCCTGAAGATAATTGAAAATGTGCTGTCAAGTTCCTAACGTGCAATGAAGGTTCCACGGCCATGTGCGGACGGTATGTCGGTGCCGTGAATGGAAGAATGACAGTCGGTGCAGCGGGAGAAGAACGCCTGCTTCATGCTATCGTTGGCGAGGGTTCCCTGGTCGGATAGAGGCCCATGGTGGCCGGCATGGCATTGCATGCAGAGGAACGGCTGGCTAACGGTTAACAGATTATTGTTCGGTGAACCGTGCGGATTGTGGCAATTGGTACAATCTTCGGTGACATCAGCGTGTTCGTAGACGAACGGTCCTTGATATTCCATATGACAGCGGGTGCAGACCGCCTTGATCTGCATCGACTTGAGATTGGTGGAGTTCGAAGAATTGTGCGGATCGTGGCAATCAGTGCAGCTCATCTTATGCTCTGGGACTGGGTGATGGGAGAACTGGCTGAATGCCATTTTGACCGAAATGTGACAGGTGACGCATGCATCATACTGCTCGAGTCTGCCGAGTTTCTGCTGCGGCCCAGTATGGAGCTTGTGGCAGTTAAAACAGCTCACCTCGCTGAGGGCGTGGATGCTGCTGTTCCAGTTGATGAGATTCGGTGTCGATGCGGCCGAATGACAGCGCAGGCAGATCATTGACTGGGCCTGGGCCGGGAACTCGGAGAGGGGAAGTAGTTGTTTGAAATCACAGGTTTTGTTTTCAGCGGCGTGTTCGACGGCCAAGCTGCCTGGGCCATGGCAGGATTCGCAGTTGACCAGCGGCAGGCCAGTCTCTTGCGAGATCTGATCACCGTGTACGGAGAGTTTGAAGTCTTTGCCAACCTTGTCGTGGACGTGACATTCTTTCAGGCAGTTTTCGTCACCGATGTAGTTGGCGTCGAGATTGCCCACCAGGATGGTTTCGTAATCCCTGACCGGCGCAATCGGTTGCGAAGAACGTAAGGTGGCAAGATCGGAGCAGGCAACAATGACAACGCTTGCCAGGACAAGAAAAAGGGGAACTTGATATCGCAAGGCAGACCTCCTAAAGTGTAGCGTGAACCCGGATAGCAAACATTAAAAGTAAAAATCAGTAAATTGATAACAGTTTAAAAAGACTCATTGTGGCTGATTCCCCATAAAAATTGAGGTCTTTGCGCTTTGAACACAACTTAAATTGAGGTTAAAGAATGCAGCAATTGTTCCGCTTTAACTTCTTTTTGTGGAGAAACAGTTGAAACAACTGAAATAATTGAGATATTAGTAATATTGAAGTGTATGTAAGATTTGAAATTTACAATAGACCTCAGATCAAATCAACCTTATTAACTGCTTCCACTCTGTGCTTTGGCGTTGCAAAGGCCATCTGAAGCTCCGGGTACAAGCAAACCTTAACCTGCTTTTCATCCTTGCACTGATCCATCTCCCAATGAGAAACTTTCGCCATGCATAAAGAAGACCTCTTAAATCAAATCATCACAACCTTGACCGCTGATCTCAACACTCTGACGACTGCGGCAAAGACCGCGCACGCCGCCGCGACACATACAGAGTGTCTTCCCGATAACAAATATGACACCACCGGACTTGAGGCCTCCTACATTGCGCAAGGGCAGGCCAATCGCGCCCAGGATATCAAGCAGTCTCTGGAGAGATATCGGAAGCTTGTAATCCGCACCTTTGACGATGAGAGCCCAATCCGTTTGACCGCTTTGGTTACCATCGAGGCCGATGATGGCAGTTGCAGACAGCTCTTCCTGGGGCCTGATGCAGGCGGATTGAAATTGACTGACGGCGATGCGGAGTGCATTGTCATCACGTCTCTCTCGCCTTTGGGGCGTGCGCTGCTTGGTAAAGTCTGCGGGGATGAGATACATATCAGTCGTGGCGCTACCCGGAAAAGTTTCATTATTGTAGCCGTCGTTTGACGGTGAATATGGTTTTAAAACAAAAAAGGCGACCTTAGCGGTCGCCTTTTTTGTTGATATATCGAAGCCGTTACTTGCCCCACTTCTCTTTGATCCTCTGTACGGCAGTTGTTACATTGTCACGGTCGCCGAATGCTGAGAGCCGGAAGTAACCCTCGCCAGAGTGGCCGAAGCCGCTACCGGGGGTGCCGACGACATGGCATTCGTTCAGGAGCTTGTCGAAGAAGTCCCAGCTGGTCATGCCCTCCGGAGTCTCCAGCCAGATGTAGGGGGCATTGACGCCACCAAAACAGTTGATCCTGGCAGACGTCAGCCCCTCACGGATGATGCGGGCATTCTCCATGTAATAATCGATGGTCTCTGTGATCTGCGCCCAGCCTTCATCAGAGTAGACAGCAGCGGCAGCTTTTTGCACCGGGTAGGAGACGCCGTTGAACTTGGTGGCCTGACGACGGTTCCAGAGCTTGTTGAAGCTGTATCTCTCGCCTGTATCAGTGGTGCCCATCAACCCCTCGGGAACGACTACCAGGCCGCAACGTACACCGGTGAAGCCGGCAGTCTTGGAGAAGGAGCGGAATTCAATAGCGCATTCGCGGGCACCCTCGATTTCATAAATTGAGTGGGGAATGTCTGGCTCGGTGATGAATGCCTCGTAGGCCGCATCAAAGAGGATCACGGCATCGTTGGCCAGCGCGTAATCGACCCATTTCTTCAGGTCGTCTTTGGTGGCTACAGCTCCGGTCGGGTTGTTCGGGTAGCAAAGGTAGATGACATCGACCTTCTCGCTTGGGATCTCCGGGGTGAAGTTGTTGGCGCCGGTGCAGGGCATGTAGTGAATGCCTGCATAGTAGCCTTTGTCGTCCGCTTGGCCTGTGCGGCCGATCATGACGTTGGTGTCGTTATAAACCGGGTAGACCGGGTCGCAGATAGCAACCTTATTACCCAAATCAAAAATGTCGAGGATGTTGGAGCAGTCGCATTTGGAACCGTCAGAGATGAAAACCTCCGAGGTTTTCAGGTTGACACCGAGGGGTTTGTAGGACTTGTCGATGATGACCTGTGAGAGCCAGCCGTAGCCCTGTTCTGGACCGTAGCCATGGAAGGTTTCACCTTTAGCCATGTCGTCGACGCCTTCGTGGAAAGCTTTCAGCACAGCAGGTGCCAGCGGCAGGGTGACATCGCCGATACCAAGACGGATGACTTTGGCCTCTGCGTTGGCGTCGGTAAACTCCTTAACGCGGCGACCGATCTCGGGGAAAAGGTATCCTGCTTGTAGTTTTAGGTAGTTGTCGTTAATTCTAGCCATCTTTGTTTGTAACCTCCGTGGAGTTGAAAATTATCGGTACTCGGAAAGCGGAACGTGAAAAAAGCTTTAACCTCGTTCCTTGTTTTTATTTGAAACCAAGAACATCCTGCATGTCGTAAAGCCCGGCGCTCTTACCACCCAACCATCCGGCAGCGCGTATAGCGCCTCGAGCAAACATGTCGCGGCTCATGGCGCGGTGGGTCAGCTCAATGCGCTCTCCCATGCCGATGAAGTAGACGGTGTGCTCGCCGATAATATCGCCGCCACGTACGGTCTGCATACCGATCTCTTCCTGGCTGCGTTCGCCGCACATGCCTTCGCGATGATAGTTGGCGACCTGGTTGTAATCGCGATCGAGGGCGTCAGCAACGATTTCACCCATACGTACGGCGGTACCGGAAGGGGAATCTTTCTTCTTGTTATGGTGCAGCTCGACGATTTCGACATCGAAGCCTTCGCCGAGGGTTTGGGCCATATCTTTGAGCAGTTTAAAGCAGACGTTGACGCCGACGCTCATGTTCGGCGCAAAAACCACCGGGCTTGATTTGGCGACCCGTGCGATAACGTCACGTTGCTCCTGATTCAGGCCGGTTGTGCCGACCACCATTGCCTTGCCGAGTTTGGCGCAGACTTCCGCGTTGGCCAGGGTAACTTCCGGCCAGGTGAAATCGATCAGGACATCAGCGTTGGCCAGTGCCTCTTCCAGGGAATCGGTGATGGCAACGCCGAGATCGCCGCAGCCGGCAACGTAACCGGCATCGTCGCCGAGCTTTGCGTGTCCGGCCATTTCGACCGCACCAGCGACTTCCAAACCTTCGGCTTCGGTGACCAGGGTAATGATACGGCCGCCCATCCTGCCAGCAGCGCCTGTTACTGCAACCTTTATCATAATAAATACCTTTTGGGCTACCAAGGCACAAAGACACTAAGAGTCATTGGAACCTCTTGGCGCCTTCGCGTCTTTGCGGCAAAATCAGATGACTTTGTACTTTTTCAAAACAGCCTTTAACTTCGCAAGTGTTTCATCGTCCATGTCCACCAGTGGCAGACGGACATTCGCTTGCAGCTTGCCCATCAGTTCCAGAGTCTTCTTGACTGGTACGGGGTTGGAATCGATAAACATGGCGGTGTGGAATTCGAGCAGCTCAAGGTGCAGCTTGCGTCCCATCATGTAATCGCCGTTCTGCATGGTCTCGACCATATCTTTGACCTGCTTGGGGATGGCGTTGGCAGAGACAGAAATGACGCCCTTGGCACCGCAGCACATCATCGGGAAGGTCAAAAAATCGTCACCAGAGATAACATCGATCTTGTCACCCGCCTTGGCCAGAATCTGACCGACCTGAGTGAGGTCGCCAGAGGCTTCCTTGATCGCCACAATGTTGGCGAATTCTGCCAATCGTGCCGTGGTATCGGCGGCCATGTTGACGCCAGTGCGGCCAGGTACATTGTAGAGCACCTGGGGCAGGGCAACTTCTTCGGCCAGTCGCTTGTAATGCTGGTAGATCCCCTCTTGAGAAGGCTTGTTGTAGTAAGGGCAAACCAGCAGCAGGCCATCGGCACCCATGGCTTTGGCGTTTTTCGACAGGTGGATCGCTTCGGCAGTATTGTTGGCGCCGGTTCCAGCGATAACCGGAATGCGCTTGTTGACCTGATCGAGGCAGACCTTGATGACGTACTCGTGCTCGTCAACATCGAGGGTTGCTGATTCTCCGGTTGTGCCGCAGGGGATGATGGCATCTGTGCCGTTTTCGATCTGGAAATCGATCAGCTGACGAAAGGTCTCCTCGGCGAACTGCCCCTGATTGTCGAAAGGGGTGACAATAGCTACCATGGATCCACTGAACATAATTTACTCCCTGAATATACTCTTTTGAATAACGGGTTTATGCCCCAAGTAAAGGCCTGCCATTAAAACATCAAGTCACTAAGAAGGCCTTTGCTATTGAAAACGTCAAGGCTGAGGTTATTGGCTTTTGACTTAAAAAACTCTTCTTGGTGTCTTTGTGCATTGGTGGCAAATACAGCCAATAAGACCCGTTGATTAATGAAATACCCACTCTCTATAATGCCACACTTGTAGAGGGCGTATCAACGTCCTTCTTGCGGGGTGATTAAAGCTCCGGGGCTTGCCATGCTTTCCAGCAGTTGTTCGCCAATCCGGATCAGCGCACTCACGCGGTATTCGTACGCACGACCATTGTCGAGGCCGCGATCAAGTAGACGTGTCATCTGGAGCGGTTCGATGTTGACGGGAACAAGTGGAAACGGTCGTTTTGCCTGCCGGCGGTAAAGGTTATAGCCGACCAGTTCTGTCTCCTCGGGGAGCACAGGTGCCGTCCATTGCACGGTAACCTGCGCGTCGCCGGCTTCAACCCGCAAAGCTGTGGGTGATGGCGGCGGTTGTTGAGCTGCCAGATGTATCGTTGCGGCTGGACTTTCTATGCCGCCAAGAGTGATCGGAACAATAGCGTAGCGATAGCCGTTGGCAGGACGAATATCCAGATCTCGCCAGTAAATCCGGTCGCCGATACGTTGCCCCGGAGCGGGGTACCTGATGTCGAGTTCCGCTACTTCCATCTGTGGCTCGCGACAGGTCGGGCAATCTTCTGCTGCGTCATAGACCAGGCGTTTGATGCGAAATCCGGTCAGGTCTGCTGCACTACCATTGCGATTATTCGTTGGGATCGTCCAGCCAAGTACGAAGAGGTTGCCCTGTTGCTGCAGGGTTACTTCGACCGGGGCTGTGAGTTGTATGGCAACTTTTGGCCGAACCGGGCCCTTTTTGCCGCAGGCAGCAAGCATCACAATCAAAAGGAGACTGATTGTGATGAGGAACGCGGGACGCGGGACGCGGGACGTCGAAAACTTTGAGAAATAAAAAAACCTCATGTTTAACTTACCTTCAGGGCCTGGCGGGCAAGAACGAGCTCTTTTTCGACGGCCGAGCGGGCGGTGCCGCCGGTTGCCTTGCGAGCATTGACCGAAGCTTCAAGGGTCACATAATCGAAGATGTCGCTATCAATATCGGTTGAGAATTGCTGGAATTCATCCAGAGTTAAAGTCGGAATATCCTTGCCGTTCTCGATACAATAACGCACGGTTTTGCCGACTACTTCATGAGCGTTGCGGAATGGCAGACCCTTGCGGACCAGATAGTCGGCGATATCGGTGGCGGTGGAGAAGCCGCGCCCGGCGGCGATGCGCATCTGATCCGATTTAATTGTCATCTCGGCGATCATCTCGGCAAAGACCTTGAGCGAGCCGCGCACTGTGTCGATGGTGTCGAAGAGCGGCTCCTTGTCTTCCTGCATATCCTTGTTGTAGGCCAGCGGTAACGACTTCATCAGCGTCAGCAGGCTGACCAGATTGCCATAGACCCGGCCGGTTTTGCCACGTACCAGCTCCGGCACATCGGGATTCTTCTTCTGTGGCATGATCGAACTGCCGGTACAGAAGCCATCCGAGAGGTCGATGAAGGCAAAGTCAGCGCTTGACCAGAGGATCAACTCTTCGGAGAGGCGCGACAGGTGCATCATCATGATTGAGGCAAAGCTGCAGAACTCAATGGCGAAGTCGCGATCGGAGACCGAGTCGAGACTGTTGCGCGTCACGCCAGCAAAGCCGAGCTGTTCGGCAACCCACTCGCGGTCAATGGGGAAGGTCGTTCCCGCCAGGGCACCGGCACCGAGTGGCATCAGGTTGAGTCGGCTGCGCAGATCATGCAGACGTCCGGTATCCCGAGCCAGCATCTCTACGTAAGCGAGCATGTGATGCGAAAAGAGCACCGGCTGGGCGGTTTGCAGATGGGTATAGCCCGGCATGATGACATCGAGATTGGTCTCGGCCTGGTCGAGCAGGGCAGCTTGCAACTGCTTGAGAGCCTGTGAGATGGCATCAACTTCGTCGCGCAAGTAGAGGCGTACATCGAGTGCGACCTGGTCGTTACGAGAACGGGCGGTATGCAGCTTGCCGCCGACCGTGCCGATCTTTTCGATCAGACGCGCTTCGATATTCATATGAATGTCTTCGCGGGCGACCGAAAAGATAAAGTTGTCAGCTTCGATTTCCGCAAGAATTTCGTTAAGACCTTGAATGATTGTTTCGGCTTCGTTGCCAGCGATGATCCCCTGGCGGGCGAGCATGCTGGCGTGGGTGACGGAGCCGAGAATGTCGTAACGGTACAGACGCTGGTCAAAATTAATCGAAGCTGTGAATTCTTCAACAAAGGCATCAGTCGGTTGGGTGAAACGTCCGGCCCAGAGTTTGTCACTCATGTTCTTTTCTTCCCTTACGATTTACAGCCTTGTACCTGCTGCAGGGCTATGATTGTTCGCTAATAATTCCAGCCTCATTGCGGTAAGTCAGTTCGTCGTCCGGTTGACCCGGATCCTGAAGCACCTCAGGATAGACTTGGGCAAGGATGTGTCGGGTGCCGGGTGTCATGTTGTATGTCGCCAGCAGGTTTGCCGGAACCCAGTCGGCTTCGGTTACTTCCTGGTCGTTCGGTTGCAGATCAAAAGTCAAAGGGCGTGCGCGATAATAGAGAATCACGTAGTGATCGTTATTGTCGCCCACAGCAACGTGCTCGTAAACATCGAGCAGGCCTACAATGTGAACCTTGAGATTGACCTCTTCCTGTACTTCGCGGTGCAACGCCTCCAGTAGTGGTTCACCGTGATCAACCTTACCTCCTGGCATAACCCATTGACCACAGAAAGGCTCAATGCAACGCCGGGTCAGCAGGACGCGTTCCTGATCGTCGATGATACAGGCGACGACCGAGGTTTTGATCGATTGTTTTTTGAAGTCCATAAAAATCTTTCCCTGCCGTGTCCCGCGTTCCTCGTCCCTTATTTTTTCGCTTCTCTCTGCAACGCTGCAATGCGCAGGCGTAGAGCGTTGAGCTTGATGAAGCCTTCGGCGTCGGCCTGGTTGTAGACTTCATCCGCTTCGAAAGTGGCGAAGTCGACGTTGAACAGGCTGTCGGTGGCCGAGTCGCGACCGACCACGCGGCAATGGCCTTTGTAGAGCTTGATGCGTGCCTTGCCATTGACGTTCTGCTGGGTCTGGTCGATCAGGGCTTGCAATGCCAGGCGCTCGGGAGCGAACCAGAAGCCGTTGTAGATCATGCTGGCATAGCTGGGGATCAGCGAATCACGCAGATGCATAACTTCGCGGTCCATGGTGATCGATTCCACGCCGCGGTGTGCCTCTTCGAGAATGGTGCCGCCAGGTGTCTCGTAAACGCCACGGCTCTTCATGCCGACAAAGCGGTTCTCAAGCAGGTCGACCCGTCCGATGCCGTGACGTCCGCCGATCTCATTGAGTTTGGCAAGCAGGTTAGCTGGCGACAGACGCTCACCGTTGACGGCTACAGCGTCGCCTTTTTCGAACTCAATCTCGACATATTCTGGTTGGTCTGGCGCGTCTTCCGGCCGCACGGTCAGTACGTACATCTCTTCCGGAGCTTCGGCCCAGGGGTTCTCAAGCACATCGCCTTCGAAGGAAATGTGTAGCAGGTTGCGGTCGGAACTCCACGGAAACTTCTTGCTGGTTGGCACCGGGATGCCGTGCTTGCGGGCATATTCCTCGAGAGCTGTCCGACTGTTCATGTCCCACTCGCGCCATGGCGCGATGACCTTGACCGCCGGGTCAAAGTGGTAGTACGCGATTTCGAAGCGGACCTGATCGTTGCCTTTGCCGGTGGCACCGTGGGAAACTGCGTCAGCACCTTCCTGGCGGGCAATGTCCATCTGTGCCTTGGCGATCAGCGGCCGGGCGATCGAGGTGCCGAGAAAATAGCGACCTTCGTAGATAGCATTGGCGCGGAACATCGGGAAGACGAAGTCGCGAGTGAACTCCTCACGCAAGTCAAGAATGTGGCAGGCGCTTGCGCCGGTCTTCTTGGCTTTTTCCGGGATGCCGTCGAGTTCTTCCCCTTGACCGAGGTCAGCCGAAAAAGCGATGACTTCACAATCGTATTCTTCGACCAGCCATTTGAGAATGATCGAAGTATCAAGTCCCCCGGAATAGGCGAGGACAACTTTTTTAATAGAACCCTTTTTAGACATTTTCGTGTTTCTCCTTAGATTGACGGATTATGGTTCACTGATCGCTTGTGAGGTTTTCGCATTCCTCATCTTGCGTCCCGCGTTCCTAAAGCTTTACAACGTACGTATCGGCAATTTTATCGTGCAGTCCTTGCTTCTGACTGTCGAAGGCGACCATCAGATAGCCGATGCCAAGCAGGATGCCGGAAACAAACTTACCAAGCACCTCGCGTAATGCTGCGCGGCCATAGCTGGGTTGACTGCCGTCGGTGCGAATAACCTTGATGCGCAGTGCCATCTTGCCCGGAGTCTGTCCACAGTAACCGGTAAAGAAGACAGCATAACCGATACTGAGTGACGCACCGAACAGCCAGATAACCATGCTTACCGCCGGGTCACCCTCCACAGCAATTCCCAGCATGCTGATAATCAGGCCGATCAACAGGCTGAGTACGAGCTGTACTGCCGCCAGCAGGAAGGAGTCGAGCAGAGAAGCAACCACGCGGATCCAGAAGCCTGCTTTAGGTAGAGACTGAGGCGTTGGACACACGGCGCTGCGACGCAATTCCGCGAGATTGTCGTTCATCGTGTCAACGACTTTTGGTGTCTGGCCGTTTTCTTCTCTCTGCGCCTGAAATTTTGAGTAAATAACCCCGCAACTTTTACATCGGTCGCTCTTCTCTTGCATGAGACCACAGACCGGGCAGCTGATCTGCTCTGGTCGGGCAGACTCCGATGTTGCCCCTCTTGGGTTGGCAGAGAGTGCCGACTTATCAAAGTTAAAACCCTGACTGCAATTTGGGCAGCTTACCTTGACCGGGCGATCTGGCACTTTGGCTGGATCGACCGTTTTGGAAAAATTACAATATGGACAGATGATTTCCATCTAGTTTCCTGTTGTTTTTGGTCGCGAGCTTTGTTGCGCTGTGCGTCACTCGTTTATTTGGTTTGACTCATCAATGTTGCCATGATGGCTTTCTGCACATGCAGACGATTTTCGGCTTCATCGTAGATGATCGCATGACGACTCTCCATGACTTCGTCGGTGATTTCTTCATCACGATGGGCAGGCAGGCAGTGCATAACCACACAATCAGGGTCGGCAAGTGCAACCAGCTCCATGTTGATCTGGTAGCCGACGAAAGCTTTTGCGCGTTCCTGTTGCTCAGCTTCCTGGCCCATGCTGGCCCAGACATCGGTGTTCAAGACCTGAGCACCACGTGCCGCTTCGCGTGGGTCATTGGTGTAGAGAATCCTGGCGTTGGCATCGGCCGCCCGCTTGCAGACGTCGGCATCCGGCTCGTAACCGAGCGGAGTGGCGACGCGCAGCTCGAAACCGAACACAGAGGCGGCGTTGATCCAGCTGTTGGCCATATTGTTGCCGTCACCAATCCAGCAGTAGGAAAGCTCGCGATAGTTCTCTTTGTGCTCACTGACGGTGAAAAGGTCAGCCATGATCTGACAAGGGTGATAGCTGTCGGTCAAGCCGTTGATGACCGGCACAGAACTGTATCGGGCAAATTCTTCGACAGCCTGCTGCGAGTAGGTGCGGATCATAACGCCGTCAACATAGCGGGCCATGCAGCGGGCAGTATCCTTGATCGGTTCACCGCGACCCATCTGCGTGTTGCCAGAGGCCAGGAAAAGTGCGTGTCCACCCAATTGGAACATACCCGCTTCGAAGGAAACGCGGGTTCGTGTTGAGCTCTTTTCGAAGAGCATGGCGAGGGTTTTTCCTGCCAACAGGTGATGTTGTAATCCAGCCTTCTGTTTCGATTTCAAGTCGCTGGTCAGCGCAAAGATGTTTTCCAGAGCTTCGAGGCTCCAGTCGCTGAGACAGAGAAAATCCTTATTCACGGTAGTGACTCCTTAAAATGAGGGCTACAAGACTACAATCAAATCAAAGTCTATAGCCATTTCAACACAAAGGCGCAAAGGTTAAAAGAAAGGGCACAAAGAAAACCCTGCAAGAACAAAATTCATAAACCGAACGTAGGTAAGAAGCTGAGAGCTTAATCTTTTTATGCCTTAAAGCTTTTCCTTTGCGTCATTGCGTTACGCTTTTAGGCTTTTGCAGACAACACAATTACCTTTGTTTGCTATTCAACTGGCATGATCCCCTGAATCAACGGTTGCCAGTACTTCATCCAGGATTGCCATCGCTTCATCGATTTCAGTCCGGTTGACGATCAGCGGTGGCAGAAAGCGTAATACGTTGCCAACCGTACAATTGATCAGTAGACCACGTTCCATGGCTGCGTTGACTAATGCTCCCCCTTCAATGCTTAGTTCCATGCCGATAATCAGTCCACGGCCGCGAACTTGCTTGATAAAGGAGTATTTGTTTTGCAGTTGCAAAAGCTGTTGGGTCAGGTAGTCGCCCATGGTCCGACAATTGTCGAGAACGCCGTCGTTGACTATCGTCTGCATTGCTGCCAGGGCTGCGGCGCAGACCAGCGGGTTACCGCCGAAGGTGGAACCGTGGGTGCCTGGGCTGAGTCTATTGGCTAGCTGCTCAGTGGTTAGCATGGCGCCGATTGGTGGGCCTCCAGCCAAGGCTTTAGCTATCGTTAAAATGTCGGGTGCAACCCCTTCATGCTCGTGCGCCCAGAGAGTTCCGGTTCTGCCACATCCGACCTGGACCTCATCGTAGACCAGCAACAGGTCAAATTCGTCGCAGATCTCACGGACGGCTTTGAGATAGCCAGGTGGTGGCACGTTGACCCCCCCCTCGCCCTGCACTGGCTCTAACATGATTGCACTGATGTTTGGCGTTATTGCCTGGCGCATTGCTTCCAGATCGCCGAAAGCCACGTATCTGAAGCCGGGGACCAGTGGTGTAAAACCGGCCTTGACCTTGTCCTGACCGGTCGCACTGATCGTGCCAATGGTGCGGCCATGGAAGGAGGCGAGCGCGGTGATCACATCGAAGCGGTCTTCGCCGTATTTCTCACGGCTGTGTTTACGCACCAGTTTCATCGCCGCCTCATTGGCTTCGGCGCCTGAATTGCAGAAGAAAGCCCGATCGGCAAAGGAGTGTTCACAGAGCCATTCTGCCAACTCGATCTGTTGCGGGATGTGGTAATAGTTGGAACAGTGCAACAAACGGCCCGCTTGCTCTTGCAGCGCAGCAACCACTTTCGGATGACAGTGGCCAAGATTGTTGACCGCCACCCCAGCAAGGAAGTCGAGATAGACCTTGCCATCGACATCCCACAGACGACAGCCTTCACCGCGCTGAGCGACAATTGGGAAGCGCCCGTAGGTTTACATGACGTGCTTGTCTGCTCTGTTGATCCACTCTTCTGAACGACTCATTTTGATACCCACAAATTATAAGTATGTTTTTCTTTTACAACCTGGATTTATTTGTATTTTGCGACCGCCGTTCCAACGCCCTGATCGGTAAAGATCTCGAGCAGGCAGGCGTGCTCCATTCGACCATCAACGATATGCGTTTTCGCGACTCCGTCGGCGATGGCATCGACACAGCAAGTCACTTTCGGAATCATTCCTCCAGTCAGCGTGCCGTTGTCAATCAACCTCTGAACGTCCGCTACGTCGATCGTATTCAGGAGATTGCCACTTTTATCCTTGACGCCCTCGACATCGGTTAACAAAATCAGCTTCTCAGCTTTCAGGGCACCAGCGATCTTACCAGCGACCAGATCGGCGTTGATGTTATAGGTCCGACCCTCACCATCCACCCCAACGGGGGCGATCACCGGAATGAAGCCGGCCTCCTCAAGGGATATAATGATTGCCGGATTGACCTCGGCGACTTCTCCGACCATGCCGATGTCGATAATTTCTGGGGTCAGTGTCTCCGGGTTAATCGTTTTCATCTCCAGTTTGCGGGCAGTGAGCAAGTTACCATCTTTGCCAGTCAGTCCGACAGCCCTGCCACCGTGTTTGTTGATGTTATTGACAATTTCTTTGTTAACCTTGCCGCCTAGTACCATCTCGACAACGTCCATGGTTCTGGCGTCGGTCACGCGCATGCCTTGTTCGAAGCGGGTTTCGATGCCCATCGCTTCGAGTACCTTGCCGATCTGCGGCCCACCGCCGTGGACGACCACGGGGTTCAGTCCGATATATTTCATCAAGATGATATCGCGGGCAAAACCTTCCTTGAGATGCTCTTCTACCATAGCGTTTCCGCCGTACTTGATGACGATGGTCTTGCCGTAGAACTGGCGAATCCAGGGTAGGGCTTCGACCAGTACGTTCGCTTTGTTAATCAGTTCTTGCATCATCAGTTACACTCCGGTTTACAGGATATAGCGCGATAGATCCTCGTTGTCAGCAATTGCAGAAAGACGCTCGTGCACAAAGGCCGCATCGATAGGGAAACTTCTTTCCGATCGCTCCGGGGCGTTGAAAGACAACTCCTCAAGCAGAGTCTCCATGATCGTGTGCAAGCGTCTGGCGCCGATGTTCTCGGTCCGTTGATTAACGCTGGCCGCAGTCTTGGCAATCTCTCTGATTGCGTCTTCACTGAATTCCAGGTTGATGCCTTCTGTCGCCATAAGCGCTTGATACTGACGGATCAGGGCATTGTGAGGCTCCGTCAAGATCCTGACAAAATCGGCTTCTTCGAGACTGTCGAGTTCAACCCGGATCGGGAAACGCCCCTGCAATTCCGGAATCAGGTCCGAGGGCTTGGCGACATGAAAGGCACCAGCCGCAATGAAGAGGATATGGTCGGTCTTGATCGGGCCATACTTAGTGATAACCGTACTTCCTTCGACAATCGGTAGTATGTCGCGTTGTACTCCCTCGCGGGAGACTTCTGGGCCATGGCCCCCTTCACGGCTGGCGATCTTGTCGATCTCATCGATAAAGATGATGCCGTTTTGTTCAGTGCGCTCTTTGGCCAGGGTCTGGACTTTGTCCATGTCGACCAGCTTTTCGGCCTCGATTTCAATCAGCAGTTCCTGAGCTTCAGACACCTTCATGCGGCGTTTCTTGGTTTTGTGTGGAAAGATATTGCCAAACATCTCCTTGATGTTGAAGCCCATCTCTTCGGGGCCTTGCGGTCCAAAAACCTGCATGCTCGGCATCTGGGTATCTTGCGTTTCGACTTCGACCATACGTTCGTTGAGTTCACCCATGCGCAGCAGTCGGCGCAGTTTGTCGCGAGTCGTGCTACTGCCCTCTTTGGCGTCCTCCAGATTTTTCTCTCCTGGCAGCAGCATGTCGAGCAGACGCTCCTCAGCCAGGTCCTCCGCTTTGATCCGCTGGCTTTTCGACTCCTCGGCTTTGACCATTGCGATGGCCAGTTCGACCAGATCGCGCACCATGCTTTCGACATCGCGGCCGACGTAACCGACCTCGGTGAACTTGCTGGCTTCGACCTTGATAAACGGGGCCTGGGCCAATCTTGCCAGCCGTCTGGCGATCTCGGTTTTGCCGACACCGGTCGGACCGATCATGATGATGTTCTTTGGCGCAATCTCTTCGCGGAGATCCGATTCAACATGCTGCCGGCGCCAGCGATTGCGCAGGGCGACCGCGACGGCACGCTTGGCGTTGTTTTGACCGACGATATAGCGATCGAGCTCGGAGACGATCTCTCGAGGGGTAAAATTGTTCACGATAGGGTCTCCACGATGATCCGGTCGTTGGTATAAACACAGATCTCAGCAGCAATCTTCAATGACTCCTCGGCAATCTGGGCCATCGATAATTCCGTATGGCTGGTCAGGGCACGTGCGGCCGCCTGGGCAAAGGTGCCGCCGGAGCCGATCGCCGCGATGCCGTGTTCCGGCTCGATTACGTCTCCGACTCCTGAGAGCACAAGTGTCGTTTCTCGGTCGGCAACGATAAGCAACGCTTCAAGGTGGCGAAGAATGCGGTCTTTACGCCAGTCCTTGGCAAGTTCGACTGCTGCCCGTTGCAGGTTGCCGCGATACTCCTGCAGCTTGGCATCAAACTTTTCAAAGAGGGTGAAGGCGTCGGCTGTACTGCCTGCAAACCCAGCAATGACCTGGTCGTCATACATGCGGCGGAGTTTCCTGGCCGTATGCTTCATGACGGTGTTGCCAAGACTGACCTGACCGTCGCCAGCCATGGCAACTTCGGTGCCGCGTCGCACGCAAAGAATGGTTGTTCCCTTGAACATCTTGACCCCTTCGTTAAAGTTTTCTGTAACCCAGCGAAAAATGCTGTAAATATAACATAAGCTTGTAAACAGACAAAGGAAAATGGCTGCTACCGGTTAAGATGTCAGGGCTGGAAATTTATCGTGAAACAGGTGAGTGTCAGGCAAGAAAAGGCACATTTCTCAACTGCTGTTAGTCGGTGCTTGCAATCGACAGGCGAGGCAGGTTGATGGTGACTTCGGTGCCATGGCCGGGCGCGCTGTTGAGGGTGATGGTGCCACCATGATCGCGAATAAACTGACGAGCATAGAAAAGGCCCAGACCGAAGCCGCGGACCTGACCGGTATGATGAGGATCGATCTGGTAGAATTTCTCGAAAATCTTGCCGAGCTCTTCTGCAGGAATTCCCGGCCCATTGTCGGCAATCGTGAGAGCGAACTTCTCTTCACTGATCTCTCCAGAGAGGACGATCTGACCCCCAGGGGGGGTGAACTTTATGGCATTTTCGTAAAGTGCGTTCAAAGCAAAGGCAATGCGACGGCGGTCGACGATGACCTTCGGCCAATCGCCGGACAAGCTGTTTTCCAAGGTCAGCCCCTTGTTTTGCGCCGACGCGCGTTTTTCAAGTAGAACGGAGCCAGCTATTTCTTTCAGATCCTCCCGAGAAGCCTTGCCATCGCCATCTTGCAGGATGATGTCGCTGTAATAAAGCAAGTCCTTGATCAGGTAAGCGAGGTATTCAGATTCTTCACGGATGGCATCGACTGCGGCAACAAATTCCGGATCTTCAAGATCAAAAGTGCCGCTGGCAAGATTCTGGATGAAGAGAGAGATGGACGTCGTGGGGGTGCGCAGTTTGTGCGAAACAAGGCCGAGAAAGTCTGACTTGATGCGATCAAGTTGCTTGAGTTGCCCCAACTCCCGGCGCAGGGCTTTGTTCTCCAGAGCTTTCTTTATAGCCGTTTTGAGTTGCAGCAGGTTGATCGGTTTCTGGATAAAATCATCGGCGCGGGCTTTGAGAGCCCGCAGGATAATGTCTTTGTCGGCGTATCCGGTCATGACCATGAACAGCTGTTCCGGATTCTGCTCCTTGACCTTTTGCAACAGGTCAAGCCCATTCATGACCGGCATCATGATGTCGGCCAGGATCAGATCTACCGTATTGTTGTCCAGAAGCTGTAGCGCCTCTTGACCATTTTCCGCCTGAAGAATGCGATAGTCCTTCAGTATCCGGGCGCAGAGATCACGGATGATTGACTCATCATCAACAATGAGGATAGTCGGCGTTTCCGTCCGCTGCAAGAACTGGGGTTCTTCCCGCATTTCTAGTCGCATTCTATCTCCGCAGCAATACCGCGTCAGGTCCCTCTAAAAGCTAATTGCTCAGCGTGTTGCGAACCAGATCGGCTACTTTGCTTAAGGCCTCGGCCAGTTTCTCTGGCTGGCTGCCCCCTGCCTGGGCGAGATCGGGTCGGCCACCGCCGCGTCCACCAACTTCGGCGGCCAACACAGATATAAGTTTACCAGCATGTAGGCGTTTTGTCAGATCAGTCGTGACTGCAATCAAGAGGTTGGCTTTACCTTCATGGGGACAGCCGATAGCGACAACACCTGAACCGACCTTGTCACGCAGTTTATCGGCCATGTCCCGCAAGCCTTTGCCGTCTGTCGAGTTGACTTCGGCGACCAGCAGTTTGATGCCGTCGATCTCCTGGACCTGACTCATTATATCGTCAGCTTGGCCAGCTTTCAGTCGACTTTCCAGAGTGGCTAGTTCGCGCTCCAACTCTTTCTGGCGTTCCACCATCTTTACCAGTCGGCTTTCCAGTTGCGGCCGGTCGCTTTTCACCAGGCCAGCAATGCGGCCAATGGAATCTTCCTGTTGCTGTACCAGCGCAAGCGCGCGCGTACCGGTTGCCGCTTCAATTCGGCGTACTCCGGCAGCAATGCCTGCTTCCTGGATAATTTTAAAGAGACCAATGTCGCCAGCCGCATTTGTGTGAGTGCCGCCGCAGAGTTCCATGCTGAAATCACCAAGATTGACGACCCTGACCCGCTCTCCGTACTTTTCGCCAAAGAGCGCGGTTGCGCCTGCTGCAATCGCATCGTCGGCAGACATCTCTCGGATCTCCACGGCACGGTTTTCACGGATGCGGCGATTGACTTCAGTTTCTATGCGCCTGAGTTCTTCAACCGTGATCGCAGTAAAGTGACTGAAGTCAAAACGCAAGCGATCAGGAGCAACCAGGGACCCTGCCTGCTTAACGTGGTCACCGAGTACCTCAACCAGAACGGCTTGCAGGATATGGGTCGCGGTATGATTCAGAGCGGTTGCCTGACGAGAGCTGACATCAACAGAGAGTTGAACTTCCTGGCCAATCTGTAGCGTTCCCTCGTTCACTTGACCAACATGAACAATCAGCTCCGGTAGTGGCTTTCTGGTCTCGGTAATGTCGATCATTAGAGCTGGGGCGCTGATTGTGCCGAGATCACCAACCTGGCCACCAGACTCACCATAGAAGGGCGTCGACTCGGTGATGATTTCGATTCGTTCACCCGCTTTCGCCTGACTGACCTGCTCGCCATCGTGCAGAATTGTTACGACCTTGCTCGTGGCCTGCATCTTCTCGTAGCCGATGAAGTTTACCTTGGATCCCTGCTCAAGCAGTTCACGGTAAACCGTATCGATCGCTTCTTCACCTGAACCTTTCCAGTGTTTGCGCGCTTTCTGGCGTTGTTCTTCCATGCAGCTTTCAAAATCTGCTTCATCAACGGTGAAGCCTTCTGCTTCAACGATGTCCGCAGTCAGATCGGTCGGAAAGCCGAAGGTGTCATACAATTTGAAGAGTACGTTGCCGGGGATGACTGTTGACTGCTCCTGGCGCAGAAGGTCAACTTGCTCATTGAGGATGCGCAGGCCGTTGTCGAGAGTCTGGATAAAGCGTTCTTCTTCCTTCTCTACGATTTTGGCGACGAAACTTTTGCGTTCTGCTTCCTGCGGATAGGCTTCAATCATAAACTCAAGAACGAACACAGCTGTTTTGTAGAGGACCGGATCAGCAAAGCCGAGCATCTTGGCGTGACGCATGGCTCGGCGCATGATGCGACGAAGTACGTAACCACGGCCTTCGTTGCTTGGCATGACGCCATCGGCAATCAGGTAAGCGGTTGCCCTGCTGTGATCGGCCATGACCCGCATCGAGACATCATCTTCAAGTTTATCGCCGTAGCTTTTGCCGGAGAGTTTCTCGATGTAGCCGATGATGTCGCGGAGCAGATTGGTGTCGTAGTTTGACTGCACGCCCTGCATCACCGTGGTGATGCGCTCCAGACCCATACCGGTGTCGACGGCCGGTTTCGGCAGTGGAACCAGCTCACCGTCGGGCTGACGGTCAAACTGCATGAAGACGTTGTTCCAGATTTCCATGTAGCGATCGCAGTCGCAACCGACGGTGCAATCGGGAGAATCGCAGCCGATTTCCGGTCCGTTGTCATAGAAAATTTCTGAGCAGGGGCCACAGGGGCCGGTATCACCCATCGACCAGAAGTTGTCTTCTTCAAACCGGAAAATGCGTTCTCGTGGAACACCTTCCTGTTCGAACCAGATGTCGGCAGCTTCATCGTCGTCAGTGTAAACCGAGACGTAAAGGCGGTCCTTGTCCATGCCCATATCAACAGTGAGAAATTCCCAGGCATAGGCTATCGCCTCTTTCTTGAAATAATCGCCGAAGGAGAAATTGCCAAGCATTTCGAAAAAGGTGTGATGGCGCGCGGTGCGACCGACATTCTCCAGGTCATTGTGCTTGCCGCCAGCCCGTACGCATTTCTGCGAGGTTGTGGCACGCACATAGGCTCGTTTTTCATGGCCGAGGAAACAGTCCTTGAACTGGTTCATGCCGGCATTGGTAAAGAGCAAGGTCGGGTCGTTATGTGGGACCAGAGAGGAAGATTCTACGATTGTGTGGCCGCGATCTTCAAAAAACTTCAAAAAGAGCTGGCGTATTTCACTACCTGTTTTCATCGTTTGTTTCAAAGCCTTTCCGTGTTAATCGATTCATGATGTGGCTGATTGAAAAGCCGCGTCGTTGGAGAAAATGTACAACCCGTTGCCGTTCTTTGGCTGGTGCTGAGTTGTAGCTGAAATCAGGGAATCGTCGTTGTAAAAGTGATGTAAGCAACTCTTCTTCGTCGCAAGCCTCGCGAGCTTTGTCCAAAGCCTGACAGGCGAGTTCTTCGCTGATGCCACGTTGCCGCAGATCAGCCAGAATGCGTGGGCCGACGGCACGACCTTGAGTCATCAGGCTGGTTGCCCGTTGTAGAGCGTAGCGGGCATCATCGAGGTAGCCAAGTTCAAGGCAACGCTGCAACGCATCGTCGATGCTCGTCTGATCAAAGCCTTTAGCCAACAGGCGGCGCTGTAACTCCATCTGGCTGTAGTCGCGGCCAGTCAATAACCGAAGTATTGCTGGCCAGGGGTCAGTCCGCCCGGCTGTCGGTTCCGGTTTATTCGCCACCTTTATCATCGGTGCCGTCAAAGGCATCCCAAGAGAGATCTGAGGTTGACGAAACACCGGACATCTTGAGCTTGAAATCGTCCGGATTGGAACACTGCCGCAGGGCCTCCTCGAAGCTGATCATCTTGTTTTTGAGCAGTCCCATCAACGATTGGTCGAAGGTCTGCATGCCGTAAGATTCAAAGCCCTGCTGAATTGCTTCCGGCAATGACTTGGTCTGATCTTTGTCGTCGATCATCTGGCGAACTCTGGCCGAAGCGACCATGACTTCGACTGCAGGAACGCGGCCTTTGCCATCGAGTCTTGGCACCAGGCGCATGGAAATGACACCACGCAAGACCGCTGCCAACTGGATGCGGATCTGGCGTTGCTGGAACGGTGGGAAGACCGAGATAATCCGGTTGACTGTTTCCGTTGCATCAATTGTATGCAGGGTAGAGAGAACCAGATGGCCTGTTTCTGCTGCTGTCAGGGCCGTCTCGATCGTCTCATGATCGCGCATCTCGCCGACCAGAATGACGTCTGGGTCCTGCCGCAGAGCTGATTTCAATGCGGGCTGAAAACCTTTGGTGTCGGAGCCAACTTCGCGCTGATTGATGATGCTTTTCTTGTCACGATGGAGGAACTCGATCGGATCCTCAATCGTGACGATATGAGTCTTACGGTTGGTGTTGATGTAGTCAATCAAAGCTGCAAGGCTGGTTGATTTGCCGGAACCGGTGGCGCCGGTCACCAGGATCAGGCCGCGATTGGCCATGACCATCTTCTTGATAACTGGCGGCAGCAGCAGGTCGTCGATGCTTTTGATGTCAAAAGGAATGGCACGGAAAACCATCGAAACAGAGCCACGCTGGGTAAAAGCGTTGACACGGAAGCGTCCCAGGCCGGGGACTCCATAGGCCAAATCCACTTCATAAGAGCTTTCAAAGCGCTCTCTCTGCATATCATTCATGATCTCGGCGCAGATCTGCTCGGTTTGTTCCGGAGTGATCCGAGGTGCTTTTGGCAGCGGGCGCAGCGTACCGTCGATGCGGTAAATTGGTGGCAGGCCTGCTTTGAGATGGATGTCAGAAGCTCCGGACTTCAGGCCGACCGAGAGGATCTCATTGAGTTCCATGAATTACTCTCCTTTAGACGGGCTGACTGCAGCTTTGAGGCCGTAATGCTCGAGTACTTTCGTTTCAATGTCAGCGGCGGTTTCAGGGTGCTCGGTCAAATATTGTTTGGCATTCTCGCGGCCTTGACCAATGCGCTCTTCGCCGTAGGAAAACCAGGAGCCGCTTTTTTCGACAATATTGCAATCTACACCCAGATCGACCAAATCTCCCACGCGGGAGATGCCGGTGCCATACATGATGTCAAACTCAGCTTCCTTGAAGGGTGGGGCGACTTTGTTTTTGACAACTTTGACCCGGGTGCGGTTGCCGATCACATCCTGCCCTTGTTTGAGCGAGGCAATCCTGCGGATGTCCATGCGTATGGAGGCATAAAATTTCAGGGCATTGCCGCCGGTGGTGGTCTCCGGGTTACCGAACATAACGCCAATCTTCATGCGAATCTGGTTAATAAAAATCACGCAGCAGTTCGATTTACTGATGGTTCCTGTCAGTTTGCGTAAAGCCTGAGACATCAACCTGGCCTGCAGGCCCATGTGCGAATCGCCCATCTCGCCTTCGATCTCTGCGCGAGGGACCAAGGCAGCAACTGAGTCGATAATCAGAACATCGATGGCGCCACTGCGGACGAGGACTTCGACGATCTCAAGCGCCTGCTCGCCTGTGTCCGGTTGTGATATCAACAGCTCGTCAGTATTGACACCAAGCTTCTTGGCATAGTGAACATCGAGGGCGTGCTCAGCATCAACAAAAGCAGCAACGCCGCCTGTTTTCTGAGCTTCTGCAGCAATGTGCAGGGCCAGGGTGGTTTTCCCTGAAGACTCTGGTCCGTAGATTTCGACAATCCGGCCGCATGGGACGCCGCCGATGCCGAGTGCAATGTTCAGGCTCAAAGCGCCGGTCGAAATTGATTTGATGTCTGGCAGAACCGCATCTTCACCAAGACGCATGATGCTGCCTTTGCCAAACTGTTTCTCAATCTGGCCCATAGCCAGTTCAATAGCTCTGTTGCGATCACTCACTGCCATCAGTTGTCCCTCCTTTTAGGGCAAATGCATACAATATCGAAACATTTGATTGTTTGTTACGGAATATCGATTTCATCAAGGTTCACCGCAAATAATGGAATATGTTCTGCGCCGCTAGACAGCAAGCGACTTTCATAAAGAATCAGCTTATCAACGGGCAACGTGCCTATCCGTCTGCGCCCGACTGAGTGGAAAAGATCCGTCAAATCTGGCTGCGGCTGTCGCAGTCGACCGATAGTCAAGTGCGGTGAGTAAGGCCGTGATTCCGTGGCAACTCCGGCTTGATGCAGAAGGTTACTGCAATCTTGGTGAAGTTGCTTAAGCTGGTCAATGGGTTCCAGGTCGAGCCATATGATACGCGGTCGCCGTTGATTGGGAAAGGCCCCAAGCCGTTTGACCTCGACCTGGAAGGGCCGATTACAGCCTATAACGGATAGCACAGACACCCTGATCTTTTCAAGGGTTTCCTGCTCGATTTCGCCGAAGAAGTGTAAGGTCAGGTGCAGGTTTTTCGGGTCGACCCAGCGAGCGGCCGGTATCTCTGTCTGGAGTTGTCTTTGAATAACGTTGATAGAGCCTTGCAATTGCCGGGGTAAAGGTATGCCAAGAAAGACTCTAACCAAGGACATATCTCTCCTCATTGCGGCTGGCCAGAGGCAGAAACGCTGAAAAACAACAGCCTTGAGAGAGTCCGGCACTTTCCACCCAGACCAGACCAGCATGGGTTTCAATAATCCCTTTGGCTAAGGCCAGTCCGAGTCCAACCCCTTTGCCGCCAAATCGGGCTTGAGATGTGGAGTGCCCTGAGATGTCCCCGACTTCATGGAATTTGTCAAAAATTCGAACCTGGTCTTCTTGGTCGAGCCCTATGCCGCTGTCGCTGATTGAAATTTGCAGGTAATCCTCGGCCAGAGCCCCGTTAAAAAAACTTTCGGAAAAGGCTCTCAGCTTTTCAGTGAGAGCGGACACCTCTTCCTGCGGCAGGGTCCGTCCGGTAATCTGTACCCAGCCCCCCTCCGGGGTAAACTTCATGGCGTTTTCCATCAGTCGGCCGAGGGCACGTTTTAAATGATGGACATCGCCACGAATCATGGCGTCGTCAGGAAACTCTTGCAGTTCAAGATGCAACTTGCGCATTTCGCAATTTGGCCTGGCCTCGGTGAGGATCTCATTGATCATCGGCAGGGGGTTGAATGCCTCTTGAGCCATATAGAGGGTTTTTGCTTCGAGCCGGGCAGTTTCGAGAAGATCGTCAACAATGTGGTTGAGCCGCAGGCTGCCACGCATGATGACAGCCAGGGCGCGTTTCTCGTTTTCACCAAGCATGCCCTCTGTCTGACTTTGCAGAAATTCTGCTCCGGAAAGAATGGTTGTCAAAGGCGTGCGCAGCTCATGTGAGGCAAGTGACAGGAAGGAGCTTTTCATCTGGTTCAGACTTTGAAGGGTGCGGTGATGTTGTTCGAGTTGTTCCAGATTGTCACGCAGGGTCGACCGAGAGCGTTCCAATTCGCGAAGGCTGGCAAAATTGAGTCGATGCTGCCATTGCAACTCGTTAAAGAGTTCTGCGTTTTTCAGCAGTGGACCGAGTTGTCTGCCGATCGCCTGGATCAGCCGCACATCCTCCCGGCCGAATACCCTGCTGCCACGATCGAAAATGAAAAGCACGCCCAGGGTTTCTTCTTCGGCAATAAACGGTACCGCCAAAAAAGCTCGCCAGTGGTCTGCAAACACTGCACTGGAAATTCGTCTGTGGTCATTTTGCAGATTGGTGGATAAGCGCGGTCGGCCGGTTGAAACAACTTTTCCTGCCAAGCCTATCCCAGGTCGCATTTGTCCAAGTTCTTCAACAACATTGTCGGGAATGTTGCGATGGAGGGCCAGTTTCATCTCTGTACCACCTTGCTCAAGAAGGAAAATACCTCCCCCAGAGATGGTAAGACTCTTGATGACCTCATCAAGAATGATTTCAAGGGTGTGCGGCAGATCATGGCCTTCGGCAACTCGATGGGAGATTTCATTCAGAAGCGTGAGGTGCCGGTTGTGACGTTGCAGTTCGAGTTGCAAGTTGGTTGTCTGGGTAACGTCACGAAAGCTGCCATAGATAACCTTGCGCTTTTGCATCCGTCCGGTTTTTATCTTGATTTCACCAATGAATTGGCTGCCGTCTTTACGTCGGAATTTGATTTCGTTGGCCTCTGCCTCTCCTTGTTTCACGGCCGCGCTGATCATGCGTAATATACGTTTTCGATGTTCACGAGAGAAGAGGACCTTGAAAGTCAGGTGGACGACTGAGCCTTGGGTGTAGCCCAGCAGATTCTCCGCCTGACGATTGATCTCCAGCAGTGAACCCTCTTCTTGATCAAAGATAAACAAGGCTTCGCCAGAGTTCTGAATGAGTTGCTGATCGCGGCTATAGTAATCCTCAAGCAGGTCGGTTTGCTCCTGGCGGGCCTCTTCGCTGACCAGAAGTTTGCTCTGCAGCCTTCGGAGCTGGCTCTGGTTGCGCATGGCCCAAGTGATGACCAGAATGATACTGAATCCCGCAAGCACAAAGGCAGCCGTTGTCATGATCAGCTCTCCCACTCTTCGCCAGAAAGGCGGGACATGGCCAGCCTGCGAAGCCAGTCAAGGGCTGTGCAGGCTGTGCGTAGTCGGACCTGGTCACGGTTGCCAGAGAAGTTGAATCGCTCAACGCGTTCTTTCCCGGGGCTGATCATGGCCAGGTAGACTGTCCCGACCGGTTTATCACCGGTGCCGCCAGCGGGGCCGGCAATGCCGGTTACGGCAAGGCTGATGTCAGTGTGAGCCGCTGCGTGTACGCCTTTCGCCATGGCCTCTGCACACTCGGCACTTACGGCGCCATGATGATCAAGAAGCTCTTGGGAAACATTCAGGCAATTCGTTTTGGCGGAGTTGGCGTATGTGACGACGCTGCGTTCCAGAAAGGTTGAAGAGCCAGGCTGGTCGGTCAGCAGCTTGGCGATCAGGCCGCCGGTACACGATTCGGCGAGGGCAAGCGTGATGCCAGCGGTTGAAAGTAAGCGTGCCGTGGTTCCCGCCAGGGTGTCGTTGTCGATGCCGACAACATGATCTCCCAGCGCTTTACGCACGGCCAGTTCGGCACGGTCCGCCAGTCTTTGAGCGGTTTCACCACTGCTGCGCAGCTTGACCTTCACCATCGGGAACTCAACATTGAACGCCAACTCAACACCCTCCGGCAGGCCATTGCGATTAATACGGCTCTCAACGTCCGGTTCCGACAGACCAAAGACGGTAATAACCCGTTGGCACTGCAAAGGAGGGTTTGGAAAGCGGTTCAGCAGTGATGGGATGACATACTCTTCGAGCATCGCCAGCATTTCATGGGGAACGCCAGGCAGGCAATAGAGATCAGCTTGGTTGCTCTGCAGGTGGAATCCAGGGGCCGTTCCATTCTGGTTGGCAATAACTGTGCTTCTGCTTGGCATAAGGGCTTGTTTCTCGTTGCGTGGGTGCATCTCTCGCTGGTGAGCGCTAAAGCGAGCTTTGATCTGCATGAGCGCTTTGTCGTTCAGGCTTAAGGAACGCTCAAAAGCACGGGCTGTCGCTTTGGCGGTACGGTCATCCTCGGTTGGGCCGAGTCCGCCTGTTGCGATCACCACGTCGTGCGCCCTGGCCAGGCGTTGTAGCGTGGCAACAATGTCTTCTTCACGGTCACCAATTGTCGTTGCTTCGCGTACCGGCAGAGAGTTTTCTGCTAATATCTGAGCGATTGCAGCTGTATTGGTGTCGGCCAGATCGCCGTTCAGAAGTTCATCGCCTATGGTGAGAATTGCAATTTTCATCGGTGTCGGGATTCTTCTGAATGACTGTCAGCAGGGGGCTCTGCCAGCATCATCCCAGGTTAAAAAGCCACAGGGTCAGGCGTAGTGCAATTGCACCGTAAATCCCGGCAACGAAATCGTCGAGGACTACGCCGACACCATGCTTCAGGTTTGTGTCAAACCATCGCGCAGGCTGGGGCTTGAGAATATCAAAAAGCCGGAACCAGAAAAAACCGAGTATGGCCACGGGCCAACTCCACGGCAGAAAAGCTACGGTTACCAGGTAGCCGATCAGTTCATCGATGACGATGCGGCCATCATCGACGACGCCGTAAATTTGTCCGGCGGCGTCGGCGACCCAGAAGCTGAGGAAAAGCAGTGCCATAAAAGTGACCAGAAAGAGCCACCATGGCCAGCTGCTAATCAGGTAAAAAATGGGGATTCCGGCAAGTGTGCCGACCGTCCCCGAGGCAAAAGGTGCGTAGCCGAGACCGGCATTGCTGGAGAGAAAAAGAACCAGTTTGCGCACTTTAGCCCTCCAGATCGAATCGGCGGTTGGCGGTTGCTGTTACGACACGGTAAATTTCCGGTAGAGGACTGCCGGTTGCTTCGGCCAATTTCTGACAGCTGGCGTGTTCTGGTGTAATCCGCAACAACTTTTTACCTTCGTAAATCAATTTTACCGCTGCTTCACCGAAGTTGGTCTGCACGGTTGCCGCTTCACGCCGCAGTTTCAGGCGGCGGGTCTCATGCATACGTACGCCGATAGCGCTGCTTTCGCGCAGAACCATTTGTGCCAGACGTTCTGCTTCCTGTGGCTGAGCCACAACCCTCAAGTGTACTCCCGGACGATTCTTTTTCATCTGCAGAGGAGTGAACGCAGCGTCCAGAGCTCCCTCAGTCATGAGTCGATCTATCAGCGAGCCGAGCCATTCCGGCGATGAGTCGTCGAAGTGGGTTTCAATGATGGTCACGGTGTCGTGCTCGAAGCCTGCTGCAGAAGTTTTTGAGCCAATGATTCCACGCAACAAGTTGGGGCGATCCTCCAGCTCCCAGCCACCCACAGCATAGCCGATCCGTTCGATAGTCATCTCCGGCAGGGCACCAAATCGGGCAATCTCAACGGCAATTGCTGCCCCGGTGGGGGTGACCAACTCGCGGTCACTGTCAGCGTTGCGTACGGGCTGCCCCTGGAGTATCTGCAGGGTGGCCGGAGCAGGTAGCGGCATCGCTCCGTGCGATCCCCGAATCACCCCGCTGGAAAGGGGCAGGGGGGCACAGACGATTTCTTGTACCCCCAGCAGCTCCAGACCAATCGCGCTGCCGACGATATCGACAATCGCATCAACAGCACCGACTTCATGAAAATGTACGTCATCCAGAGCAACTTGATGAACGTGTGCTTCTGCGTCACCGAGGCGCCGGAAGATGCGACGTGCCCTGCTTCGCACTGAATCGTTGAGCGGACTCTCTGCCAGCATGGTGTCGATGTTGGTCCAGCTTCGTGCTGGTTGTTTGTCTTCGCACAAGACCTTGATGCGCGTACCGCCGATACCGTGGCGTTTTTCACTGCTCTGCTCAAGTCGATAACCGGAGACGGGTAATTTTGCCAGTTCCGTTTCGATGATGTTTAAGTCAACACCAAGATCGACCAGCAGGCCTAGCATCATGTCACCAGAAATCCCGGAAAAAGTGTCGAGATAAAGAATGTTCATGGTGACTTTTTTCGGTTGATGCGAGTGGCGGCGAAGGCAGCTCCAAAGCCGTTGTCGATGTTGACTACGGTGACGCCGCCGGCACAGGAATTGAGCATTCCGAGCAGGGCGGCGATGCCGTTGAAGGAGGCTCCGTAGCCGACCGAAGTGGGCACGGCGATCACCGGCACATCGACCAGTCCGCCAACTACTGACGGAAGGGCTCCCTCCATGCCGGCGACAACAATGATCACTGTTGCTTCGCGCAGGGCACCGGTGTGCGCTAGCAGGCGATGGATTCCGGCGACACCAACATCGACAAGCTCTGTCACTTGGTTGTTGAACATGCGCGCGGTTATGGCCGCCTCTTTGGCGACAGGCAGATCAGATGTGCCCGCGCAGATAATAAGGACTTTCCCTCGGCCGAGGTCTTCAAAAGGTTTCTGCTGCAGGGAGAAGGCTTTGGCGGTCGGGTTGTATTCACCTTTTGGATGGTTATTTGACAGGCTTGCGGCCTTTTCACTGGAAATCCGGGTGACCAGTACATTGTCACCATGTGCGGCCATGTGCTGCACGATTGTCGCGATCTGCTCCGCGGATTTCGATTCGCCCAGCACCACTTCCGGTACCCCCTGGCGCAGAGCGCGGTGATGATCGATCATGGCGATGCCGATATCTTCAAAAGGGAGTGTCCGCAGTCGCTCAAGGCCCTCGTCGATGCTGAGGTCGCCAACTTGTACGGCGGTCAGTAAGTGTTTTAAATCGTTGCTGTCCATCTTTTAATCTCCCCTTTTTGTTCGAGAGTCATATGTTAGCACTCCCGGGGGGATTTTCAAACTGTTAGTCGCGTGTATGTCTGTGTCTTGACTCGCTAAGTGGGATAAGGAGGATAGGACGATTTGCCTATCGTTTATTCGGGGGTTCTTAATGCTTGTCGGATTTAAAGAGAATGTTTTTACTCTAATTATTACCAAAAAAGTATTCATACCCCACAATATGGAACGCTTGTTGCAGTTATGTTATTGAGAGATAAATGTTTCTACTCTGTTTGCCCGATAAGTCGGGAGGTGGATTATGCACAAAATGAAGACGCGAGTTAAGTCACATCTTTTCCTTCTGCTGCTGGTTGCCGCAGTCTCATGTCTGAGTGAATCACAGGCATGGAGCGGTGGTCTGAGTTGGGGGCCTGTGATAGAAGAGCCTGCAACCGAAGGCTGTACGCCTGAGGATTCACCTCTGATTGTCCAGGGGCCGATGAAATCGCCCATGCGCATGGTTGAATATGGCGATAACTCTTTCCTCCTTTCTGATCGCAGTGGCTCGATTTATGAGGTCAAAAAAAACGATCCCGCCCATCCTGTGCTGTTGCTTAGGATTGATGGGAATCCATTGGGGATAGCTTTTGATGGGAGAAATGTTCTTGTCGGCAATGAGACGAGCGGAAAAGTTGAGCGTTATGCGCTTCGGCGTAACCGTGCAACAAAAAGAAGCTCTATTCCAAGGTCAAAATCAGGTCGAATTCAGCCTCTGGATATTGCGGTTGATCGTACCAAAAGGATGACTTTTGTGGTCGATGGTATTGATGGAGACGTTAAGGTTTATGACCGTCGCGGAAGACTCTCTCTTTCCATCGGGGGGTTTGGCCAGCTTTCTCAACCTCAAGCATTATCACTCAATCCAGATACCGAAGAAGTGGTTGTTACGGATTACGGGGACCAGCGAATCGGAGTCTCTGCCAGTATCCAGATTTTTGATTATAGCGGACGCCACCTGAAAACTATTCAAGGAGCTTTTTCAAGGCCTCAGGGTGTTTGGTCAACTGGGGGTAGTATTTATCTGGTGGATGCAATGCTTGGCCAAGTACTTGAGTTTGAGCGCGATACGGGTGCCTTGTTGTCCACAAATGGCTGCTATGGTTCATCTGATGGGCATCTTATGTTGCCAATGGATGTTTTGTACGATCCACCGATGAAGCAATTTTTTGTCGCCGACAACCGCAACGGCAGAGTTACTGTTCTGCCCTTAATCGAGCAATAGGAAGGAGGCCACCATGATGATCAGGACTCTTTCGAAGATGACTATATTGGCTGCAGTCTGTCTTGCCTCAGTCACTTTTGTCTGTGAGGCGGATGCCCTTATCAGCGGCCATGAATGCGCTTACTGTCATTCTGTGATGGGTGCTTCCGGTTCAACGCTGCTGAACGATATCAGTGTCGAGGTTCTCTGCATGAGTTGCCACGTGAGCGCAATCGGCTCGACTGCGGCTGCTGAAGTTCACACTAACGGTGGCGCCAGTTTCCCTGCGAACAGAATTACCTGCGTCGAGTGCCATGATCCTCATGATAACCAGCAGAACGTCAATGGTGTTGACAATCTCAATATGGTACTGGGGACTATCACGGTCATGTCGCCCACCCTCGGTGACATTGATGCGGTTTTTGCTGATAAGGATTATTCAGACGACAATAGTTATGACTATAGCAGGCCGGGTGGGTCGGGGGTCTGCCAGGTTTGTCATACCCAAACCAGTCGCCAGCTCAATAATGGAACAGCAAGCAACCATAAATTGGGTTTGACGTGTACTACTGCCGATTGCCACCCACACTCGAAAGGGTTTGATAATTAACTGCTGGTCGTCAAAAGAACTCAACGTTTGAATAGAAACCGCCCACTCCGATCGAATCGAAGCGGGCGGTTTTAGTATCACAGGTTCGACAAATTATTAAAGACGTGGATGACCACTTTCTGCGTTTATTCGTTCCCACCAATCTTACTGATAAACACTTCCCGAGGACGACTGGTGCCATCAGAAGGGCCAACAATCCCCTCAGATTCCATCTTCTCGATCATCCGTGCCGCACGGTTGTAGCCAAGGCGCAAACGCCTTTGCAACATCGAAATAGAAGCCTGCTTGGAATCAGCGATGATCGCAAGAGCTTCATCCCACTTCTCGTCATATTCCTCATCGCCGTTACCACCGGCGTCTTTAGCCTTTGGCGTAGCGAGTATGGTCTTGTCGTATTCGGGCGTGCCCTGTTTCTTGAGGAAGTCGACCACGCGCTGGACTTCGATCTCCGAGACGAATGCTCCGTGAACGCGCTGGACGGCGCCGGTACCGGGTGGCAGAAAGAGCATGTCGCCGTTGCCGAGCAACGTCTCGGCGCCCATCTGGTCGAGGATGGTTCGCGAGTCGATGCGCGAGAAGACTTTGAAGGAGATGCGGGTCGGGAAGTTGGCCTTGATCAGACCGGTAATGACATCGACGCTTGGCCGCTGGGTGGCGAGGATCAAATGAATGCCAGCGGCACGGGCCATCTGCGCCAGGCGGGCTATCGCTTCTTCAATGTCCCGGCCGGCAACCATCATCAGGTCGGCAAGCTCGTCAACAATGACGACGATGTAAGCGAGGTGGCCATGCTCGAGCTCTTCTCCTTCAGCAAGTTCAATTTCCGGCAGATCCTCTTCCATGGGATCAACGAACACATCGTTGTCCAGATCACGTTGTCGCTTGGAGCTCCTGTCCTTTTCCTCTTTGGCAAGCTTGCGATTGTAGCCGTCGATATTACGTACACCCTTGTCTGACATCAACTTATAGCGCCGTTCCATCTCGCGCACTGCCCAGTTGAGGGCCAAGGCGGCTTTTTTCGGATTGGTTACAACCGGTAGTAGCAGGTGCGGAATCCCTTCGTACATTGAGAGTTCCAACATTTTCGGGTCGACCATGATAAGTCGGACATCGCGCGGATCAGCGCGATAGAGTAGTGACAGGATCATCGCGTTGATCGAGACCGATTTACCGGTTCCGGTCGAACCGGCTACCAGCAGGTGCGGCATTTTGGCGAGATCGGAAACGACCGTGTGACCGAAGATATCCTTGCCGAGGGCGAGAGGTAATCGCCCGCCGGTCTTCTGGAACTCTTCGCTGGCAAAAATTTCCTTGAGATAAACCATCTCCCGGTCGCGATTCGGGATTTCGATACCGACCACGCCGCGTCCCGGGATTGGGGCGACAATGCGGATCGAGAGCGCCTTGAGCGCCATGCTTAAGTCGTCGGCCAGGCCGGCAATTTTGTTGACCTTAACGCCTGGGGCCGGGGCGAACTCGTACATGGTGACCACTGGCCCAGGTTTGACCTCGGAGACGTCGCCCTCAACGTTAAAATCGAGCAACTTCTTCTCCAGAAGCCGGGCGTTCATCATCAAAACGTCTTTGTCAACCGGTTTTGCTGCTTCACCATCATGATCGAGCAGACTCAGGGAAGGCTGATGGTAGGTTCCCGACGGTTCCAGAAAATCGAAGGCTTCCTGATTTACCTGGGCTTTCTTTTTACTCTTCTTGTCATTGACGATAGCTGCAGACGCTGAAGGTGGTTCTGGAGAACGGATGACAGGGGCTTTCTCCTTCTTCGGTTTATTGGCATCTTTAAACGCGCGACGAGCTTGACTGGCCTCCCGGCGTTTTTCCAGAGAGCCTCCCAGCCTTGCCAGGAATCCTTCGAGAAAAAGCACCATGGAAAATCGGGCGACCAGCATGGCGGAGACTGAAAGAAGAACCAGCAGGAAAATGGCTGCCCCGGTCAGATTGAACCAGCTTTTTAGCGTGCTTGCCAGAAAAAACCCAATAAATCCGCCAGCTTGGTTCAACGTTTGGCCAAACAGTGCGACCTTCTCTAGCTTGAGGGAGATCAGACCGGCAATGGAAACCAGCATCACCATGAAAGCGATGATCTTGTAAGTGCGGGGGTGCAGGTCGCGGAATTTCAAGAGTCGCCAGGCAAAGAGCAAGCAAGCAAAGGGGACCATCAGGGCTGGCAGGCCGATGATCTGATAAAAAAGATCAGAGACGTAGGCGCCGGCTTTGCCACAGAAGTTGTGGATCGTCGACGGGTCAAGATTGTTATTAAAAGATGGATCGTTGTTGTTGAAGGAGATCAGGCTCAAAAGCAGAACGAGACCGGCTGCCATCCAGACCAGCCCGGCAATCTCCTTTTTGATATGTTCGCGCAGAAAGGTTTTACTCGGTTTATCAGTCATAAATATCCCAATGAATAATTCGCGGCATGTTAGCGCAACTATAGGGAAAAGGTCAAAGGTTGTATTCGCCGCCAAGGCACGAAGAGACAAAGAAATGCGTCTTCAGAACAGACCCGTTATAAATATTGCTTCTTGGATTTTTCAAGGACTCAAAACTAAGCGGTTCTTCCGTGTTTCGGAAAGTTGGTGGCTCTCTTTGGCTGCTTTAGGTCAATAAAAAGATCAGACCAAAGCCGCCGACAAACCAGCAGTAGAAAGCAAACCAGTGCAGACGTCGACGCCTGATGATGCCCATCAACAGGTGGATGCAGAGCAGGCCGGTTATCAGGGCCGCGATCGTTCCGGTGATGTAAGGAAGGACGGTGCCGGTTGTTATGGAATCAAGGTCTTTGAGAGAGAGCAGTGCTGCTCCGAAGACCGCAGGCAGCGCTAGCAAAAAAGAGAAGCGCGCCGCAGTTTCGCCATCGACACCACGAAGTAGCAAGGCAGCGATGGTTGAACCGGAACGGGAAATGCCGGGGATGATGGCGCAGCCCTGAACCGTGCCGACCACTATCGCGTCCGCGAGTGACATCTCTTTACGGGATTGTTCACTGTTGCGCAGGCGTTCTGCCAGCCAGAGCAGACTGCCGGTAACCAGCAGCATGCTGCAGACAATTGCCGGGCTTTCAAAGAGGCCGATAAAAAAATCCTTGAAGAGCAGGCCGATTACTGCGGTTGGTACCGATCCGGCGATCAGTAACCAAACCATGAAGCGCTGTTGTACTGCCATTTCATCGAGACGCCAGAGCGAGGAAATCAGTCCGGTCAGGTCTCGCCAGAAATAGAGGAACACCGCGACCATGGAGCCAACATGCAACAGGACATCAAAGAGTACGCCCGATTGTTCAAAGTCGCCTAACAGGTGTTGGGCAAGGACCAGGTGTCCGCTCGAGGAAACCGGTAAAAATTCAGTGGCACCTTGTAAGATGCCGAGAAGTATCGCGTCAAAAAAAGTCATAGAGAAGCCGATTGTAAGCTGTAAGCTGTCTTTTTATAATTCCATGATGATCGGCAGGATCAGCGGTCGACGGGCCATGGTCTTGTTGAATAATCGCCGCAAGGTTTTGCGGACCTCGACGCGCAGTTCCTCCCAGTCGGCTATCGCCTCCTGGCTGTGTTCGGCCAACATCTGGCAAACCAGCTCCCTGGCTTCGTTCAGTAGTTCTTCACTTTCGTCTTCCGGGACGAAGCCGCGCGTCATGATATCTGGCCCGGAAACAATTTCACCCGTCTCCTGATTTAACGCCAGGAAAACAATAACCAGGCCATGATTGGCAAGGTGTCGTCGATCACGCAATTCCATTTCGCCGACATCACCGACACCTTTACCGTCAATAAAGACCCGACCGGTTCCAACCTTGGCTTCGATGTGGTGGCCATTCCCTGAAAGAATCAGTGGCGTGCCATTACTGAGAACAATTGCCCGGTCTTTGCTCCAACCCATGCTGTGCGCCAGCTGTGCATGTTTTACCAGATGGCGGTATTCACCGTGCACCGGCACGAAATATTCTGGTTTGACCAGGTTGAGTACGGTCTTGAGCTCGTTCTGGCTGGCGTGCCCGGAAACGTGGATCTCGCTGGTTGTTTCGTAATGGACTTCCGCCCCACGTCGATAGAGATGGTTGATCACGTGAGTGATCGCCCGTTCGTTGCCGGGAATGAACTTTGATGAAAGGATTACCGTATCACCTGGAGTAATACTGATCTGCTTATGATCGTCCATAGCAATTCTGGAGAGCGAACTGAGCGGTTCACCCTGGCTGCCCGTGGTCAAAATCAGAATTCGACGGGGGGGTAGATCGCGCATCTGACGCAGGTCAATGAGCATGTCATCAGGCACATGGAGATAACCGAGTTGCCTGGCGATGGCGATATTGCTGACCATGCTGCGCCCGGAGATCAGAACCTTGCGGTCTGCCAGGAGGGCGGCATCAATCACCTGCTGGATGCGATGAATATTGGAGGAGAAGGTCGCCACCAGAATTTTGCCGGTACAACGGGGCAGCAGCTCTTTAAAGGCTTCACCAACGGTGCGTTCGGAAAGAGTCTGGCCGGTGTTTTCCACGTTTGTGGAATCGGAGAGCAGCAACAGGACGCCTTGTTCGCCGTAGGATGCCAGACGCCCAAGATCGGTGGGCTGGTTATCCATCGGAGTCGGATCAAGTTTGAAGTCTCCAGTGTGCACGATCAGTCCCGCTGGTGTGCGAATTGCCAGTCCGCAGCCATCGACAATGGAGTGGGCCGCGCGGAAAAATTCCACCTCGAAGGGGCCGACGCTGATTACTTCGCGAACTTTGATACTATGACATTTGACCTTGCTCTTCAGCTGATACTCTTCCAGTTTGTTGGCGAGCAGGCCTAACGTGAGTGGAGAAGCGTAGATCGGCGGACAACCAAGGGCTTCAATCAGGAAGGGGATGGCGCCGATGTGGTCTTCGTGACCATGCGTCAGAAGGATACCGGCGATCTCACCTTGGCGTGCGGCAATAGCGGAAATATCTGGTATGACCAGATCGATGCCGAGCATGTAGGCTTCCGGGAACATCAGGCCGCAGTCGATTATCAGCAGGCCTTCTTTGGCCTCTATAACCATCATGTTGAGGCCGATTTCACCAAGCCCTCCCAACGGCAGGATACGCACGGCATCGGTGTGCAACGGGCGGGGCGTTCCAGAATTCTGCAAGTCGTTCATCATAAGTAAAAATTTTCTGACAAATCAGGTGGTTGGCGTTAAAAACGTCGTCAGTCTAGGGGAGTGGCGATTGAGAGTCAAATGCTTTCCTCTTTGCTGGTTGCCGGGTTGGTGGTTACAATGCCCTGGATGAATCTCAAGGAGTCGTGATGAAATTACCTCAACCGTTAATTGAAGGTCGCCTGGTACGCCGCTATAAACGTTTTTTGGCTGATGTCGAGCTAAAAGATGGCACTCTGGTGACAGCGCATACCCCAAATACCGGCAGCATGCAGCAATGTTCTGAGGCCGGGCAGTCGGTACTCCTGTCAAAAAGCGATAGCCCGAAACGGAAGCTTGCCTGGTCCTGGGAGTTGGTGCAAGTCAACAACTCCTGGGTCGATATCAACACCCATCGAGCCAACCGTGTGGTCGAAGAAGCATTGCGAACCAACGTTATTCCAGAATTTCAGGACTATACGGTTTGTCCCGAATTTTCTTTTGCTCACAGTCGCATTGATTTCATGCTGCAAGGCCCGGAAGAAAAGGTCCTGTTGGAAGTCAAAAATGTCACACTCTGCTGTCAACCCGATGTTGCCTGTTTCCCTGATGCGGTGACCAAGCGGGGGCAGAAACATTTGCGTGATCTTATGGAAGCCAAACGTGATGGTTGGAGGGCGGTGATCTACTTTCTGGTGCAGCGTGGTGAAGCCGAGTTTTTTATGCCAGCTGATCACATTGATCCGGAATATGGACAACTGCTCAGAAAAGCTGTTGAGTCCGGAGTTGAGGCGATGGCCTATCGGACCGTTGTCTCTGCCAAAGAGAGCCGCGTGGGGAAACAGATCTCTATTCGACTTTAGAGCGCTGCCGAAAGTCGATGAGCATCGACCTGTTGTGGCAGTGACCAGTAAATGTAAGTATACTGTCACAAAGGCGACCAACAACCACCACTTTCCTGAATTGAAAGGATTTCCCATGCGCGTCGAAACCGACCTGAAGCTGGGCTTTAAGGACGTATTGATTCGTCCCAAACGCTCGACTCTGAAAAGCCGGTCCCTGGTTGAGCTGGACCGGACTTTTACTTTTCTCCACAGTAAGAAGCAATGGAGTGGCGTGCCGATCATTGCCGCTAATATGGATACCGTCGGCACCTTTGAGGTTGCCGAGGTGCTGGCTAAGCATCGGATGCTCTGTGCAATTCACAAACACTACAGTCTGGATGAGTGGCAGGCCTTCATCGGTAGCCAGAAAGATGATGATATCTACGAGCGAATCATGGTCAGCACCGGAGTGGCGGATGAGGATTTCAACAAGCTGACGCAGATCCTTACTCAGCACCCGAAGCTGTTGTTTATCTGTATCGACGTTGCTAACGGTTATGCAGAATCGTTTGTAGAATATGTCGTCAAGGTCCGTCAGGCTTTCCCCGACAAAACCATCATCGCCGGTAATGTAGTCACAGGCGAGATGGTAGAAGAGCTGTTGCTCTCTGGCGCTGACATTGCCAAGGTTGGTATCGGACCCGGATCGGTCTGCACCACTCGGATCAAGACCGGGGTTGGCTATCCGCAACTCTCCGCTGTGATTGAATGTGCCGATGCTGCTCACGGACTTGGTGGTCGCATCATCTCAGATGGCGGTTGTGTCTGTGCCGGGGATGTGGCCAAGGCTTTCGGTGGTGGTGCTGATTTCGTTATGCTCGGCGGTATGTTCGCTGGCCACGATGAAAGTGGCGGGCAATTGGTGGAACGTGGTGGCCAGCAATTCAAACTTTATTACGGTATGAGTTCTGATACGGCTATGAAAAAGCATGCTGGTATGGTGGCTAACTATCGCGCTTCCGAAGGGAAGACTGTGGAAGTCCCTTATCGTGGAGCTCTTGATGAGACGGTCAAAGATGTCCTCGGCGGGCTCCGCTCGACCTGTACCTATGTTGGTGCATCGGCCTTGCGGGAATTGTCGAAGCGGACAACTTTTATCCGGGTCATGGAACAGGAGAATCAAACCTTCGGGTGAGAAAAGCAGCTGTAGGGTTGTAAGCCGTAAGACTGCAAGAGGTTCTTGTCGTGAGGCAACTTTGTCGTGAGGCAACTTTGTCGTGAGGCAACTTTGTCGTGAGGCAACTTTGTCGTGAGACATCTTTCACCAATCAAAACAAAGGCTCAAATCTGTTCAACGCAAAGACACAGAGGATTAGGGGCAAGGCGCAAAGAAAACGCAGAAACAACCCAACAAAATAAAAAGTTTTTCTTTGTGTCTTGCTTTACCCTTAGCGTCTTTGTGTTGAAAGGTTTTGACTTTCTGTAAAATTTAACTCCGTCAATCAATCAAAGTTCAACGTCAGGTTACCTCATGCGCACAGTTGGTCTGATCACCGAATATAATCCATTCCATAATGGGCATCTGCATCATTTGCAGGAAAGCCTGCGGGTCACCGGTGCGGATACCAGCGTTGCGGTCATGAGTGGCCATTTCCTGCAGCGTGGCGAGCCAGCGTTGCTAGCTAAGTGGGTGCGGACCGAAATGGCGCTGGCGACTGGTGTCGATCTGGTCCTGGAGCTGCCTTTCCCTTTTGCCTGTAACAGTGCCCCTCATTTCGCCATGGGGGCAGTGCAGACCTTGAATGCCCTGGGGGTTGTTGATGCCCTTTGTTTCGGCAGCGAAGCCGGAGCAATAGAGCCCTTACAAAAGGTTGCACAACTCCTGATAGAAAAGTCGGACGCAATTGAGGCGGGAACGCGCGAACTTCTGCGCTGTGGTGTCGGCTACCCGGCGGCACGGGCTGAGGTGCTGTTAAAATTATCCCCTGAGTTATCATCAAAGATGATGGCATCGCCGAACAATATCCTCGGCATCGAATACCTGCGGGCGCTGCAAACGACTTCCAGTCAGATGAGTGCTTTTACAATCCCGCGGCTTGGTGCTGATTATCATAGTACGGAGGTCTCAGGTCACATTGCCAGCGCGACTGGCATCCGCGAACTGATTGCTGACGGCAGCAAGATTGCTCACCTTTTGCCAACCGAGTGTCGAACCATCCTCAGCGAGGCGCTTGATCAGGGAAGATCCCTTGATTATGGGCGGCTTTTTCTCTCCTTGCAGACCCTTTTGCTGCGAGATGGGGAGAGCCTGCGCGGGATTTATCAGGTAGCAGACGGCCTGGAACAAAGATTAGTCGATGCGGCTATGATGTCGACTGATTATGCTGACTTGGCCGATACAATCAAATCTCGCCAATGGACTTTGACTCGGATTCAACGAATTCTAAGCTACGTTCTGTTGCAAATGTGCAACGATGATATGCGCGAATTCTTGCAGCAAGGGCCGATGTATCTGCGGCTGTTGGGTGCGACAGAAAAGGGGCGCAAAGTTTTGGCAAAGGTCCGCGCTAAACGGTCTTTGCCGATGATCTCTGATCCTGCGCGGGCGAAAGCTGTCTTGCGCCGGTTTTATCGTGGCCAGCCTGAAGTGTGCCGCCTGGCAGAACGGATGCTGGAATACGATTTGCGGGCTACCCGATTGTATGGTCTGCTGCAGACGACTCAGCAAAAAGTTCATCGTAACCAGGATTTTTTTCAGAACGTTCGGCAGGGTTAGAGGGTTAAGTCGCAATCAAGTTTCGAGATCAAAGTCTTTTTTAGCCACGAAGACTCGAAGGCACCAAGAAGGGCTCCTTGGCTACAAAGCAACGGTTTAAGCCGTTGCTCTGTGAATTATGTAGAAAACGTAACTATTCAGTCGTTTTACTTTTATGAGCGAATCTTTAAAACTTAAAGTCGCCGGTCCCGGCCGGCAGCCGTGTGACTTTCTTTCCAAGCCCAAAGAAAGTAACCAAAGAAGGGCTTGCGCTGCGCTGGGCACTTCTTGCTCGTTGATTTATGGCTTCAATTAAAGCTTTCTGCATAGGAACTTGAGTATAGCCACTAACAATGAAAATCAGGGACTCTATATGCCAGACGATGAGGAGTTAACAACTTCCTCATAAAGTTAATAGTTTCAGGCTCA
>JAGXHM010000040.1 GCA_024636155.1 Deltaproteobacteria bacterium
CTCACCCACCAGAGCCAGCGTTTCACCCCGGTCTATGGTAAAATCAATTCCGGCAATAGCCTTGAGCAAGCTCTCACCGGTAAAGAAAAAAGTTTGCAGGTTTTTGACTGCGAGAAGTGTGCTCATGGTGTCCTGTTTCAGGGTCTGGTATTGAAGCAAATGGAACCATGCAACGCTGGGGATGTCAATCTTAAAGACCTTATAATATGGAACGCGGTACGCGGTACGAGGTACGAGGAAAGCTAAAGGCAGAAAAAAACTTTGAGTGTGAAAAAATTTGACTTACTCTCCTTGAAAGAATTGCATTGCGCGTCCCGCGTCCCGCGTCCCGCGTCCCGCGTCCCGCAGATTTGTGCTAACATAGATTCTACCTAATACCTCTCAATATGGTGATAACAATGTCCAACCTGGTTGACCTCCACCTTCACAGTCTCTTTTCCGACGGCGTTTTAACGCCGACGCAACTGGTTGCCGAAGCAGCGGCCATAGGTTTGCGAGCGATTGCTCTCGCTGATCACGACAATGTGGATGGTATTCCGGAAGCACTTGCTGCTGGTCTGGAGCAGGGTGTTGAGGTCATTACGGCGGTGGAACTTTCGGTCATTTGGGAAGATCTGAACGATATCCATCTGCTTGGCTATGCTTTTGATCATGAAAACGCTGCGCTGCAGAGGGCGCTTGGCGAGTTCAGGGATTTTCGGGCCGGCCGCAGTGAGCGAATTCTGAGCAATATTAACCAGCGGTTGGTCGCAGAAGGGCGCAGGCCGCTTGCGTTTAAAGACGTAAGAGAACGTGCGGGTGGAACCATCGGTCGGCCGCATATCGGACAGGCTCTGCTCGCTGCTGGTTATGTGAGCGACATGGAGGGTGCGTTTGTCCGCTACCTTGTTCCCTGTAACGAGCCGAAACGTTACTTCCCTCTGCAGGAGGCGATCGACCTGATTCATAAAGCCGGTGGCTGTACCGTCCTCGCTCATCCGGTCTTTATCAACGTCAGTGAGGCCCGACTTGCTGAACTGCTTGATGATTTTATTGCGGCAGGTCTTGATGGTCTGGAGGCTCACTGCTCCGGGACTGGTAATGATGGTGTTGATCGTTACATCACAATGGCGCGCAGAAAGAACTTGATCGTAACCGGCGGCTCCGACTTCCATCAACCGGTGAAAGGTGGAGTAGTCATGGGTTCCGGTCGGGGCAACCTGAAGATTCCTTATCGATGTGTTGAGGAGATCAGAGCGGCTGCTGAGTGGCACAAATAGAAAGGACGAGCGCCAATGGTGCAGACGTTCGGAAGAGTAGAGATTGTCAGGCCAGAAGATGCTCGGCAAGAATTTTCAGGCCGATACCAATGAGGATAACTCCCCCAGAAATTTCCACCCGTGACCCCCAACGATCACCGATGCGGCCACCTAACAGCAAGCCGACGACCGTGAGGATACCGGCAACCAGGCCGATCACCAGCGACGGCATCCAGATTGATACGCCGATAACACTCAACGAGAAACCGACCGCCAGGGCATCAATGCTGGTGGCAATGGAGAGCAGAACGAGGCTTAAACCTTTGGTCGGGTCACGTTCGTCAGCCTTTTCTTTGTCACTAAAGGCCTCATAGATCATTCGGCCACCAATGATGGCCAAGAGACCGAAGGCGATCCAGTGGTCCCAGGCTGAGACCCACTGAATGATGGTCCGGCCAGCCAGCCAACCGATCACCGGCATCAACGCCTGGAAAAGACCGAAGTGAAATCCGAGGCGAAACAGGTGGCGCCCGGTCAGGCGCGACAGCACCGCACCGGTGCCGAGAGCAACAGCGAAGGCGTCCATGGCCAGAGCCAGGGCGAGTCCGATTAATGTGATGGCATCCATTTTGCTGTAATTTCCTGGTAACTCTTGGTTCTGGTAGGTGTTTATGGAGCGAGTTATTACGAAAGATTGGCCAGGTTGTCAACCATTTCGCTTTCTTATACGTCTAATCCTTGTCTAATGAGGCCTTTATTCGTTAGTATGTATACCGAAGTTCCATTTTGAAACAAGTTTTGTGTCAAATAACTGCCGGACTTTATGCCGGGGAAAGACGGATTCAAATGCGTTTTTTGTTAATTTTTGTCGTTCTGCTTTTTTGTGCTCACAATGCCTTTGCCATGACTGCTGATGGCTGTGGCGCCGGAACCTGCAACGAATGCCACAGCATCACCAAGGAAGAAACGGCGCAACTGCTGGGCACTATGGTTGATAAAGTCAATGGCGTGGAATTCTCGGAAGTCCCCGGTATGTGGGTGGCTGAAGTGGAAAAGGGTGGAAATAAACTGCCTGTTTATATTGACTTCTCTAAACAATACCTGGTGTCTGGTAATGTGATCCGCCTGAACGACAAGGAAAACCTGACTCAGCAGCGCAGCGCCCGCATGAACAAGGTCGATATCAGCACAATTCCTCTGGAAGATGCCCTCTTGCTCGGCAAAGCTTCGGCCAAGACCAAAGTAATTGTCTTCACCGACCCGGAATGCCCCTACTGTAAGAAACTCCATGAAGAACTTAAAGAAGTTGTTCGGCGTGATCCGAGCATTGCTTTTCTGATCAAACTTTTCCCACTTAAAATGCATCCTAATGCCTACGAAGTCTCCAAGAGCATTATCTGCAACAAATCCATGGAGTTCCTTGAAATTAGTTTTGCCGGTAAACCGTTGCCGCCAGCAAATTGCGATACAGCTGTAGTCGATCAGACTCTGGCTCTTGTTGGGGACCTTGGCATCCGCTCGACCCCGACTCTGGTGTTGCCTGATGGCTTGGTTGTCCCCGGTTTCAAAAAGGCTGAGGCCCTCCTGACGTTGATTGGTGAGAATGTTGCACAAGTTGTCGCACAATAAAGATTGTGCTGCCTCTTGCCTTTATCTCGTCTATCTGATAATACAACTCATCGAAGTTGCCACTTGGGAACGACGGTTGAAAATAGCGTAGATTCAATACTTGGGAGGAAAGCTTCATGGGGTTGATGGATGGCAAGCGCGGCGTCATTTTCGGGGTCGCTAACGATAAGAGTATTGCCTGGGGTGTTGCCCAACAGTTGCATGCCGCTGGAGCTGAGCTGGCTTTTACCTATTTGAATGAGGCGTTGGAAAGACGCGTACGCCCTTTGGCTGGCAGCCTGGGTTCCACAATTATTCTGCCGTGCGATGTCGGCTCTGACGATGAAATTGCGGCCGTTTTTAAAGAGCTTGAGCAGCAGTGGGGAACGATTGATTTTGTTGTGCATGCGGTTGCCTTTGCCAATCGGGAAGATTTGAAAAACCCCTTCTCTCAGACCAATCGCGAAGGCTTCAATCTGGCTATGGACATCAGCGCTTATTCTCTGCTTCCCATGACCCGTTATGCCATGCCTTTGATGTCAGCGGGTGGTAGTATCGTAACGATGAGCTACCTCGGTGCTGTGCTAGCCGTGCCCGACTATAACGTGATGGGCGTCGCCAAAGCGGCTTTGGAAGCCTCTGTGCGCTATCTGGCTGCCGAACTTGGTCCACAGCAAATCCGGGTCAACGCAATTTCCGCAGGACCGATTAAAACCCTGGCGGCTTCCGGCATCGGCAACTTCAAACAAAAACTGCACACGATGGAAGAACGTAGTCCTCTGCGGCGAACTGTCACCAAGGAGGAAGTTGGTAAAGCAACCCTCTATCTCCTCTCTGACCTTTCGACCGGAGTCACTGGCGAAATCCATTATGTTGATGGTGGTTTCAATATTTCGGCATTGTGATATTACTGAGCGCACAGTTGAGTTAACAAAAAAGGCCCTTCGTAGGGTCTTTTTTACGTACGAAGGTTGAAGTTGGAATGCAGGATACGGGTTTAGAAACCGGTGATTCGTTAACCGTGATCAGTAACAGGTAAACCACAGGGACTATCCCCTATCATGAAAACTCCACAGCCACTGTCAACTGATAACTGACGACTGGATACCTCAATGATCTACGGTAATACCACAGGACTAAAATCCAGCCAGGTAAAGGCTCTCGAGAGAATCTATCAGCGTCGTCTGCCGACCGGTGAGGTGATTACCCCCGAATTGGCCCGCTATCTGACGGAACAATCTCGCGAGTTACGTCGCCAGATCGGTCTGATTATCGATCGGAGCGGCGAGGTAAAGTATGTCATCCTTGGTGATGATCGCGAGCTGGTCATCCCCGACCTGACCGGATTTGGTCTTGGTCGCAGTGGCCTGCGCAGTTTGCGTTGTATCCACACTCACCTTAAAGGCGAGCCCTTATCCCAGGACGACCTCAATGACCTGGCTCTGCTGCGACTGGACATGATGGTCAGTATTGCCGTTGGTGAGGATGGGCTTCCTGGCCCGACGCACTATGCGCACCTGATTCCACCCAACCCCAGTGGGCAGATTCATCTGCTGCATAACGTCCCTTCGATTTACAACTGGGATCTTGACTTTGCCGCCTTCATTCGTGCCCTCGACTCCGAGTTGGAACAATCACGCTCAGAAACAGTTGATTTAGGCGATAAACGGGAGAAAGCAATTCTTCTTTCCGTGACCCAGGCATCACTTCGGGAGGCCGAGGACGGCCTGGATGAATTGGCTGAATTGGCACGTACTGCCGATGTTGTTGTTCTTGAACGCATCACGCAGCGCTCGCGCAAATTGAATCCGCGTACCCTGATCGGGGAGGGTAAACTCAAGGAAGTCGTCATTAGCGCCCTGCACAAGGGTGCAACTCTACTGGTCTTCGACCAGGATCTTAGCCCGGTTCAGGCGCGGACAATCGCTGCGATGACCGACCTGAAGGTCATTGATCGCAGCCAGCTGATACTCGACATCTTTGCCCGTCGAGCGCATACCCTGGATGGCAAGGTCCAGGTTGAACTGGCCCAGCTCAAATATCTTCTGCCCCGTTTGAGCGGCAAGGGTACGGCCATGTCGCGGCTGATGGGGGGGATCGGTGGTCGTGGCCCCGGTGAAACCAAGCTGGAAACTGATCGACGCCGGATTCGTGATCGTATCACCCGCCTGGAAAAACAGCTTGCTTCGCTTAGCAAGGGGCGTTTGCAGCGACGTCAGAAACGGATTAAAACCGGAGTGCCAATTGTTTCGATTGTCGGCTATACCAATGCCGGTAAATCTACGTTGCTCAATGCCCTGACCCAGAGCGAGGTGTTTACCGAGGATCTGCTTTTTGCTACGCTGGACACCTCAACCCGTCGTTTGCGCTTTCCCAGGGAACGTGAAGTGATTATTACCGATACCGTTGGTTTTATCAGGCAATTGCCGAAAAGCCTGCTGGGGGCGTTCAAGGCAACTCTGGAAGAGCTGGTTGACGCTCATTTCCTTTTGCACGTGGTTGATATCTCGAACCCACGTTTCGAAGAGCAGATTCGTGCTGTCGATCGTATTCTGCAGGACCTTGACTTGCACGAAATTCACAAGATTCTGGTCTTTAATAAGATCGACTTGATTCCTGCCGAAGAAGTCGCTCCGTTCTGCCGTCGTTTTGATGCCATTGCGGTCAGTGCCTGCCTGCGAGAAACCTTTGCTGATCTGCTGCGTGAAATTGAAGAACGCTGCTGGGGCGAAGAGATCCGGGGTCATTGACACCCATTGCTTTTTTCATGTAATCTATGCCCGTTTTCGGAGGTTTTATGCGGTTTTTTAAATACATAAGTTGTTTCCTGTCCTGCCTTGTCCTGGCCGGCTGTTTCTCAGCTTCGTCCCCAGTCACGCCTGCTATCCCTGTTACCGTGCCATCACCGAACCAGCTGCAAAAGAAAACGGACTCTCCAGCTGCACCGACCTCTGAAGAGGAGAAGAGTGCTGAAGATCTGTTGGCCGATTCGCTCTTGCAGGGCATTGATAAAATTGTCGTGACGAGCGATGTCGAACCTCTTGATGCAGAGACGTTGGCTGACAACCAGTTGCTTCAGGGTGAAGATCAAGTGCCGCCCGAAGATCCGGGGCAGGCCTTTACTCCAGCGGAGCCGCTCTATGATTTCCCGGTAGTGGAAAATGATAAGGTGCGTTATTTCATCGACTACTACACTGGTCGGGCGCATAAAACCTTCAAAATATGGTTGGAGCGTTCCGGTCGTTACTTGCCAATGATGCGCGAAATCTTTGCTGAGGCCGGGCTACCGAAGGATCTTGCCTACCTGGCGATGGTCGAATCCGGCTTCAACGACAAAGCCTACAGTTGGGCGCACGCCGTGGGTCCCTGGCAGTTCATCGAAAGCACCGGACATCACTATGGTTTAAAAAATGACTGGTGGCACGATGAGCGTCGCGACCCGGAGAAGGCAACGCGTGCTGCTGCTCGTTTTCTTTCGGATCTTTATGCGGATTTTGATGGTGACTGGTACCTCGCCGTACCGTCCTACAATGCTGGCCCCGGCAAGCTTCGCCAGGCGATCAAACGCTACGAGACCAGGGACTTCTGGGAACTTTGCCGTGGCAAGTACCTGCAGACCGAGACTAAAAATTATTTGCCCAAACTCCTTGCGGTGTTGATCATTGCCAAGCAGCCGGAAAAATACGGCTTTACGGATCTCGATTATCAGGAGCCAATTGCTTATGAAACAGTGCCGCTACCGAGCAGTACAGACCTTGAAGTCGTTGCGCGTTTGAGTGGTGCTGATTACGCGCTGATCAAGAAACTTAACCCGGAACTGAAACGCTGGAGTACACCGCCGGCGGCAAAGGATTATCTGGTGCGTCTGCCCGTTGGCAGCCAGAATAGTTTCTCAGACAAATACGCTCAGTTGCCGAAAAATCAACGGGCTAATTATGTACGACACAAAATTAAATCGGGTGATACGCTACTGGCTCTGTCGAATCGCTACGGGGTTCGCGTTGAGGATATCAAAAGACTCAACAGTATCCGAGACGCACGATCTCTACAGATTGGGACCAATCTGATTGTACCCTTAAATCCTGATTCAACGGGGTCGACAGCACTCGCTGAACTTAAGGACGATTATAAACGATCACGGCTGAGTTCCTACACGGTTCGCTCCGGCGATTCTCTCTGGAAAATCTCCCGTAAGTTCAATGTCACAGAAAAGCAATTGCGTGTTTGGAATCGACTCGGTTGGAGCAATAACATCCGACCTGGTCAACGCTTGACTGTCTCTTCAAAAGCTGCTCCGGCGAAGAAAACGGTGGTTAAGGCTGCTTCTGTAAAGAACGCAGGGCCTTTGAAAGAAGTGGTCTACAATGTGCGTTCCGGCGATACTCTGTGGGACATTGGCCGTGAGTTTGCGGTGGAAACCCACCAGATCCGTAGCTGGAACAACCTGGCTGAAAATCATGTGCTGCAACCGGGTGAACGCCTGACATTGCACGTGAGCAGCAGTCGTGGCTGAGTTTGAATCTGCCTGTTTTCTGAATGATCTTCCCGGGGAACCACCTGTTGGCTACTCCCGTCTCTACTATGGTGCCGAGTTCTGCTTCTGGCGCCTCCCTTCCAGCGCAAAGATCGTCGCCGCCAGAAAGTGGGCTCGCAATGCAGGCTGGAACTTTACCTTGGTCACCCCGATTCTCGGCGAAGATGAACGGTTGCGGCTCGACAGTCTTCTGCAAACGGTGCTGCCGGAGCTTGATGCCGGCGATGAGATCCTGATCTCAGACTGGGGTGCGCTTGAATTGATTCGCGTCTTTCGCGATGACTTGACAATTGTCCTGGGCCGGGCACTCTCCGGGCAGAAACGCGGTCCGCGTATCCTCGACATGACATTGACTCAGGAACAGAGGGAGTACTTTCAGCGTGGCTCCTGGCATAGTCGAGAAGCCGTAGGACTTCTTGATGAACAAAGGATAACACGAGTCGAGCAGGACAACCTTTTGCAGGGTCTGGCCCCTTTGTCCGAGGCACTCAAAGGCTCTTTGCACCTTCCTTACGCGATGGTCACTTCAAGTAGAAACTGTCCTTTCCGTGTGACCGCTGAATGCGCACCTTGTTCAGCTTCTTGTGGCGAGGTTTTTACTCTGCAATCAAGTGAGACGACTGTCCTGCTTTATCAGGATGGCAATACCCAGTTTCTGCATAACGAGCATCTGCCAGACAACCTTGCAGAGCTCCGTATTGATCGAATTGTTGAGCATCAACTGGCCCGTTGAATCATTTTGGGACGTTGTTGACGGCTTCCCTGGATGCCCGATAAGCCTCTGTACTTTGCTTTGACAACACCGGAGCAGGCTGATAGAATGCGCCGCTTCAAACCAATCTTTGGATCTGTAATTCAGTGGCTCTGTTAGCCATCGCTTGTTTCCGGATTCTGACATTCGAAAGGACGTTTTACTTATGTTGTCCGTACTTATTTCTCTTGTTGTCGCCTCAATCTTTGGCGCCGCAATTTATCTGACGACCAGTCTGCATCCAGCCGTTCCGGCAATTACTGCTCTGGCCGCTTTCACACTTATCTATGTCATTATTCTGAAGCAGGTCATGAAGCGGATTGGAGTATCCATGGATGCAGTGCAGAAAGACATCATGGCCAACCGTCCGGAAGCAGCAATCCACAAACTGGAAGTAGTCAAGAAAAAGTACGCTTACTGGCAATTCTTCATCGATAAGCAAATGAATGCCCAAATCGGCATGGTCTACTACCTGCGTCGGGATTTCAGCAAAGCATACGATTTCCTCGAAAAAGGTTTTGTGCGTCACTGGGTGGCCATGGCGATGTTGGCTATCATCCAGATGAAGCGCAACCAGCCGAAAAAAATGATAGCTACCTTTGAGAAAGCGGTGGCTGGCACCCGTAAGGAGCCGCTCCTCTGGAGTCTTTATGCTTTCTGTCTAGATAAGATCGGTGATCGCAACAAGGCTGTCAGTATTATGGAAAAGGGGCTGAAAAAAATAAAAGATGATGAGTTGATGACCACCAATCTGGAAACACTCAAAGCTGGCGGCAAGATGAAGATGCAGGGCTACGGCGATCTCTGGCATCAGTTTCAACTCGAAAAGCAGGGTGATTTGATCCGTAAACACACCAAAGCAATGCAAGGCCGGCGTAAAATGGTCAGAAGATAATGTCGTCGCGATAATTCTGCCCTTCTTCGTTGCAGCAATTTTCCAGGACCTCAACATACCGATGTATGTTTTCGCCCCTGGAAAATAACTGCGCCTTGAGGGACGAAATTCTTGCTTAGCCATGTTTTTTTTGAGAGTGTCAAATTATGGCAAAAAAGAAATCCTCTAAGCAAAGTCCTTCGTTACCCAAAGAATTTTCCAGCAGCCCCTTCAAGAATTTGAAGGGGCTGTCTGCGTTCACGGAGCAGAAGGCTACAGTGTCAGACGATGTGAGCAGAAAGAAAAAGGTTGACGTCAAGCAGGTGACAGATCCTTCCGACGAACCGCACTCTTTTGCTGACGAGATGGATTTCCTTGGTGTTAAACCGTTACAAGCGATTAAAGTTGTAGAGCGAGCCTCTGTCATGAAATCAGAAGAGACAGTTCCGCAGAGCCCATGGTTGTCGCGAGAAGAACGAGAAGAGGCAACCTTTCTGGATTCTATCGGCTCTGTAGAAAAGGTCTTTAAAGATGAATGGCCTGAGGACGAACCTTTAAGGCAGGCCGTTCCGCGGCGGATGAGACAGGTGGAGCGCGGCCAACTCAAGCCAGAAGCCGAGCTAGACCTGCACGGTTTGACCGTAGATGAAGCTTCTTCAAAAATAAGATTCTTCCTACAGGACGCTATCTTCCATGGTTTTCATACTATCTTGATCATTACCGGCAAAGGGTTGCGTTCAAGCGATGGTCCAGTGCTACGTCAGGCGATGGAAAAATTGCTAAATAATCAGCGCGAACAGGTTATTGAATGGGGTGTCGCACCGCGGCGCTATGGTGGGGATGGGGCGTTGGTGGTTTTTCTGCGGCAAGTGGTTGCGGAATGACTGGTATGCATTCAAATGTAGTAATCACGACTTGAACTGACAGTCAGTGTCTGGTTTAGTCTTCGCTCCAATGGGCTCTATAAATCCCTAGATGATCCGAGAATTTGTTGCAACAATACTTATAGGAAAGCCCCACCCTAAGTAAACAGGGAGAGGCTTTTTTGCTGGCAGTGGTGACTTCTGAGAAAATTCACTCCCAGCATACCGTCTATTTACTTGTAAGACTGATGGTTAGAAATTCGTGGTTAGACGAAACCTTTATCAAGTGAATTATTGCATTTGGAAAGTCCCAGAGATAAATTTCTTGATGGATTTCTTCATTATTATAATTCCCAAAGACCCTTGATTTGTCCTCTGCTACTCCCAGAGCTTGCTCAATATTTCGTTTCACATTTTCAAAAAAGTCAGGTGCCATCCTTGCAACTATTTTATGCACCTTTTCATCCTTAAAACTCACCTGCAAACTCAATGCGGCACCATCAACATAGACCTGGTCAATTAAAGCATAAAATGTTGAGGTATTATCAGTACTCTCTATGGAAGATTGTTCGTAACGAAAGGGCCTGATTTTAGCAACATCGTCGAAAGACATGCCTAGTTGATACCCTGCCAGAGACATCTCAAGACTAACAAGTGATGTCAAACTTGCGTGGCTTGCTCCTGGCCAAGCAATAGTTAAAAGAATCAGCGTTACTAGAAATTTATTAACCATGACTTCACCAACCCGCTAAAATCACTACTAAAATAACTGCTAAAATCACCTCTACAGGTTGATAATACAAGAGCCTTCTCAAAAAACACTCACAGGGCAAAAAAGGCACCCAGCAAACAAGCCAAGTTGCCATACATTGTTAATTAAATGTCGTCCTAAATGTCTCTATCAATAACACGCTCGTTTTCGTCTCGGCAGTGGTGACATAAAAAACAGCTGTACTCTTTTGTCAGTTCTGCAACTTAATCAATTTTGCTTGAATGATTTTCCCATCTGACCGACTTTTGCCGATAGATCTTCAAAAAAGCAGATGTCTTCCTTCATAAGGTGGTCCGTAACGAGATCGTAGATAATAAAACCAACGATATCCTTTGTTGGCATTTGACCGCTTTGGAATCGTTCGAAAAGCGCTTCAAATTTTGAAATGAGCATAGTGTGGATTTCCTTATGTGAAGCAGCCATTGGGTGATTCATAAAATTCAACACGGACTCTTCTGTCCTAAAATGCTCAACTACGTGCTCTTTTATGTCTTTGAAGAGGCTATGTATATCCTCTCGTGGCTCATCATTTAATACTTTATTTATTAGCCTATTACAAAGCACGAACAGGTTGCCGTGTTGTTCGTCTAGGAGACTATGTCCTGATTCAAAAGACTTACGCCATCTAAGTTCGATGAAATCTTGATTAGACACTTCTTTCTCGGATTTCTGACCTTTAGCCTCTCTTTTACTACCCTGTGGTTTTTCACGATACTGATTACGAACTAAAAATACAATAGCACCTGCCGTTATCAGGGTCACACCACTGAAAACAGCGAAGCCGTTATTCGCTAAGAAAATAGTTAATACCCCCGCAAGTGTATAGAAGTAAGGGAGAGATCTATATATGGAGTCAGGCAAACGGCCTTGAATCATGATTTACCTCCTTAATGCTTCGTAACGTGTCTGCAAAACAAATAGGTCAAAACCAGCAAATTATCAAACTATAGCAATGTCAAAGCAAGGTCAAAAAGAGACTTAAGTCTCATCTATAGTTCTGCTTTGATTTGGAAGGGAAGGTTTGAAAGAAATGATAAAATCTTGAATACCCTGACAAATAAGAAAATGGCCACTTGGAATTGATCCAGGTGGCCATCGTTTTGTGGATTAAAGAGCTTCCTGAATACCTCTATCAATAAGAAGCCTTTTTTCGTCTCACAAGTCGTGATTAAAAAAACAGTCTGTCAGTGAAAGTGCGCTCGATGAGACAAGTATCCCTACCTAAAAGTGGGCAAGCAAGAACTGTTCAACAAAGCCGATGACGCTTCCAGCATCCTGTGGAGTCAACTTGTCCCACTCGGCGTGCATTGCGGCATTTCGCACTTTCGGCATTGCGGCAAGTAACGATTTCTGTGCACCTGAGACAAGTCCTTTACTCTTCAGTGCGTTAACTACATTCTCCATTGTCTGATCATCAACGTTCAGTCCATTCGCTATGGCATATCGTTTGAGCGCATCCTCAAGTGCAGCGCATGCAAGAACGCTTGCGACGGTGTAGTGACCATCCTCCAACGCTGCCTTGGCACTCCCAACAAAGTCTCCAAACAGCTCGCCCGATACCGCTTGCTGTAAATCGAAAAGGTAGCCCCCATCAATATCGTTCTTAGCACCAAGGAAGATTCCACAAAAACTCTCAAACTGCTTAGACCAAACATTGTTGTTCTGAATGGAGTCCATCTGCTTTTGAAAGTTTTTACAGTGTGGTGAGTTACTGCCGAAGGATCCCTCAATGGCAGCAAAGGCGCTGCTCGCCCAAGCATAGAACTGTTCGGGATTGGCCTTAGAGCCTTGTCCTTGGGTGTTCCCCATTCTTATCCCACGAGCCTGAACTTCAAGTTCTTGGAAGCGCCGTATGACCAACTCAGAAACGTTTGGCATGATTACTCCTCTAAATGTTTTGGCGTTAGCTTATAATTAACTAAATTAACATATAAAAGCCATCCACAGTTGTGCAGATGGCTTGTGGTCAAAGTTCATCAATCCCCCTGATTCTCTGAAACCTAGCAACTGACACAGGGGGCAGCTGCTAATGAGAGCTAAATTTTGCTTTTCTGCCAGATTCTCGAAAACCCTGCAATCCAAGAATCTGGTCCCGTCATTAATCCGTCCTGGCAGTGGTGATTTATAAAAATAGCTCACCTAGCGTTAGGGTGGGCTTTTGTAGTTCAATGCTTGGGTTACGTTTACTCAAAATCAACCGTGAAAGCATACCAATTTGTAATGTTGAGGACATCGTCCGGTAATGTTCCAAGGTGTATGATTCAATAAAAGATGAAACCCGCTCTGCTGCCTTGGCCCCTCCCCCTTCTAAGGCGCAGAGATTTTGCCCCGCTCCTTACCTCCTAAGAGCGGGGTTTTTTTGTGGATCTTCTACAGTAAAAAAGGCCACTCGGAATAGATCCAGGTGGCCATCGTTTTGTCGTCTTAAATGTCTCTATCAATAACACGCCCGATTTCGTCTCGGCAGTGGTGACAAATAAGACAGACCAATAATAAAATCCAGTGCCTTAGTTTACTCATTGGCGCCCCGCAATGCGGAGGCGCCAATTTTCATGTCAAAAGATCAGATACTGATCAGGGTGAAACAACATAAGGACGCATCATCTCGTTATCCTCATGCTCGACAATGTGACAATGCCACACGTAGAGCCCTGCGATATCAAATTTTGCCTTGATGGTGGTAATTTCCTCGGGGTATGCAATCACCATATCCTTGAAGCCGGTCTCCCAGGGCATGACACTGCGGTTCGGGATCGGCTCACCTTCCATACTGGTCCGACTGACAATTTCAAAACGAACCAGATGCAGGTGAATCGGATGGGCATCTTCTGTGAAGTTATAAATGGCCCATTCTTCGGTGTCGCCAACCCGTGGATTTTCTGTGACATTGATCATCACGCTACTGCCGTTGGCCATCGTCACGGAAACCGGAGTACTGGCGCCAGTGTTATCGGTCCAGCGCAACGGGATACCGGCAAAATCATCTGGCTCCACAGGAGAGTCGTCATCTGCCAGCGTCTTGACGATTCCCAAAAGGGCTGCGGCC
>JAGXHM010000041.1 GCA_024636155.1 Deltaproteobacteria bacterium
ATTATTCGTAATGGGGTAAATCTGGGATTTGCTGGCGGCAATAACGTTGGCCTGCGTTACCTTCAGGCATGTGGTGATTTTGATTATGTCTGGCTCTTGAATAACGATACGGTTGTTACTGCTGGCGCTCTTGAGGCCTTGCGTCGACGTGTGGAAGATGCCCCTGAAATTGGTATGTGTGGTGTGAGTTTGTTGCGCTACGATTCCCCTGGGAAAGTTCAGGCACGTGCAGGTGGGTGGTATTGCCGCTGGATTGGATTGTCGTGGCATATTGGGCAACTTGGTAAGGCTATGGATTCGGTTGACACAAGCCAGGTTGAACGACGGATTAATTATATCGTCGGGGCATCTCTCCTAGTTTCTCGGCCCTTTCTGGAGCAGATTGGTCTTCTCTCCGAGGATTACTTCCTCTATTTTGAGGAAGTAGACTGGGCGAAACGAAGCTACGGGCGATTCAAGCTTGGCTATGCACGCCACAGCACGATTTACCATAAGGTCGGAGCGTCCATCGGTACCAGTACTGATCCCCGCAAGAAAAGTCTGATTTGTGATTACTATAGCAGCCGTAATCGCATACGGTTCACACGTAATCATTATCCCGTTGCTTTGTTGACTGTTTATCCTGCTCTCTGTTTTTCGATACTCAACCGCTTGTTATTCGGTCAGTGGCACCGTGCTCTCATGATTATGCGTTTGATGTTGGCGAGAGGTGGGGATATTGATGGCATGAAGCCAGAGAATTAGCTGATGGATGAATATACAAGGGTGCAGCGTGAGTGGCTTGATAGCCGTTTCCAGCTGCGCGATGAAGATGGCTACTATCTGACACACCAGCCTATCTACGGCTTTCGGGTTGCGCCATCTGAGCCAGGACATACCTTCCGTTACACAATCACTAATCATATTCTTCAGGCTCTCGGGCCACTTGAGTTTGAAACTTTTCTCGATGCTGGCGGTGGAGAAGGATACAAAGCTTATTTGCTCAAACGACTTTGGGAAACGAAGTCTACGTTGTCAGACCTTTCTGAACAGGCCTGTCATCGCGCCCGAGAGATTTTTTCTCTCACGGCAGTTACTTCTGACTTGCATGACATGCCATTTCAGAATGAGGCATTCGATGTCGTTCTCTGCAGTGAAAGTCTAGAGCATGTGGATAATTATCAAAATGCACTCAATGAGCTTCTCCGGGTAGCCCGGAAAGTGCTGATCATTACCGTCCCGCATGAGGATCATAGTGAGGGGCAACCTGATGAACCTCACGGGCATATCAACACTTTTACCAAGGAGAGTCTGAACTTTCTGCGGGATTGTGGGTACCATGTAGAAATTCGAAAAATGCTGTCGCCACTGCTGACGGTTCCGGCATCCCTTGCAGATGCAACGCCAAGAAGTCACAACCCGGCATGGAAACATCCCCGAATGATGACAGCGTGTTACAATGCCCTTGTACCTCTCGCTCGTAAAGTCTTTGGTCTTTCTGCTGTTTCTTTTCTCATCTGGCTCGACAGTTTCCTTTGTCGTTGGACACCTTGGCATAATGGTCTTTTGTATATTGTGACCAAGGATCGACATGAATCGAAGAATCGTACTTCGCGTAAGGTGCCGATCAGGGAGGTCCTAGACATCACCGTTCCCAAACACAAGCTTGAGGTTTAGCCTGGGCTGTTTATTTCGGGCAGAGTGCTGTCGCTACGCGGAAAACGAATTTTATAGAGTCTCACGGCCAGCCCCACATAAGTTGTTTTGTTGCAGTTGTAAGCTTGCTGGCCTGTAGATTGCTAAGGAGTATGTCAAACGATGAAAATCTCAGTTATAACAGTCTGTTTTAATAGTAGTGATTTTATCGAACAGACTATTGAGAGTGTCCTTGGTCAAGACTACTCCGATCTTGAATACATCATTGTCGATGGTGGATCGACTGATGGTACGGTTGACCTGATAAAGTCCTATGCGGAAAAAGATCCACGCATCATATGGTCTTCAGTGCCGGATCAGGGGATCTCTGATGCGATGAATAAAGGTGCTGCAATGGCAACAGGCAATGTCATCGCACACCTGAATTCTGATGATTACTATGTCAATGATCGTGTCCTTCGGCGTGTCGCTGATTGTTTTCTCAGTGCGTCTTCACCCACCTGGTTAACTGGAGGTCTGACATTTGTTACGGAGGCAGGGAGGGTTATAAAGGATGTTAGAGTCCGTAACTATTCTTTTCGTAGACTACTACGAGGCAATATCCTCCTGCATCCTGCCACATTTGTCAGGCGTGATATCTTTCATTCTGTCGGCGCTTTCAATCTCTCTTTACAATACTGTATGGATTACGATCTGTTTTTGAGGCTCGGAAGCAAAGCTTCGCCATTTGTATTGGATGAACAACTGACCTGTTTCCGCGTGCATGCTGACAGTCGTTCCGTTACCCAGTCAGAAAAGGTATATTTGGAAGAGTATCAAGTCCGTATGCATTATCTTCAGAAGATGGGGCGTATGGGCCTATTTTACAAACTTGACTACCGGATCAAGCGTCGAATGAATCGACGGTTCTACAGTAACCTGCTGTCTTCCTGCCAAAAGCAACAATAACTGGAGAGTAGTGTGCCTAAAGTTACTGTCGCCATCCCATGCTACAACCATGGGGCTTACCTGCCGGAAACTTTGGCTTCGATTGAAGCCCAGACTCTTTGCGACTATGAGATAATCATCGTCAATGATGGTTCAACGGATGCAGAAACGCTGAGCTTTCTAAACACCCTAAATAGTTCCAAAATCAAGGTCCTCACGACTAAGAACCGTGGAGTCTCTGCCGCGCGCAATAGTGCGATTGCTGTTGCTTCGAGCGATTATATCTTGCCGCTCGACGCCGATGATAAAATTGCTCCAAGCTACCTAGAAAAAGCTGTTGCCATTCTCGACGAGCAGCCTGATGTTGCCATAGTCTATTGTGATCAGATAGCGTTTGGTGAGAGAGAAGGCTTGTTCTCCCTGCCTGATTATGATCGGCGGAGATTGCTGATCGAAAATCTCATGCCCGTTTCTGCAGTTTTTCGAAAAATCATATGGGAGGAGGCAGGCGGTTTTTCTGAGTCCATGGTCTGTGGTTGGGAAGATTGGGATTTCTGGATTTCTGTCTCGCGATTTGATCTGGGTATCGTAAAACTAAAAGAGCCACTATTCTACTATCGTGTCAGGGCGGACTCTCGCGACAATGCAATGCGATATCCTCGGAAGTTGACGATGTTCTGTCTGATGATGTGGCATCATAAACGTCTTTATCTCCAAAATTTCAATTATGTCATCAGAATGCTTTTTATTTACTGTTTTAAAAAAAATTACGAGTTTTGAGTACCTGTTCAATGGCTTTCCAGGGGTGTTGATTATAGTGTGATGGTTTAGAACATTCTGCGTTGTGTCTACTCAGCTTGTGAGTGTCTTTGGAAAAGCCTTATCTTTTTGTTCTTGAAGTGTTATGCTTTTAATGCTTGAAGCCAGTGTCTATGCAGGCCTTTCCAGTTGATCGTGCTGTCCTTATCGTGATGTTAAACGTTCGGTTTCAGCGAACTGTGCAAACTCGACTCAACCACTAATTCGCAGGTTCTCTAAACTAACGATGCCAAACCCGCCCCTTAAAGAAGTTGTCTATACGCCAGACTCGCTGTTGTTACGCCCCAGAGACTTGTGCCGTAGCATGATGACTGACCTCCTGTCCTCTCGGGGACTGGCCTGGCGCCTGCTCATGCGCAACATAACTGCCCAATATAGGCAGTCGATGCTCGGTTATCTATGGGCTTTTCTGCCGCCGCTCTTTACCATGTTGGTCTGGGTTTTTCTTAACAACCAAAAGGTTATTAATATAGAGGATCCAGGGATGCCTTATCCTGTATTCGTGTTGACTGGAACAATCCTGTGGCAGACATTTGTTGATGCAATCAACAGCCCCTTGAAGATCGTCAATGAATCTAAAGGGCTGCTGACTAAGGTCAACTTTCCGCGCGAAGCGCTGATCCTTGCGGGTCTTGGAGAAGTCCTTTTTAACTTTGTAATCCGGGCCGTTTTGCTGATCGGACTCTTTTTTTGGTTTAATCTTGCCGTGCCGGTGACTTTACCATTGGCGTTGCCTGGCGTGTTGGCTTTGATTGCTCTGGGTCTCATGTTCGGGGTGCTACTGACCCCGCTAGGAGTGTTGTATTCAGACGTTGGACGCGGCATCATGATTTTTACTCAAATCTGGTTTTTTCTGACCCCGGTAATTTATCCGATGCCGAAAACCGGTATCGCTGCAATCCTTGCCCAGTTCAACCCGGTGACACCTGTGTTGATCACCATTCGGGACTGGTTGATTCTTGGTGCCTCCAGCCAGATAATAGGCTTTTGGCTTGTTACAGTTGGGGCTATCATTTTTTTGCTTCTTGGTTGGTTGCTCTATCGACTTTCGATGCCACACCTTATCGCTCGCATGAGCGCCTGAATTTCTGACTCACATGAATGAAGACACCTTGGTTAAAGTCGAAAATGTTTCCAAAAAGTTCTGTCGTACTCTGAAGCGTTCACTTTTGTACTGTGTGCAGGATGTGTTTGGAGAGATTACTCGTAGAGGACAGGGGCAGACCCCCTTGCGTCCCGGCGAGTTCTGGGCCATAAATGATGTCTCTTTTGAATTGAAACGCGGCGAATGTCTTGGTTTGATTGGGCCCAACGGGGCCGGCAAGAGTACGATACTGAAATTGCTTAATGGGTTGATCAAACCGGATCGCGGGAGCATCACCGTAAGTGGCAGGGTTGGGGCTTTGATCGAACTTGGTGCTGGCTTCAATCCGATACTGACTGGACGCGAGAATATCTACATCAACGGGTCGGTTCTTGGATTTTCAAAACGGGAGATTGATGAACGGATCGACGAGATTATCAACTTTGCCGAAATCAGTAACTTTATAGATACTCCCGTGCAAAATTACAGCTCCGGTATGAAAGTGCGTCTCGGTTTTGCTGTTGCGTCACAGATGAATCCAGACCTGCTGGTCATTGATGAGGTTCTCGCTGTTGGAGATGTGGGCTTCCGGGCCAAATGTTACAACAGAATTGCGGAACTGATGAAACATTCAGCGGTCATTTTGGTCACGCACTCCATTCCGCATGTCGATCGTTACTGCAACAGAGTCCTGCTCATGGACAAGGGACAAGGTGTCGAAGACACGTTTCGTGACGGAAAAGATAAGGGCGAAGTGATTCAAGCCTATTACAACCTCTTCAGTAAAGAGGTTGGTACCGTTACCGTGAAAGAAGGGAATAGTCTTCTCGGCTTCAAGGTTCTGAATCCCGATGGCCATGAAACAGCTCAAATAGTGCATGGTGAGGAATTACGTGTTCATATCAAGGCAGAGGTGGACCCTGCCTTTCATAGTGCAGTGGCTCATCTCGCATTCCATAATCGAGAGCTACAGGTGGTGGCAACCTGTTCCAGTCAGGTGGTCTCTTGCGACGAGGGTTCTTTAGAGTTGTCTGTCAATATTGCTCCCTTTAATTTAAATCCTGCTGATTACAAGATCTCTCTGATTGTTTTCGATGAGAAGAAACAGCACCATTTAATTTGGGGCAACGCTATGTGGGATATCAAGGTTGCAGGTGAGTTGGTTAATTACGGTGGTGCCGCGATCTGCTTTAACGGATCCTGGAGCCAGCAAGACCATGATGCGGAAGGGGCGTCAAATGTCAGCGTCTGAGTTTAACCCAGTGAAAATTATTATCCTTGGAGTGGGCAACAGTGGAACCAAGTTGCTGGGAACATTGGTTCACAACATGCTGAAATCCAAGAGTGATTATAACTACCACTATGAACCCTTGTATTGGCAGGGGATAAACGGAGAGCAGGGGATTACCCTTAACCGCAATGCAATCAATGAGCACAACCGCTTCCCTCTTCTGCCGGATGCGAGTTGTAAAAAATGGCCATGGATGGACGCTTTTATCGATACCCTGAATGGGTTGGCAAAGTTCATCAGGGCAGGTTCAAGACTGCGACTGTTTATCGACAAGGACGTCAAGTACATCTGGATTACGCGCGAACTGTACAGCTACCTGGCAAGCATGCAGAAAAATTTCCCAAGATGTCTTGGAAATGCAGGTTGGCATCATCGGCCTGGGGAATATGATGATATCCAACGTCTCCAGGAAATTTTCCCTGAATATGAACTGCCTGACGCCGAGGAGGACAGAGTCATTGCCGAGGCGGCATGGTGGCGTTTGCATAACAATGAAATCTACCAACTTATCGGGTCGAAGAATCTGTTGCATGTGAGATATGAAGACCTTTGTTCAAGGCCGGTAGATATGATTAAACAATTATCTGTTTTTCTAGGCTTACCAGCCGATCCAAAGGTCTTGTCCAAGATGATAACTTCACCCCCCGCGAGAAAAGTTAGCCTCTCTCCAATTCAGGTTAGAGTGATAGATGAACTCTGTGGTGAATTGAACCGAGAGCTATATCCTTCTCTACAGGCTTAATTGGATTAAATTACTGTTACATCTAATCAGTATATGCTTGGCGTTTGAACGATGAAACTTTTGTATCAGCCATATATCTATCGTGAAGGCATGGATACTAATCCGTTCAAGTACATTGAAACTGGTTATATTCGTGGCTTTGAGAAGGCCGGGTGTGATGTCGTTGTCTGGGATAACGTTAATTATGCTCAACTGGAAGAAATCCTCGATGGGTTCAAGCCTGATTTGTTTGTCGGTTATATCAGGGCCCCAAGGACTTATGAGGATTCTAGTTGGATGCAGGACCCGATTTTTTATCGATTAAATTCTTATCGTCAATCTCATGGGATGAAGGTTGCCCTCCATACTAATCCTGATGTTCAGACCCTCACGAAGAATCTTGACCTCCATTTCACGGAGGGAGACAGATCGTGTGCAGACAAATTTTATCAACAGAAAGCCTCTCCAACAAAACACGAAAGAATGTTGATTGAAGAGAGTTTTGTCGATTTAATTCTGCACTCATTTAGCCGTACGTTGACTCAACCATGTTTCAAATCATGGCTTTCCGCTGGGATTGATGTCCTCGAAGAGCCCTTGGCACTCGATGATACAGTATTTAAAAAGACTTTGTTTCCTAGAAGTAAGAGCTATGATCTTTCCTATGCCGGTGGTTGGTGGCCATTCAAAGGACAGCAACTGGATAAATATCTATTCCCCATGAAAGATCATTTTGGAGTGCAATTAGGGGTTTTTGGTAAAGGATGGCCACACCTGTCCGAGGGGCATGTTTCTGATAAGGAATTTATTAGAATTGTTCGCCGCAGTAAAATTAATCTGGTATTTCATGAGCCTTCACAAGTCCAAAAAATTCCGGTTCATGTGAATGAACGCATTTATAAGCTTTATGGTATGGGGGGATTTGCACTGTGTGACAATAACCCTTGCCTGAAGGAATACTTCAATGAGGATGAAATTGTTTTTTGCAGCAATCCAGAAGAAATGATTGATAAGGCAGAGTATTACCTGAAGAATAAACAAGAAAGGGTTAAAATCGCTGAGAATGGACATCGGGCAGTGATGGCGAGACATACGTATTACCATCGTGCCTCTGCTCTGATTAGTAGACTTTTTAACTAATAACCTGACATCTAATACTGTTTCTCCCTGAGGCAGAAAAAGTAACAGGCGTATGTGTTTAACCTGAATCAGTGAGGTAACCTTTCGGCATCTCTGGTATCGAATCTGTGAACACTTTTTCACAGAATTAACTGCGACAACACGGCTCTTCCGGCAAGTTTTTCGGCTAAGCCGATACGTTCTTTGACAATTCAGCTGATTTTTAACTCATCGGTATCGTCCCTTTTGCGGTATTGGGCGCACATCTTCCGTTGACGCTGCTGTCGCCCGGTTGTTTTTTGAGATCTATGCAGGCTGCTGTCTTTAGCCATAGGCAAAGCGCTCGTAGGTTTTGATAAACGCCTTTGCTTGCCAGGCGGAGTGGCAACTGAACCGAAGCGCCAGGCCATGTCCATGACGGATCATCCGGGCGGCGAAGTACATCAGATCTTGCAGAACGGTTTTAAGTCTACGCCGTTGTTTCGCCCGGCGTGCTTGCTTCTTGTCCATCAGTCCGACCTGACCAATGGCCCGCAGCAGATTGTACGCTAGTCCGGCGCAACTCATCACCAGAGCGTTGGTGACAAACTTGCCGGAAGGCAGCCGTTCCAGATCCAGATCGGTTTTCAGTTCGGAATGATATTGCTCACACAAGGCATGCCCCTTGTAGAGTTCGATGACTTTGTCCTTGGCAACAGTCAGGTTGGTCCACCAGCCTTCAATCTCCATATCCGGCACCAGCAGGCGTTGCCCATGGCGATCGATATAGCGCTCCGTGGCTCTCAGGACGCGACGAACCTTGATGATTTTGTCGTTACCATCCTCGTCCTGATAGGTCCGCTCGACGGTTTCCGTCATGATGGCGACCCGGCAGGTATCATCCTGATGAACGGTCTTGCCGTGATGAAACACCTCGGTTGCCTTGATCGGAACATCGGTTTTGCGCGGGTTCCATTTGACGATAAAGTCGACACCTTCATCCAGTAAGGCTGCCAAGGTCGTAACAGCATCATGAGCACTGTCAAGGCGCACCAAGAGCAACGCACCGGTCAGTTGCCGACTTTTATAAACAGCCCGCCGCAGCAGCGGAATGAAGTCTTGCTGAGCATGCTGGGAACCGGAACGCAGTTCGATCTCCAGGCACCAGCCCTCAATTCCCAGCCAGGCCCCCATGGGGGCATAACCGGAAAAGCCCCGATAGGTGTAGGAGACGCCTTCCTTCTTGGTGTCGGAGTTATCCAGGGTAAAGACATCCAGATCCAGTGGTAGATGACCGGTCGCCAACGGTGTCAACTGCGCTTGGGACTTCTTCAAAAATTCCACCATGCTGGTATCCACCATGATCCGCAGGATCTCAGCAAACTGATCCAGTCGCTGTCGTAAGGTTTCCGGTGATGGAACCTTTGTCAGTCCCAGAGAACAACGGAAGAATTCGTCATCCTCAAAAAACGGACGGATCGCAGCAAAATCACTTTTGCCCTGGCACAACAGACCCAGATAGCTGCGCAGGACATCCGAGGTGGCAATACCTCGTTTGGGGGCGGCTTTATCCGTTCGGGAAACCAGTGTGGTAAAACGATTCAGTGCAACACCAACCAGCGCCAGACCGGAAGTTGAGGTGTAGAATTCCTGCTTGGACTGCTCAAGTTTGAACCGGGGAAATGTCACAACAAAACTCCTTGGGTGAATTTCAATACGGCTCAATAGTAGCAGAAAAACATAATAAAATCAGCTGATTGTCAAAGATCAAAAGCAAAATTACGTACAACAACTCACTGATTCAGGTTTAAATAAAGACGACTGAGATGTTCTGACTTTCGGTATTTATCGATGTTTTGTAAAAAAATAAAAAATATTCTGATTGTCGATCGATATAACTGGCTACAGATTGACTATGCTGCTGTCGGCAAAATTTTGGGGGCAGGGTACAGGTTCTACTTTGCCGAATTCGAGACGTTTTCCGGTCAAGTTACAGGCAGGGCAGATGCGGTCGATCCGAACTATTTGCTAAAACATATCAAATACGAGTTATGCGTCGATCTGGGAATTTACCCGGAGCAGCTTGTTCTTACTGACGAACTTGTCATGAGGCGGGCACTCTTCTGGTCAGCCCGGGCCCAAGCTTGTTCCGAGTATTTTTCGACCCTCTTCGACAAAACCGATTTCCGCAAGGTCATTATCATCCAGGGCCATCAATATGAATCTTCTATCGCCAGATGCCTCTGCAATGAGCGGAATATAAACATCTGTTGTCTTGAGAATACGTTTGACAAGAACAGGTTCCTGTACGATTTCATCAGCGGAGTCACTGTTAATCGTGGTATCGCGAAGAATGTTTATTACAAGTATGTCGATTTCGTAGACAGCGAGGACGCAGAGAGCTATTGCTGGGGGTACAGGGAGAAGATCAGGACTGTCAAATCCTCTCAGCATCAAACCGGGGCCCAGGAAATTGCAAAAGGCCAGAGGAAACGCATCGTTTTTCTTGGTCAGGTTTATACTGATGCTTCAGTTCTTTTCGGGATCAATAACTTCACGGATCCTGTCGATATTCTGGAGCAACTGGTGGATTACGCCATTGAGAATGATTACGAACTCTTGATAAAGTTGCATCCGAAAGAACTCGACGGTACGAACACTCTCGGTGAGCCCTACCAATCGATTACCTTGCGGAAAATCCAACAGAACAAAAGACTCTTCGAAAAGATCCAGAAACATGGAGTCTGCGTCGACTATAAAGACCTGGATACGTATAGACTCATAAGCACATCAGACGTCTGCGTGACGATCAATTCACAATCGGGCTTTGAAAGTTTGATCTTCGGTGCAGAACTGGTCTTATGCGGGCGGGCCTTCTACTCTGGCCTTGGATTGACTTACGAGGCTCATGATAGGACAGACCTGGTCTATTGCCTCGATAGAGTTCTGAAAGAAGGGACGGGAAGAAACAATTTGCGAATGTCTTATGACATGTTTTACATAGTGACCAATAATTATTTCCTTGAAAAAAACGCTGCTAACTTTGCCGAGATATTTAAGAAATGAAAATATCCGTATTGATGTGCAACTATAATTATGCTGCATTCATTAGGAAGGCGATCGAGAGTGTCTTGACTCAGACCTTTTCCAATTTCGAACTTATCATCGTTGATGATGGTTCAACGGACAACTCACGAGATGTGATCAATTCGTTTGAAGATGAACGAATTGTCAGAGTCTTCAAAGAGAATGGAGGTCAAGCCTCAGCATTTAATGCCGCATTTCAAAGGTCTTCCGGCGAGCTCATCTGTCTTATTGATAGCGATGATTGGTGGTTTGAGAACAAACTGGAGACAGTTGCTCAATGGGATAGTTTTCTTCCCGCGGATTACTCGGTTTTGCAACATGCGGTTCTGAACTGGTTGGATGGTGAGACGGTTCCGTATAAACGGATCCTACCGTCAGGGGATTGTTTCGGCGAAATGCAAAGTACCGGTCATTACGATTATTTCGTCCCGACGAGTGGCATAAGCTTTCACCGGAAATGTGCCGAGAAGGTTTTCCCTATTCCTGAAGCATTGCGGATCTGTGCTGATGCCTTTCTGACCCGGACACTGTTTACACAGGGCCCGGTTTATTCGATACCTGAATGCCTCAGCTATTATCGGATTCACAATAACGCGGTCTACAGAAATGCTGAGTTCTCTTGTGATAAATTTTTTCAAGAGGTGCTTTTCCCTTCACTGAATCATTATTATGAGCAGCAACAGATCTCTTATCGCTTTCCTTTGCGTAAAGAGACGGCTGAGGTAGGGGGCGGGAGCCTCAGGTCTCTTTTAAGACGGTTTTTACAGCTCAAGGGTTGATGGTCGTGACTGACGATCACTGGGTGCTCTTCACTGAAAGAGCCTCCTGAGAATTACATATGTGAATTTTCACTCTTCCGTGTTGTCTGTGATGTAAATAGGCTAGTCGTTGATTGCACAAAGCGTTGAGGTTTTACGAATAATGACGCCGGAATTAGCTCCCGGATTCTCTATGCCAGATATTTCTATCATCATACGCTGCTACAACGAAGAGGAGCATATCGGTCGCTTGCTCTCAGGTATCCTCCAGCAGGGGCGTAAGGATCTCGAGATCATTGTCGTCGATTCCGGCTCGACAGACGCCACTTTGGCGATCGCTTCCCGTTATCCGGTCAAGGTCATTTCGATTAAAAAAGAGGACTTTTCGTTTGGATATTCGCTGAATGTCGGTTGTGAAGCGGCTGCTGGCGAGCTCCATGTCATTGTCAGTGCGCATGTCTACCCGGTACATCACGATTGGCTGGATCGTCTTCTGGAGCCTTTTGATGATGAAAGAGTTGGCTTGGTCTATGGTAAACAACGTGGCAATGAAACGACCAGGTATTCCGAGCACCAAGTGTTCAAAAAGTGGTTTCCCAATCAGTCGATGGTCAATCAGGGACACCCTTTCTGCAACAATGCCAATTCCGCAATCCGGAGAGGCTTGTGGGAACGTTTTCGTTATGATGAAAGCCTGACCGGGCTCGAAGATCTGGCTTTTGCCAAGCAGCTACTGGGGGCGGGGTACAAAATTGCGTATCAAGCAGATGCCGAGATCGTTCATGTCCACGATGAAACCTCAAATGCTCTTTACAACCGGTATCGACGCGAAGCAATTGCCCTGAAAGAGATCTTCCCACACGAAAAATTCGGGCTCTTCGAATTCTTTCACATGTATACGAAGAATGTATTCATTGACGGCTGTAGAGCTGTTCGTGAACAAGTGTTTTGGCGCAACATAAGAGAGATAGCGGCCTTTCGTTTTATGCAATTCTGGGGGACTTATCGTGGTTATGTACAGCATGGTAGCGTCTCGCGACAGCTCAAGGAAAAGTTTTACTATCCCGGAGAGACTCTGAAGAAGCGCGACGTGAATGCTCAGCGTCAGGCACGTCCAGTGATTGATTATGCTGAACTTGAAGGACAAGATGTTGACAAAGATCATTGATATTACTCTGCCGATTACTGCGAATCTTCCAGTATGGCCCGGTAGCCCGGGGTTGACTCTTTCACAGGTCGCGGCCCTTGATGATGACGGCTATAACGAAACATTTTTGAGCATGGGTTGTCATTACGGGACTCATATCGACGCACCGAGCCACTTTCTCAAAAGTGATGCCACCGTGGATACCTTGCCTCTCGAAACCCTGATTGGTTCGGCCTATGTTGCAAATCTGTGTGGGACTGCTGCCATTACTGCTTCGGATTTGAGCCGACTGGTGCTCCCCGAGGGGGCCGAACGCCTCCTGATTAAAACCGACAACTCAAAGCTGTGGTCTGAGGGTGACAAGCCATTCAGAAAAGACTTCTCCGCATTGACACTTGATGCGGCTGAATGGTTGGTCGACCGCTCCTTCAGTCTGATCGGTGTCGATGGATTGTCGGTCCAGCTGTTCCATGAATCTAACCGGACACATGAGTTGCTTCTCTCTGCCGGAGTTGTGATCCTCGAAGGGCTTAACCTTGCCGAGGTCGATGAAGGAGGTTATGAACTGATTTGCCTCCCTTTGCCTCTTGTGGGGGCTGAAGCCGCACCGGCCCGTGTTGTTTTGAGATGTCTTGAAGATAACCAACTTTAATCGTCCTCTCGTTTTTGTTTAGATGATTAGTTTTGTATCCAGGCGATAATGAGAACGAGGCAATTCTATGATAAATGACCCAGGTTTATTGATTGTTAGAATTCGCAGACTGTCTCGATCCATACTGGTGGACATCATAAAAAGGCGGGTCATTGATGCCGTCCGGTTAAGTGAAATCTCTGAGCGCAGGGAGTATTGGTTTGAACGGCTCAATGCCGTCTCTGAAGAAGTTATTTGTCGTGAGCCCAAGCATCTTTCTGGCGCTGAAATCCCAGAAATAATTCAACAGATCAACCGTCCTTTCAAGTTCTCTTCCGCCTTTGTTTGTGAATTGCCGCATGTAAAATTGATGGGTCCTCCTGCATTGGCTTTTCTGGACTCTGCCCCTGTTCTGGAAAGCGCAGTTGCAAGGCAGGATTGTATGGATCGGTCTATCGATTTGACGATCGACCAGCAAGGCCACATGTGGAAGATGCTCCTGCCGGGCCTTGTGCGACCACAAACGAGGGTAGAAATATTGTGTTCTCTGGTCAACGTCTGGAGTCACACTTATTTCCACTGGTTGCTTGAGTGCTTAACTCGGTTAGAAGGCCTGGATTATTATATAAAGGAGACCGGGAATAGACCTAAATTGTTGATTAACAGAAATCCGCCCAACTGGATGATTGAATCCTTGCAGCTACTTGGTTACACTCAAGAGGATTTAATGTTGTGGGATTCTGGGGGATTACATGCAGAGCGATTTGTGCTGCCCTCATTCAGGCGGCAAGCAGGAAGGACATCAATTCAGGCTTGCCGCTGGTTGAAGACACAACTTTTTTCAAGTCTTGCCATTGAGGCTCCGGTCGGCAAAGAGCCCCTGAGAGTTTTTGTGTCAAGACGAAAGGCAGGGGCCAGAAGGATTGTTAATGAGGAGCAGGTCCTTGAGTGTCTTGTCAACTATGGCTTTCGTACTTATGTTCTTGAGGAGATGAGCTTTTCTGATCAGGTCCGATTGTTTTCGCAAACGGATACGATCGTTGCACCGCATGGTGCGGGATTGGCGAATATGATCTTCGCCCTGCCGGGAACGAGAGTCTTTGAAATTTTCGGCCGCGAGTATATCAACCCCTGTTTTTATACCCTTGCGAATGGGTTCAACTTTGATTACACCAGTTTTGTCTGCCGTCAGCAAGAAGAAGACATCGTCATTGATTGCGATGATTTCACTCGACATCTTAACCGCTTCTTGAAAAGTTAAGAGCAAATCCTCAGTGTGATTGGACTTAAATTGAATAAGGATACTCCACATATCGTTGCGATTGTTCCAATGCGTCACTGTAGTGAGAGAGTGACTGGTAAAAACTTTAGACTTTTTGCCGGAAAGCCGCTGTACCATCGCATTGTTTCAAGTCTTTTGGCCTGCTCTGAAATATGTCAAGTCGTCATTGATACCGACAGTGATGCCATTCGAGAAGATGCTCAAGAGTGCTTCCCGGAGGTGACGGTATTGGCCAGACCCGATCATTTACGTGATGGCTTGACCCCGATGAATGATGTTTTGTTGAATACGACCTCTCAGAGAGAGGCCGATCTATACCTGCAGACCCACAGTACTAATCCTTTGCTGAGAACTGCAACACTCTCTCGGGCGATCAATACCTTCCTTGACCACCAGAATGAACATGACTCCCTGTTTAGTGTAAAGAGACTGCAGACCCGGTTGTGGGATCAGCACGGGAAGCCTGTTAACCACGATCCTGATGTTTTGCTCCGAACGCAGGATCTGCCGCCAGTTTTTGAAGAAAATTCCTGTATATATATCTTCGACCGGGAGAGTCTCCTCAAAAGAAATAATCGTATCGGTGCACGTCCGTTGATGTTCGAGATGGATGCCACCGAATCCTGGGATATTGATGACGGAGCGGATTTCCAGATCGCCGAGTTGCTCTACCTGAACCGTGAAGATGAGAGAGGGGGGCTGCCATGAAATGGAAGATCTTGGTCTCAGCACCCTACCTGCAGCCGGTCATCTCCGAGTACAGGCAGGTGTTTGAGAATAATCAGGCTGAGTTTGTTCTGCCGAAGGTTAATGAAAGGCTCTCCGAACTGGAACTGCTCGATTTGGTCGGGGAGATAGACGGTGTCGTTGCCGGTGACGACCAATTCACCCGTAAAGTCCTGGAAAAGGCGGTTCCCAGACTCAAGGTCCTCTCAAAGTGGGGCACAGGGATAGATTCCTTCGACCTTGCTGCCTGCAGCGAGTTGGGGGTCACAGTTAAAAACACGCCTGATGCGTTTATTCACCCTGTCGCAGATTCTGTCCTGGGTTATATCCTCTGTTTTGCACGGATGCTCCCCTGGATGGATGTGCAGATGAAGAACGGATACTGGGAGAAAATACCGGGGCGAGCATTGAATGAATCGACCCTTGGCATCATTGGGGTCGGTAAAATCGGTAAGGCGATAGCTCGCCGAGCCAAACCTTTTGGTGTGACACTTCTTGGCAATGACCTGGTTGCTCTCCCTGATGATTTTATCGATGAAACAGGGATCAAGATGACAGATAAAGAGACTCTTCTGACGCACTCGGATTTTGTTTCGTTGAACTGTGACCTCAACCCGACCAGCCGTCACTTGATGGGGCCTGCAGAGTTCTCAATGATGAAGCCGACAGCAATGATCTGCAACCTGGCGCGTGGCTCAATTATTAATGAAGGGGCTATGATCTCTGCTCTACTACAGAAGAATATCGCTGGGGCTGCCTTGGATGTGTTCGAAGATGAGCCGCTTCCACAGGATAGCCCGCTGTACCGAATGAACAACGTCATGCTAGCCCCACACAACTCGAACAGTAGTCCGAAAGCCTGGAAGAGGGTCCATGAGAACACTCTGAAAAATCTGTTCGATACTCTGGAAGGGACTTTAGAATGAAAACTGTCTTGATCACGGGGATCTGTGGCGGTATCGGGAAGGCCACAGCGCGTCTCTTCGCCGCATCCGGTTGGCGAGTTTTGGGCGTCGACTGCCAGCCTTTTGACAATTCGTTTGAACTTGTGCATTTTTGGCTGGGTGATATTTCGCAATCGAACATCTGGCGAGAGATCGCGGACTCGCCGTTTTTGAACGATGGTCTGGATGCCTTGGTCAACAACGCGGCCGTTCAGCTGAATAAACCACTGCTTGAAACGACGGAGAACGAGTGGGCTGACACCATGGGCGTCAATCTCACCGGCAGTTTCCTCGGGATCAAATTCATGACGCCGCATCTGGACGGGAGGGCCGCTGCTGTTGTCAACGTAAGCTCCGTTCACGCCCTTCAGACCTCACAAAATATTGCGGCTTATGCAGTCAGCAAGGGGGGGCTCGTCTCTCTGACGCGGGCTGCAGCTCTTGAGTTGTCCGGAAGATCTATCCGGGTTAATGCCGTCCTGCCCGGGGCCGTCGATACCGAGATGTTTGAAGATGGTCTCAGCCGTGGACAACTGACCGAGGGAAATCTCGCATCAATGAAGGCGGAGTTGGCGCTTAAAACTCCTTGTGGCAGAATTGGTCGTTCTGCTGAGGTGGCAAGGTCGATCCTGTTTCTTTGTGACGATCTGAGTGCTTCGTTCATAACCGGTCAGACACTGGTGGTCGACGGCGGTGTTCTGGCCAAACTGAGCACGGAATAGATCAACTTCTTCCAGTGCCGCCGGGGTGATGATGCTGCATAAATTGATTAAGCTGTGCGATCTGTCTTTAGACTTGTATTCTGACCGAATTTATCGGGAGTGGTACTTAAAATATAGAAGGCGGCTGGAGCAGTTCCGGAATATCCATTCTGGAGAGAAGTGCTTTATTATTGGCAACGGACCTTCACTGAACAGGATGGACCTTTCTCTTTTGTCTGACTGCGTCTGCTTTGGTCTGAATAAAATCTACATGCTTATGGAACGATCAAAGTTGATGATCGATTATCATGTGGCTGTGAACCCCCTGGTTATCCAACAGAGTGCCACGGAGTTCGAAAAAATGGCATGCCCGTCTTTTCTGGCGTACCACGCTAGTCGAGGAGTCGTCAGTGATTTTGCGAACGCCAACTATCTTATGACCAGCAGTTACAGGGCGGCTCCTTTCACGTTCAGCACAGACATCACATCGTCCCTTCATGAAGGACACACCGTCACTTTTGTTGCGATGCAGCTCGCATATTACATGGGCTTTTCAGAAGTTTACTTGATCGGTGTTGACCACAACTTCATAGTCAGTGGCAACCCTAACGAAAAACAGTTGCTAAGCGGTCAAGATGTAAATCATTTCGACCCTGGGTACTTCGAAGGGCAAGAATGGCATCTACCCGACATTGAGGCCTCTGAATTGTCGTATTATCTTGCGAGATTTTTTTATAATCGTAGTAATCGTAAGATTTTCGATGCGACGGCCGATGGGAACTTGGAGATTTTCCCAAAGATTACTTATGAAGAGGCTCTGGCTAGATGTTCTTCTTGACCCTGCGAGGCAAACGATATTGATGCCGGTTTGATTTGATTGAAGGGAAGATTTTGAATAATAAAACGAGCGAGTTTCCGCCCGGTGTACCGGGACAACCCTGGCCAATGGGGCAATCCCTTTTGGGAAAAATCTCAGATGATGAGAAGGAACTAGATTGGCCCAGGATAAGTATCGTTACGCCGACTTACAATCAGTCTGATTTTCTCGAAAAAACGATTCGTTCTGTCTTACTGCAAGGTTACCCAAACCTTGAATACACCATCATCGATGGTGGGTCGACAGACAACACTGTAGAAGTCATCAAGAAGTATGAACCTTGGCTCACTTGTTGGGTGAGTGAGGTTGACCGAGGACAGAGTCATGCGATCAATAAGGGGCTTGAAAGAGCTTCTGGTGAATTGCTTGGCTGGCTGAATTCAGATGATTGGTACACTGAACGAGCTTTGTTTAAGTTTGCATCTGCCTATCTCGAAGACAAGTCCGTTGGTGCCGTCTACGGGCAGGGTCACATTGTCGATGCTAATAATGTGGTTACACACATCCCGCAACTGGTGCAAATAAATAGGGACAATTTATTGGAGTGGGCAGACGGAGGTGACCTCATGCAACCGTCGTGCTTGTTTACAAAAGGGGCATGGCAGGATTGCGGTCCCCTGGACGAAGAGCTCAATTACTCTCTAGATGTTGACTTATGGTTGAAAATTGCCAAGAGATACAAGTTTAGACGGATTCCAGTCCTGTTGTCAGTTGCTTTGTCCCATCAAGGGGCAAAAACAACGGCACAGCGCAATGCTATGTATGCGGATTTGGCGATCGTCTTGATGCGGCATGGTGGAGAAGCGCAAGCCAGAAAGTTGCTTGATATGTTTGTGGATCGTTTAGATCAGGTTCAGATTATCGATGCCGTTTTGAATAAAATTCCATTCTTAAATACTCTGGCGCGATGTATTAAGAAAATGATCAAGGCCTGAGCGCTTTTATGAATAAAAAATTGCTATTCATTGACTATCAAATTCTGCGTTTTGACCAATCTGCAGGATTTAGAACGAGCTACAATTATCTCAATCTACTTCTTGATATGGGGTTGGAAGTTTCGTTTCTCGCTGCTGATTTTGTGGATGACGAACCTTACACAAAACACTTGAGGTCTCTTGGCGTTCGGTTGTTATCAGGCAAGTGGTTCCGTATCTTTTGGAGGCTTTGGCTGGTTTTTTACTCTCATCAGTTTGATTATGTTTTTTTAAACCGGCCCGAGACAACGAAGCTTTTCATTGGTTACATAAACAAGTTTTCAACAGCGAAAACCCTTTATCAGTGTCATGACCTTCATTTCCTCCGGTTGCGCAGAAAATATCTGATTGATGAGGATCCTGTCACATTTATGCAGTCATATGAGAGCGAACGACTTGAGATGGAGCTTATCCGGAAAACCGATGTGTTTTTAACCTTCAGTCAACATGAAAAAGATATCATTTCCAAGAGGCTGCCAACTCATAGAATGGAAGTGATTCCGCTTTATTTTTATAAAAAAATCGCACCTGCGATCTCAGATTTTTCGCAACGACAAGGGTTGTTGTGCGTTGGAGGCTTCAAGCACAATCCCAATATAGATGCTGTGTTATGGTTTGTTAATGAGGTATTACCTGGAGTTATAGCAAGGTGCCCTGGAGTGGTTCTTTATGTGGTTGGAAACCATCCGACTGAAGAGATTGCTGCCCTAGAAAGTGATTTTGTCAGGATTCTTGGTTTCGTGACCGATGAAGAGTTGTCCAATCTTTACCAACAGGTGCGTCTAGCTGTTGTACCGTTAAGATTCGGAGCAGGGGTAAAGGGCAAGACAATGGAGGCGATCTCGTTTGCTCTCCCGCTGGTGTCAACATCTATCGGTATCGAGGGTGTTGGTTTGGAGGCTATTGCTCCGCCATCCGATGGGCCGCATGCGTTTGGCAACCGGGTAATTGAACTTTATAACAACGAGTCGGAACTCCGACAATTCAGTGTACAATTGCATAATTACGCTTTGAAAAATCTGACATATGCTTGCGCTAAAGAGAAAATGCAGCGGATTCTGTCTTCATTGGCGTACAAAAAGAAACAGGGGAGCCAAGGGGGATGATAGTTTACCGGATCAGAAATTTCGAAGAGTATCAGGCCCATGCGGAGCTGATGCAGAAAGTATACGCCGCGCGTAAGGAGCTTGAGAAGAGTCTAATTCATAAATGGCGCAAAAGTTTCAAAGTCAAAGGATATTCTTACCCGGTGAACCGGAATGTTAAATTTCATGTCGATTACATGTACGGAGGCGATCATAGTGTACCAAACTGGCGTGAGCGGCTAGTTTGCCCGATGTCGGGATTAAATAATCGGATGCGGGCCGCGGTACAGCTGTTTGATATTGAATGTGCTCCTTACGTGCAAGACCACATTTACATTTCAGAGCAGGTCACCACACTGTATCGGCACTATTCTTCCCGATATAGAAATATCACTGGTAGCGAGTTCCTTGGAGACGAACTTGTCCCGGGTTCAATTAACCTGGTTGGGTTGAGACATGAGGACCTTACAAATTTAAGTTTCCCGGATGCCAGCTTTGATCACATCCTGTCTTTTGATTGCTTAGAGCACATCCCTAATTACCGGAAGGGCTTTGACGAGTGTTCTCGAACCCTCGTCCATGGAGGCCGGTTGTTTTTTTCCGTACCATTTCACCTGAATTCGCAACAGCATGTAACGCGGGCCAGGGTGTCTCCGGATGGTGTTGTTGAACATTTCATGGAGCCTGAATATCATGGTGACCCTTTAAACCAAGCTGGCTGTCTTTGCTTCCGTTACTATGGATGGGACATGCTCGAGGAGATTAAGTCTGCCGGCTTCAAAGATGTATATGCAGTACTCTATTGGTCCCGTGATTATGGCTACTTAGGTGGCGAGCAAGTTCTTTTTGTCGCGAAAAAATAATACATTAGCTGAAAGAATGGCTGGAAGATTGTCCGCTCAAATCTTCCTAGGAATTAGGGCGCTCGAGATGGGCCTGTTTCCTTGACACTGGGAATCCAAAGCTGTGAGATGCCATGAATGACAAGCATGCCCTGGCGATCATTATTCCTGCCTATAAACCAGATTTTTTTCACTCTACGCTTGCTTCTCTCGCGGCCCAGACTGACAAGCGCTTCAGGGTTTATGTCGGGGATGATGCTGGCCCTGCAGAAATCAGAAAAGTTTGTGAGGGTTTTGTCGGTTCGTTAGACATTCGCTATCACCGCTTTGATGAAAATCTAGGTGGGAGGGACTTGGTCTCGCAATGGGAACGTTGCATTGCCCTCTCTGACGAACCTTGGATTTGGCTTTTCTGTGATGATGACGTAATGGCTCCGGATTGTGTCTCATCTTTTTATGCACATCTGGAAAAAACCGGCGGTCAATTTGATCTCTATCGCTTCAATACCAGCAGGATTGACTCGGAGGGGAAGACTATCTATACGGCTCCCCAACATCCACCTCTTGAAACATCTTTAGAGTTTGTCTGCAGTAAGATGAGTTTGAAGAGAGATAGTTTTGTCTCTGAATATATCTTCTCCAGAGAGGTTCATGAAAGGAAATGTGGCTTCGTTAATTTCCCTTTGGCGTGGTGCGCAGATGATGCAACTTGGGTAAAATATGGCGAAGAGAAGGGGGTTTATACAATTCCTCAGTCACGTGTCTACTGGCGCCAAAGCGGAGTGAATGTCTCTATGGGAGGGAGAATCTACCACACCCAGAAGTTGGATGCATTAGTCGCCTATATGGATTGGCTCACGAATCTCTTTGCTGAGGTCACCCGCGTTGATGAGGAACTGCAACAGCAATTTACGAGTTTGCAGAAAAGATTTTTCCTGGCACATTTGGGCCTACTCGCTCCATTTGGTTTTAAAAGCTATCTCGTCCAACCCTGTTTCCCGAAAGTGTTTTCAGCCTCCGGAATGATTCGTAAAACCCTCATTTTACTTAGATTTGATTTCCATTATTACATTAATAATGTTAAGCATTATTTCTGTGCAAATGTTTTGAAATGCGATTCTCTCGGCTCCAAGAAATAGGGGCCGATGATGACTAATCATTGGTATGACGTGATGCTTGCTCTGTATCCTTATTCTGTCAATCACTAGTGGTCTGATCTGTTTAGGGCCAGTTCTTTAACCATGGAGGAAACACATTGGAACCCACTGATAGACAGTGGATCTTGATGCAAGTGCCTTTTGAGCCATTCCCCCCCTTAGCCGGAAACTCTCAGCGGATTCTTGCTCTACTGAAGTTTCTTAAAAAATATTACCAGATTGCCCTTGTCTTGCCACAGCCTCCTATTTATGCTGACGAGTTAAAAGCGTATTGTAACGAAGTATGGTGTGGTCCTTTTCGGGGCGAGACTTGGACAAAATACCCGTTCCTCCATATCCCTTTTAAGATAATCATCGGCTTGTCAGGGCTTGTGAATGCGTTTCGTTATTGGTCTTTGCTGAGACCGTTTTCGAATAACCCATTTGTCCGAAAATACAGTGTATTAGCAAATTCACTAAACATGTTATGTCGGAAGTATCGCCCCGTCTGTTTAGTCGGGCATTACGTTTGGACCGCATTGCCAATTGCAACGTTCTCGA
>JAGXHM010000042.1 GCA_024636155.1 Deltaproteobacteria bacterium
CCACCGAGGCGGGCAGCAACCGTAAGTTCTTTGATGACCTTAGTAAAAACCTTGCCGCGCTTGGCGTCCTGAGCGCCTTTGCGATGCTTGATATTGGCCCATTTGCTGTGTCCGGCCATGTTCTAACTCCTTAACAATGTTAGTAGTGTAAAAAGAAATTTATCCTAGCATAGGGGCTTGCGGAGGAACAAGTCTGAGAAGCCCCTGAACAAAAAGAGAAGCCGACCGTATTGGGCCGGCTTCCGAGTGCTATCTATGTCTGAGGATTTAAAGGTCTGACGGATTGGTGCGGTATTCGACAACCCCTATGTTGTTCTTCACGCTGCTGATGCCTTCAACTGAACGAGCTTGAGCTTCAGCTGCTTTTTTCTCTGCGTTGGAGTGTACTTGTCCCGATAAGGTAATGACTCCTTCTTTGACGATAATTTCGAGCAGGTAAGCGTCGATATTGTTTGTTGAAAAAATTGCGATTTCAACACGTTTACGCAAGATCAGGTCTGAGAGGATTCTCTTGCTGCTGGCCTTGATGCTTTCGAGGTTTTCGTCCTTGACGCTGCTGCAGATGATCCGGACAGCCATCTCTTCGGAAAGCCTTTGGGTATTGATCGTCAGGTCATAGTGGACGCTGTCTTCCCAATCGCGGTCGAAATAATACTTGATGAAGCCAGCTCTTTGCTGGTCACTCTTACGCACCAGATAACGAGCGCGGTCAGGATCGAGCCATTCGCGCTCCGACCACCGTTCAACGCGATCTTCGAAAGGTGCGATAATCCGGGTGCGGAGAACACTGCTGATGTCTTTGAGAAGGTCCTGTCCGCCGCGGCCATAAATGACCACATTGCCTTTCAGGGCAGCTTCGAGAATAATCAGCTCAATCAGGTGGAGATCCAGAGACTGCTTCGAATCGAGAGAGTCAACAAAGTGAGGAGGCTTTTCATCTGCTTGTTCGATCGCCTCAGGGGAGAGGCCGTAAGCTTCAGCAACCTCCATGATTGCCTCGCCGTCGATCAGTTGATATCCAAGCTTCTCAGCAACTTTGTGAGCAATCGGAATGCCACCGCTGCCCATTTCTCTGGAAATCGTGATAATTGCCATGTGCTAACCTCACCTGTAGTGTGTAATAAAAACTGGCGTGATACTAACAATTTGTCAGGCTTCTGACAAGTCCAAAGCCATTGTTGGTCTGATCAGTATTGAGGCTTAAAGTCGAAACTGTGACGGGTCTCGATAAACCTGATGGTCCGGGTCTTGGAACGCATAACAATCGAATGGGTTTCTGCGCCACCGGAGGAATAGCGGGTACCGCGTAGCAGGTCGCCATTAGTTACTCCGGTTGCCGCAAAAACAACGTCGCCGCTTGCCATTTCATCACATTGATAGATTTTTTCAAAGTCAGTGATGCCCATGCCTTTTGCCCGGTCACGTTCCTCATTATTCATGAAGACCAGCCGCCCCTGCATGTCACCGCCCATGCATTTTAAGGCCGCCGCAGCAAGCACACCTTCGGGTGCACCACCGATGCCGAGCAGCATGTCAACGCCGCTGCCTTCAACGGCGGTAGCGATAGCTGGCGCGACATCTCCATCTGTGATCAAATGAATGCGAGCCCCTGCTTTGCGAATTTCATCGACGATTTTGTCGTGACGCGGGCGATCAAGAATGACAACGGTGAGATCTTCGACGTAACAGTTCTTGGCGTCGGCGACCCGCTGCAGGTTGATCGTTGGTGACGCATTGATGTCAATTGTGTCCCGGGCAGCTGGGCCGACAGCGATCTTTTCCATATACATGTCGGGAGCGTGCAAAAAGCCCCCTCCTGGAGCGAGAGCAATGGTTGCAATCGATCCGTTGAGGCCTTTGGAGCAGATGTTTGTGCCTTCCAGAGGGTCAACTGCGATATCAACTTCCTGGCCGTTACCTCGTCCGAGCTTCTCGCCAATATAAAGCATCGGCGCTTCGTCCATCTCGCCTTCGCCGATAACCACAGTTCCGGAAATTTCCATAGAGTCGAGCATGCGACGCATTGCCTCAGTGGCAGCCGCATCTGCTGCGATTTTGTCGCCTTTACCTACCCAACGACCACAGGCAAGGGCTGCAGCTTCTGTAACTCTGACCAACTCGAGCGCAAGATTGCGATCCATCTCAACTCTCCTGCTGAAAATGCTGTCTGACAACGGTCGTCATGATTACATTTTTCATGGGTAAAGACAAATCTTTTTGGGGTGGAATAATATTGTTATTTGAATATAATCGTATTGTTGTTTATATGTAAATTTTTCAAAGAGGTATGTTATGAGAAGTCGAATCCTATCCTGTTTTTTTCTGCTGCTGGTCTTCTTGCCATCTTACGCTGAGTCCGCTGTTACTCGCAACCTGACGCCTGCAGAGTCTTTTAACCTGGTTGGCCAACGCAGTGATCTGTTTCTGCTTGATGTCCGCACTCTCGGAGAATACCAGCAAGCCAGACTTGAAGGTGCGCGACTGATCCCCATTGATCAATTTGCAAAGCGTCTGAGTGAGGTGCCGAAGGATCGCCCGATTCTCGTTTACTGTGCTGTTGGATCGCGCAGTGCCCAGGTTGTCAGTTACCTGGCAAGACAGGGCTACCCGGAAGTTTATAATATGTATGGTGGAATCTATGCATGGTCTCAAAAGGGTTACCCTGTCTTGCGGGGAGGACCTTAGGCTAGTTTCTGTTCGAAAACCGCCCTTTTCCGCAATCTCAGCGTCAATCTGCGGATTTGATTGTGCGGCGTAAAGTGCTACGCCTCCGCACAAATACTCGATTTCCTTGACCTTGCGAAAAATCGCTGGTTTCCAAATCAGACTCCCCCGTTTTGCCCATCCGGAGTTTCCGGATGGGCACCAGGCTGGCTTCATGACGCATGAACGTATCACAGAGATGAATCGTCTTTTCCTTTGGGCCCATCGTGGGGCCTCCCATTGCGCACCAGAAAACACTATGACGGCTTTTACCGCAGCCGTAGAGGGTGGCGCCGATGGTCTTGAGCTGGACATCCATTTGTCTCGCGATGGTGTCCCGGTCGTGATCCATGATGAGACTCTGGAAAGAACCACTGATGGTTGTGGTCTTGTTGCCGAGATGACGTGGCAACAGCTTCGGCAGCTTGATGCCGGCTGTTGGTTTGCTACCGAATTTGCTGGTGAATCGATCCCTGCGCTGGAAGAGGTCCTGGAAACCTTTGGTGGCCAACTGCGGCTTAACCTTGAGCTTAAAGAATTCCGTGCCGGGATGGCCGTGCTTGAGCTGCTCAGCCACTATCCGTCTGCTGATATTGTTGTTTCTTCCTTTAACTATGATCTGCTGCACCGATTACGCTCGGTGGACAATGCTCTTCCTTTGGCGGTCCTTTTTGACTCCGGCAACTGGTATCGTGCCGTTCAGAGCGCCAAAGAGCTATCGGCCTGTTCTTTTCATCCAGAATCAAATCTTGTGAGCCGTCCGATGGTCGCTGCTTGTGCACGAGCAGACCTTCCTGTCTTTGTCTGGACTGTTGATCGTGCGGCTCTTGCCAGAAGCCTGGTCAGAGCAGGCGTGTCAGGTTTTTTTACCAACGATCCCTCAGCCCTCAGAGCCACTTTTCATCACACGACAACTGCAATGTAATCGAGTCTTGTGCTCCATAGTCGGCTGCGCTAAAATGTTCGCTCGATTTTGGAGTTTATTGATCTCATGACACAACAAATCCCCCCACAGAGCAACAACTCGCAGTTGGCAACCTTGCTGCACGAGCAGGCTCAAGATGAAGCCGGTATCAGCTTTGCTGACTTCATGGCGCAGGCTCTCTACCATCCACAGTACGGTTATTACATGGCTACACGTGACCGGATTGGCAAATCTGGAGATTTTTATACCTCCAGCAGTGTCAACGCACTCTTCGGCCGACTGGTGGCTCGGCAATTGGCGCAGATGGCAGCGTTGCTCTCCGCTGAAACATTTCAGATCGTAGAACAAGGTGCCGGCGAAGGACATCTGGCTCTCGATATCCTTGATGCCTTGGCTGAGGAATCCCCTGAGCTCTATACTCGTTTATCCTACACTCTGGTTGAGGTCAGCCAGGACAACCGTCAGCGCCAAGCCAAAAATCTTGATACTCATTCCAGCAAAGTTATCTGGAGTGGTGAGAACGACTGGTCCATAATGTCTGGTTGCTTTCTTTCAAATGAACTGGTGGATGCATTTCCGGTCCATGTGGTCGAGAAACATTCTGGTGTGATTCAGGAAGTTTTTGTGACCAGTCGGGACGCTGCTTTCGTCGAGGAAGTGCGGGCGTTGACAGATCCTCGCCTCGCTGAATACTTTGACTGGTTGGGCTGCAGCCCCGTTGAAGGTAACCGGGCCGAAGTTAATCTGGCTGCTTCCGAGTGGATGCGTCAGGTGGCTCAGCGCATTGTGCGGGGTTTTGTCCTGACCATTGATTACGGATATCCCGCCAAAGAACTCTATGCCCCCCATCGACGTGCGGGAACCTTGATGTGCTATCATAGACATCAAGCTGACGATAACCCCTACGATCGCGTCGGCGAAAAAGATATTACCGCCCATATTGATTTCACTGCTCTGCAGAAAGCCGGCAATGAAGAGGGCTTGGTAACACTCAGTTTCTCTGAACAATATCGTTTTCTGATGGGCCTTGGTTTTTTTGAAGAACTGGTACGACTGGAAGCAGAGGCGGTAGACGAGAAAGAAGCGCGTGCCTTGCGTTTGACACTGAAGAACCTGATTATGCCGGAAGCCGGAATGGGCGAGACCTTCAAGGTCCTTGTGCAAGGGAAAAATGTTGGAACTCCGGAATTGCTCTGCACGCGAGCGATAGGAACAATCCCATTCGGGTGATCTGTTGGTGGAAGATGAAAATTTTTTTGATAGACTGAACGCGCCTGGTTTACTGCAGGCATGCTGAGCAGGTATACTGCTACTAAACAAGAACGATAAGGAGAATAATTCGATGAAACAAAAGGTACAAGAAGCTTTGGATTTGGTCCGTCCTGCATTGCAGGCTGATGGTGGTGATGTGGAATTGGTTGATGTTACTGATGACGGTATCGTCAGCGTAAGGTTGACTGGAGCTTGTGGCTCCTGTCCAATGTCAACGATGACCCTTAAAATGGGCATTGAAAAAACCCTCATGGCAAAAATCCCTGAGGTTAAAGAGGTGGTGCAGGTCTGATCATCTGACTACGGTAGAGTTTTCCCTGGGTGAGTTTTGTTTGCAGGGGCGCCTGATTTCAGGTGCCCCTGTGTTTACGCGCCTTGGTCCATGCCCTTGTTTTTTAGTTGAGAAGCCATTGCGCGATCTATGGCGCAAATATGATTTTTCAGCCAGTCACGCAAAAATGTCAGCGTCTGCAAAGAAATCGCCGCTTCGCCCTTGCGGTGTCTGCGTTCCAGATCGGCAAGTTTTTCAACCATCAATTTGTGCTCCTGAAAATGACTGTCCTGGTCAGGAACATCGCATTCGACCATGTGACTTTCTTCCTTGGCGAAGTGGGTTTCCGTGTAATGTTTGAGCGCCGAGAATATTGGCAGCAGCAGAGCCCCACCACTACCATCCTGCATTGCTTCATAGAGGTCATTGATCAAGTTGACCAAGCCTTTGTGGTCCTGGTCGATTTCAATGATGCCTGTCTCGTAACTATCATCCCAAACAAACAGCATATTTATACTCCCTTATCTACGAAATTAGGTACTTATCCTTAAGATATTTACTTACTATAACTCAAGTCGGCATATTTTAAAACACTGTTTGTTGATTTTTTTAAAGTTGTGTGCTTAGGCTGGCTGATTGCTGAAGAAAATCGATATCGAGTGGGTTTTGGGATGGAATCGCCGGCTTCCGAGGTCAAGTTGACGTCCATTAAAAGCTATTGCCCCTGTCTTTGCGCCCCTGAAAAAAATCTGCAAGACGCAGAAGAAACCCCTGTTGTGTCGTGATAGCGTTGTGAGGGCAGAGCTCCTGGCAGCAGAAACAACGGATACAACGATCGTAATCAATTTTGACACTCCTGGCGTCCAGAGTCATTGCTTGAGGAGGGCAGTGGGTCACGCAATCGCCGCAACCTTGGCATGCCTGGGTGATTTCCGGCTGTGCCGTTATTGCATTCTTAAGGAGATTTTTGACAGGTGCGGGCAGACCAAAATTGACATCTGCATTTGTTGCCGGACGGAAATTGGTTGTCTGCACTGTTGGCAGCGGAACACCGTGAAGTTCTAACGCATCAAGAGACACACCTTGACGGCCGGTTTGCCTCGCAACCAGCTGTGTCCAGACGCGCTGCTCCGAGAGATTGATCATGCTGGTGGCGACCGTATCGAGTGCAATTGGATCTGGTGAAGCGAGCAATGCGCCAAGTTGTATCGGGTCGCCATTGCCTGGGCCATCGCCCTCCATGCCGACCACAGCGTCCATAATTGATAAGGCAGGCTTGAAACGCTCGGCCAGCTCCAACAACATCAAGGCAAAGAACGCTTTGTCGGTTCCTGCCTGCAGATGCAGGCGGGCCTTGCGCATGCCGACCACCAACCCGAAAAGATTCTTGACCGCCCCGGTGTAGCCCATCATCTGGTGCGTCTTGAGCTTCGGCAGGTTAATGATAACGTCTGTTTCCAGAGCCTCTTTGGTGACTTCCAGCTGATGAAAGGTCCCAGCTTCCAGGCTGATCGGTACGGACTCATCAAAAGGAGCAAAGCGGGCCCCCGTTGCCTCAATAACCTCTAAAATGCCACATTTGCGTGCAACACTTTCCGGTTTGCCGACTCCGGGCGAATCGCCTACACTTACGATACCGCCTGCGCTTTGAGCCAGCAGGATAACCTGGCGAACGATCTCAGGGTGGGTGGTGACTGCTTTTTCCGGGGCCTTGCCGGAAAGCAGGTTGGGTTTGATCAGGACTTTCTGACCGGGTTTGATGTAGTGATCAATGCCGCCGAGTGGCTCGAGTAGAAGATGTAAGGCGTCGCGTACACGACCGGCTTCATAAACTGCTAAGGATTGCAGAGATACGGGCAGTTTTGTTTGAAGTTTGTCAGCTTTTGATCCAGGTTTGGTTGCGGCCATTATGCTGTGATGTTGCTCAAGGCATTAAAAACCGCTTGTAGTGAACGAGGATGAAAGAGCAGGGAAGTGTGTCCCATGCCATCGAGTTCTATCGATTGAGCGCCATCCATTTTGCCAGATTCAGCAGGCAGAACAAGGTTGTCGTAACGCGTGTAGATTGAGATGGCCTGCGTCTCTTTTGGCCAGACAACACTGTTGAATTGGCGGAGGAATGCCGAGCTAGGCAGGAGACTTTTGCCCATTGATGAAAGCGCAAACGGAGCCAGCTTTGAGCCGTGGTGTGGTGAACCGAGTGTGATCATGCCATGAACATAAGCAGCGCCGCCACGGTTCTGCACGTAATTGCGCGCGATTATTCCGCCCATGGAATGGCCGATCAGAACAACCTTTTCAACTTTCAGTGTGATGCGTAGTTCATCAACCTTTTTGGCCAAACTTTCGGTGAGAGTTTCCAGATCCCGCCAAGGGGGAGTGTTGATACTGATGATGTGCTGATGACCTGTCGCGCGCAAACGGTGTTGCAGCCAGAAAAGGCAGCTGCGATTCTGAAACAGCCCATGCAGGAGGACGACCGGGGGGCGTGTATCCGCTCCTGCAGTCGGCAGTTGTGGCTGGAGCCAACCGAAAGGACGCAGCAGTACGGTCAGCAGCAGGCAGGCTGTTTCCTGAAGCAGGAGCCAGATGGCGACGCAGAGACCACGAGTTGTAAAACGTCGGTCAATCAGGTCTGGGATGGAATTAGCTCGCTCATACCAGGCAACGGTAAAACTCATCAGAACGATCAGGGCGACCACACCGATTGTGCATTTCATAAAAAGGAGCAGTAAGAAGAGTAAGGTTGTCATGGTTCAACGATTATCTCATGCGGTTGTTGGGCCGTCAATATGGATAAAGCGGTAAATTATAAGCTGTAGAACCGTAAGGGTACAGGGTGTGAACTTTATAGCTCTGCAGCCTTACAGCTTTGTTTCTTTCCTTTCATCCTGTATCCTGTTCATAGCTTAAGTCCTTTGTGCGACGAGGTGTTGTCTGATGCAAGAATGGATTAAACAATTTAGCACATATATAGCCGACGAACGCAACCTGTCGCCACATACCAGGGTTGCTTACTTGCAGGATCTTGGCGAGTTCCAGTGCTTTCTCGAACGACATGGCGGCTCCAGTAAAGAGACTCTGGTCAGGCTCGACAACATTCTGTTGCGGCGCTACCTTGCTGAATTGCATAAACGCAACCAAAGAACCTCAATCGCCAGAAAGCTTTCGACACTGAGAACTTTTTTTCGCTACCTGGTTCGTGAAGGTCAGCTGCCGAGTAACCCTGCCGAAGGCTTGTCGACTCCGAAATTAAATCGATATCTACCGAAAACCCTTTCGGTAGACGAGGCGACGGCTCTGATGGAGCGCGGCTATGACAGTAGCTTGTTGGATCTGCGGGATCAAGCCATTGTTGAACTCTTTTACTCAAGTGGCCTGCGTGTTAGTGAGTTGACTGGCCTGGATATTGGTGCTCTTGATCTGCATGAGAATTTGGTTCGTGTGCTTGGTAAGGGACGTAAAGAAAGAATTGTGCCGATTGGACGCAAGGCACGTGAGGCTTTGCTCGCTTACCTGGAAGAAAGAAATCTCCCTGACGAAAAAGAGCCTCTTTTCCTCAATGCCCGAGGTGGTCGTCTAACGCCTCGTAGCGTCCAGCGCAATCTCAAAACCCGCCTGATCAAAGCCGGGCTTATCAAAGACATCAGCCCTCATGCACTGCGACATTCTTTCGCTACTCACCTCCTTGACGGCGGCGCCGATCTGCGCGCCATCCAGGAGCTACTAGGTCATGCTTCTCTTTCCACGACACAAAAGTATACCCAGGTGAGTGTTGATCAGTTGATGTCTGTCTATGACAAGGCTCATCCTCGCAGTAAAAAGAAATAGGTTTTTTCTAGCAGCCTGTCGGACAATCAATGAACTGGCTGCAAATTCGCCTGTTTGGCCCATATCTCAGCTCCTTTTCGACCAATAGCTACGGCTATTACTCTCAAAGGAGCTAAAATCTGGTCTCAACCATCCAAATTTTCGCTTCAGCCCTGATTGTCCGATAGACTGCTAGGAGGCTGTTGGCTCTGAAACCCCTCATAAGTTGAGGACTCGGAATAACTCATTCGGTACATTCTCCAGCTGAAACGGTTTGGCGAGCCTGCCTTTAAATCGGTATTCTCTGAAATTAGCCATGACGGGTTAGTAGTGACGCTTGGGTCAACTTTCATGAAATATGCCTTCAGATCAAGAGTCTCTGAGAGATAATCACCTCGTTGTGGCAGGCCTCAATAGTTAACCCCGCTAAATCAATAAGTTGAAAACCTTTGAGATGTTGAGTGCCGTCAATTGTGTTTCGCAGCTTCTCGACGATTTGTCAACTTTCTCCCAGCAGCCGCAACAATTTTCCTGTAAAGGGAAGAACTGCTTTTCCGAGAGAGATCACCCTTTTATTCACTGTGCATGATTTGAACAGAGCATAACCCTTGTAATCATGGCGAGTTGCGACATATATCGCTTGATTGTTCTTGAGCCTGTGCAGAGGTTGAACAGAGGACAAGCCGGGCAGATCCTTAAATATTTATGTGATTCCGTCTAGTTAGGTTTTTTTTGGGGCTGGCATGCGTCTTGCTGATGAAGTTAGGTGAGATATAATTCACCCAGTGCCTGCTAAAGGAAATGCGGGGGTCGCTCCATGAAAAACAGTAACACCAATGCGGTTGTAGCCATAGTAGACGACGATCCGAATATTCTCCAGTTTCTGAGTGGTCTGCTCGAGGAGTATGGGATCAAGGTGCGGGCGTTTGGCGACAGCCTCGAGGCACTCAATTTCTTCAAGAACGAGACGCTCGATCTGGTGATTACGGATTTGCGGATGCCCAAAGTCAGCGGCCTGCAGTTGCTCGCAGCGATCCACAAATACGACGCAGATCTGCCGGTGATTATTATGACCGGGTATGCTGACATGAACGTTGCAGTGCAAGCCGTGGAGCAGCACGCCTTTGAGCTGATCTTGAAGCCTTTTCAGGCTCAGCCTTTCATGGATGCCGTACAGCGCGGATTAGAAGCGAGCAGAGCCCTCCGCAAGAAGCAGAAATTCGTGTTCGAACTCGAGAATGCTGTCCGATTGCGGACTGCAGAGCTCACAGCGTCTCTGGTCAAGATGGACTCCATGAACCGTGAGATGATCAAGCGTCTCTGTGTGGCGTCCGAGCAGCGGGATGATGATACAGGCGCACACATCTACCGCATTGCCCATTATGTCCAATGTCTCTCGCGGGAGCTGGGTTTGCTGGAAAGTGAAGCAAAGACCGTGGCCCTGGCAAGTACTATGCACGATATCGGGAAAATCGGAATAAGCGATGCGATCCTTTTCAAGTCTGGATCTCTCACTCCTGAAGAGTTCGATATCATTAAAAGCCACACCACGATTGGCAAACGAATTTTGGGAGGGTCGTCTTTCCACCTTCTGACCCGGGCTGCCTCTATCGCCCTGAATCACCATGAACGCTGGGACGGGACAGGTTACCCGAACGGCCTGCGAGGTGAGCAGATTCCCCTGGACGGCAGGATTGTGATGCTGGCTGATCAGTATGATGCTCTCCGCAATGAGCGCCCGTACAAGAAGGCCTTCAGCCATGAACGGGCGTTCGAAATCATTACCAGGGGCGACGGCCGCACCATGCCAGAACATTTCTCCCCGGACATCCTGGCGGCGTTCAAACAGGTTGCCCCGCTCTTCGAGAAGATTCATGCTGAATGTATGGAGTCGTATGCCAACAACCAGCTTCTGCTGTCGGTTGTCGGGCTGGATGAATTTAAACCTCACTCAATGGCCAGCCAGGATGAATAACTCTGGTTACGGTCCATTTGAGCCTTAAAAAGTTGAGAAGGAGAAGACCATGAGCTTACGCGTGCAGGTGGTGGATAAAGCCGGCTTGGATAATTCTTCAGGACAGCCAGAGAAAGCGAAAAAAGTGCTCTTGGTCGATGATATTAACTTCTTTATTGAAGTCGAGATATCTGCTCTGAAAGTGCTGAATAACTGTCAGATACTGACCGCTCACAGTGGCATTGAAGCCCTGCGGATCATCCAGCAGGAGCGCCCCGATCTCGTCTACCTCGATCTTTACATGGACAACATGGACGGAGATGAATGCTGCCGGATCATCAAAGAGATTTACGCTACCAGTATTCCGGTCGTCATGTTGACCAATGGTGTTTCAGTGCATGATTTCGAACGGTGCTGGGAGTCTGGCTGTGACGCGATCATTCTCAAACCGATAAATCCTCACCTGCTTGTTGCAACAACCAAAAAGTATCTGAGTATGCAGTCGAGCGTCAACAGACGCTGTGGCATCCGTCACTCGGCTCGAGTGAAGGTCAAATGCGCAGCCGGACTGCAGGAGACTATCACCGATTACACCGTCAATCTGAGCACCGGCGGGCTGTTTCTGGCAACCGATGATGTTCTGCCAATTGACACCAGGTTCCTGATTGAATTCACCGTTCCTGTGAGGACTGAGCCGGTCTGCTGCAAGGCTCGAGTTGCGTGGATCAATGACCCGCAGAGCCCGTTCAAACCGGACTTGCCGCCTGGTATGGGGCTACAGTTTGTCGATATCTCTCTCAGTGATGTTGATGCGATCAGAGAGTATCTGAGCGGAGGAAGATTGCTCGCCTCCTGGTAGCTGTGCCTTAGTTGCCGTGTGTCACGGAAAGTCAATCACTGTTATGTCTCTGAGGAAAAGATGAAAACGGAAAGCGCCAAAAATGACTTTGATCATAACTTCGCCCTGCTGATCTCGTTTTCAGGTTGGCTGCTGCTACTGGTATATCTTGCCTATCTTTACCTGGATTCGAATCAGGACCTCGTTTCTCTGGTGCTCTCTTCCGGAGAATCCAAAAGTGCGCAGTACAGTCTGCTGATTCTTTTTGCTCCGCTGATCAGCAGTATTGTCGGCTATGCAGTAAACCGCAGGATTCTGCAATACCGGGAGAAGTATCTGACGGCCAACCAGTTCAAGGATATGGCGGAAGGCGAACTGGTGGAAATCATCAACAGTCTGATCGTCGGTTTCGTTAATGCACTCGATGCCAAAAGTCACTGGACCAAAGGCCACTCCCTCAGAGTCAAACACTACTGCATGATGCTCGCCGAGGAACTTGAACTGGATGAAGAGAGCCGGGAATCTCTCGAAATCGGGGCAATGTTGCATGACATCGGGAAAATCGGGACTTATGATGATATCCTCAACAAAACCGAGGACCTGACTGAGCAAGAGTTTATCCAGATTAAAAAGCACCCCGGGCATGCCGTGCAGATATTGATGCCGATCAAAAAGTTCCACCCCATCTTGAACATCATCAAACATCATCACGAACGGGTTGACGGCTTCGGCTATCCCGACGGTCTCACCGGAAAGTATATCCCGTTCCTTGCCAAGGTCCTGTGTGTAGCGGATGCTTATGATGCAATTACCTCCAAGCGACCATACAAACAGCACATGAGCAAGGAGGATGCAATCCTTGAAATTCAAACCAAGGCTGGGGTCCAGTTCGATGCGACGGTGGTTGCAGCCCTGGTGAAAGTTCACCTAAAGCCAAATTTCGACGTTGTCGTCAATGACTCTCTGGACGAAAGAGGCACTCGAGAGTGACCGGGATGCTTGCAGGAACGACCGTTGCAGGAGTGAGGTGTGAGGTGTGGGGTGTGAGGTGTGAGGTGTGAGGTGTGAGGTGTGGCAGCCTTAGGTTGGCTCTTGAACTGTGTCGTCTCCCTGCTCCAATCTCTTGCGCAGGGTGTTCCGGCTGATGCCCAGCAATTTTGCCGCAGCAACCTGATTATTGTTGCAATGCACCATGGCCATCTCGACAAGGTGCTGCTCCAGTTTTGAACTGAGCAGTTGAAAAATATTGTCCGAATGGTTGCTGCAGAGTTCTGTAAAGGACTTCATCACACAGTCTCTGAAATGATCTGATTCAGCGCTTTCTTCAAAGTCCTGCCGGGGCTCTTCTCCTCTAAGTTGGCTAAAGTCGTCAGGTTGCAGAACTTCGCCATTAGAAAAGACGACAGCCGCACTGATGGCATTCTTTAACTCCCTGATATTCCCCTTCCAATGCAGTGATGATAGAAACCGGACCGTCTCCGGTGTAACCCTTAGATTCTTCTTGCCGTACTTGATGGCATTCTGCTTGACGAAGAGATCGACCAGCAGGGGGATGTCCTCCTGCCTCTGTCGCAATGGAGGGATATGAAAGCTGACCACCTGAAGTCGGTAAAACAAGTCAAGCCTGAACCTGTCCTTGTTGACTGCAGTTTGCAGGTTGCTGTTTGCCGCAGCAATGATCCTGACATCCGTGTGAATCTCTTCGTTGCCGCCAACGCGCTGGAAGGACTTGTTTTCGAGAACACGCAGCAATTTGCTCTGGTTGAGCAGGCTCATTTCGGAGATCTCATCGAGAAACAGAGTGCCGCCGTTGCATTGTTCGAATTTGCCGATACGGCGGCTCTGTGCATCTGTAAAAGCGCCTTTCTCATGGCCGAACAGGTCACTTTCAAGAAGATTCTCTGGCATTGCTGCGCAGTTGACGGCGAGGAACGGCCTATGCTTCCTGTCAGAATTCGTATAGATAGCGCGAGCCAACAGCTCCTTGCCTGTGCCACTTTCGCCTTCGACCAATACGGTCTCGTCAGAAGAGGCGACCCTGCCAATCTTTTTCCAAATCTCCATCATCTGTGCAGATGAACCGATCATGATGTCTTCATCAGGTGAGTCGTCAAAAATATCAGAGTGCTCGCGGGAGAATTTTACTTTCCGACTCAGCAGATTTGTAGCCAATCCCTTGGTAACTGCCTCCTGAACTTTAAGGATGTCGAATGGCTTTGAGAGATAGTCAAAAGCACCAAATTTCATCGCTTCGATGGCGTTCTGTGTGGTGTTGTAGCCGGTTGCAATGATGACCGCGATTTTGTCGTCGATCTGCTTTATTTCTTTCAGGACGTCTAATCCCGACTTGCCGGGAAGTTTAATGTCGACGATTGCGGCATTGGGCCGGTGCTCCCTTGTGATGTTAAGTCCGGATTCGCCATCCTCCGCCAGAAAGATCTCAAGCCTCTGGTCCATGAAGATATTTTTAAGGACATCACGGACTATCGGATCGTCATCAATAATCAGCAGTTTAGCTTGCATTTACGATTTCCATTGCGTGATGTCAATCAATATGACCGAAGGTTAAGCGTGTACAGAAAATCCAGTCTTGTCTTTGTTCTGATCTGCCTGTTAGCATGGATTAATCCCATCCTAACAATCTGTTGAATAAATAACAAGAAGGTTCTCTTTGCCTCTTTGGTGTAATCTATTCATCTCTCACAAAAACTCATATGGCTGATAAAGGACAAAATTAGTCTCAATTCTCTTGACACCCGGTGAGGAGTAGCTAAAATGACGGTCAGATTTCATTAAAACATATTTGATCTTGAAAGGAGTTTTACGAATGAGTGTTCTGGTAGGAAAACAAGCCCCCGATTTTACTGCTGCAGCTGTACTGGCTGATGGTTCCATAAAGGCGGATTTTTCTCTCTCTGATTACAGAGGGAAGTATGTCGTTCTCTTCTTCTATCCGCTTGACTTTACCTTTGTCTGCCCAACAGAGCTGATTGCTTTTTCCAAACGCATCAAGGAATTTGAGGCGCGGGATGTCCAGGTGATTGGTTGCTCGATTGATTCCCAATTTTCCCACGCCGCCTGGCGCAATACACCGGTTGATGATGGAGGCATCGGCGCCGTTACCTACCCGCTGGTTGCCGATATCAAGCACGAGATCTGTAAGGCTTACGATGTTGAATTCGAAGCCGCCGGCGTTGCCTACCGTGGTTCCTTCTTGATTGACACCGCAGGCACAGTGCGTCACCAGGTGGTCAATGACCTGCCCCTTGGCCGCAACGTTGATGAGATGTTGCGCATGATCGATGCCTTGCAGTTCACCGAAAAATATGGTGAAGTCTGTCCGGCTGGGTGGAATAAGGGTGATGAAGGGATGAAGGCCGACAAGGCTGGCGTTGCTTCTTACCTGAAGGGTAATGCTGATTCGCTTTAAAGACAGTGCAACGTGAAAAGTGAAAAAGGGGTGGCAATTGCTGCTCCTTTTTTTATGGTTATATAGTTTTTCCCTGTTCCCTGTTCCCGATCAACCCATTATCGATTGATCCAATCCGCCGCCTCACGCACGGACTGCTGGTCAAACTTGGCGCGGAAGCGCAGGTAGGCACCTTCTGCCGTGTAGTTGGCGTCTGAAAAGTCTTCGTCTTCGAAGCCGACCAGGTTGTAGCCAAGACTGACCCAGGTGTTGGTCATCGGTGAGTAACCAATGTCGCCGCCAGCACTATATTCGAATGTGCCACTGTTCCAGGAATGCAGGATGCTGCCGTGCAGACCGAAATCCCAGCGTTTGTTGATGTTGTAGCGGGTTTCGAAAGTCAGCACATCGGTAAAGCCGCTGTAGCTGGTGCCATTGAAACTGTCACGCGCATATTTCAGGCCGTAGTAGAACGACATCTGTGTTTTGCGGCTGAGACGGAAGTTGGCGTGCAGGTGGTTGACGATCCGCCAGTTGTCGTAATTTTCGGCGCTGTTTTCTTCCTTGTCGAAATAGAAATCAAGGCGATTAAGGATAATCCAACGGCTGGTGGTCGGCCGGTAGGCGACACCCAGCCTGATGTTGCCATCGGTGCGAGTCGCGCCATCCGTTACCTCGGAAATAAATGCCAGGGCTTTGGCTGAGACGGCGATCCCATCTTTTGGCTCCCCGACAACACTGGTGCTGACTCCATACTTGTCCTCATTGTCTGATTGCCGCGTTTCCAGGCGGTTCCACCAGGTCCACTTCTCTTTGCGATAAGTCGCACCCACCGAAAGGGCAGTAAAGTCATCGTTCGCGCCATGGGCTGCCGGAACATTGGCGTTGAGCTGCTCGTTGCTCGGCTCTTTGATGGTCTGGCTGCGATCGATACTGGCATCAAAACTCCAGGTCTCATTCAACTGCCAGCTCTGGCCGAGGCCGAAGAGGGCAAAGACGCGCTGACCGTTTTCGCTGGTCTGCTGCTCAACACTGGTACGGAAATCAGCGCCCTGCCAGGGGGTGGCGCTGAAACCGGCGCGGGTACCTTCCGTCTCAGAATCGGCTCCCCAGGAGAACTCCTGCTCCACGAATACGCCGACTTTCTCGGTCAGCTTGTAGTCGGCCCCTAGCCTCAACAAGGTCGGGAAATCGCTGCTCTCATTACTGCCAGCAAGGGATTGTTCATAGTCGCCACGCAGATTCAGCTTGCGATCGGGAGTAACCCAGTTGCCGCCCAAAAGCCATTGTGTGCTCTCCTGTGAAGCTCCGTCCTTAAAGCTTTCACGGGCTTCTCGTAAACCGGTGTGTAAGCCGTAACGATCAGAGGTGTAGCGACCTTGCAATTCCGCTACGTCACGCTTGGCGTCGGTGGTCAGATTGTCCTGATGGTAGGCTTCGCCGGCGACCTCCACCTGAGGAGTCAGTTTGTAAGAACTTATGGCGCCGTACTTGCGGGTGCCGATCTCACTACCGTTCTGTTGGCCAAGACCGAAGCCTGCCTGTTGCTCGCGATAGTAGGCATTGCCCGTGATCTTCTCGGCCTCGTGGGAGACTTCGGCCAGGTAGGCGTTGCCGCTCTCCTTAGCGTCGTAATGGCTGGTCTCCGTTCTGGCTGCTTCAGCGTGCAGGGTGGTCTGCGGAGTCAGCTTTAGCGTGACATCTGTGCCGTAAAGATCGCCTTCTCCAACCCCATTTTCTTCGTGAACGTAACTCGCGCCGACCTCGACCTTCTGATCGATAAACTTAGCCGCAACCCGGCCGCCGTAGTTGAGGTTTGCCTCGGCAGAGTCCAATGTCTCGTAGTTGACAACGATATAGATCGGGTCGAAATTTTCATCTTTGCTGGCGATCGGCCGCTTGAAGAAGAGGCTGCCGGTATCGTAGTCGATGTCGTAGTCGGTGTGTCTGGAAAGCGTCTGTACATCAAGAATCTGCTCACTGTGGAAGCGGTCGCGGGTTTCAATGGTGACGGTTTCGGAGTTAGTCACCAGCCCCTTCTGCGAGAGGTAATACCGCCCCGACGTACCATCACCACGCAGTTCATCTTTGGCGAAGGCTTGCTTGGTGTCGGCGACAAAGAGAGTGTAACTGAAGGTCTCCCCCTGCAGTTCCGATTTGATGCCGTTCATGCTGCGGTTGTATTGCGACAGTTCGGTCTGGTTCAGGCCGGTCTGCATGTCGCCAAAGAGCGCGTAGAACTGGTCACGCTCGATCTTGACATAGAGCTTGCGGGCGCTGGACGCCTCGTAACCCTGCTGGGTACCGTCACCGTAGAGCGGGTAATAAGTGTCCGGGTCGATGATCTGGTGCAGGCTGTCGCCGTCGCTGTTGGGCTTTTTGGAATCGTAGGCCATGGTCAAAAGCCACTCCCCTTTGATAGCACCTTTAGCAAAGAATTTGACCCGGTCATCTTCGTAAAAATGATCGTCGATCCCGGCTTCATCAAGGCTGACCTGGTTGCCGGAAAGTTTATTGTAGCCGACCGTGCCTTCGGCGAAGCCGACCAGGATCCAGTCGCGCGGGGCGGGTTTGAGCCAGGTGTGGAGTTCCTCTCGGTTATTTTCAACCGGGATGGTGATCATGACATCACCGGCTTGTGGTGTAGGCTCAAGCCTGATTCTGGCGATGCCATTGTTGCCGACCTGATATCGGGGTTTCTTCAGTGTGGCCGTTTCCGCCAGCTTTTCGTCCTCGAACAGTGCACTGTAGGGAGGGGCGACAAAGAAATCGCCAACCATTCCCTTGCTGATCGGGTAACCATCTTTATCTGTCAAACGTATTGCAATGACCGGCGACGTGCGGCCATCGGCAATCAAGGTTGATTCCTCAATCATCATTTCTGCATGGACAGGGATGTGGGCATAGTGAATATCTTTGCTGATACGCTCGAGCTCCTGACCGGAAGCGTCGGAGACGATCAAGTCAAAGCGGTTGCTGCCTCTGGCGATACCGATACCGTTCCAGATTGAAATTGCGATCTTTCCGGTCGCATCTTTTTTGGTCCCTTCGAACGCCAGTGGGCTGACTGGTTTGCCGTTGAGAAGCAGCGTCAATTTTCTGCTCGTCTGGTGCTTGATGGCAACTTTAATGCTTGGAATGTCAGGGCTCTGATCTTCGAGCGGCCAGAGCCACTCCAGCCCCGGCTCAGCCTGAGCCAGCCACTGTTCGTCATACGTCGGCATTTTCGTGATGACATCTTCTTCGTGTACCAACGGCTCCCGTATCAGATCCTCGCCTGGGCGTTCTCCAATGGTTTCGACAGTCTGCGGGCCGCTGTGGGCACGGACCATGTCGAGGACCTGAGTGCGGGCGATCTGCTCGCCTTCAATGCGGACTTCGACCCGTCGGTTCAGAGACCGGCTCTGCTCGGTGAGGTTATCAGTAAACGGCTCAGTATCCGCTTTTCCGATAATGACGATCTGCGCCGGAGCGAGATTAAGCGCTGACCCAAGATAGCGTGCGACAGCTCCGGCACGAGCCAGAGAAAGGGCCTGGTTGTCGGCAAAGATGTGGTGGTTGCGTGGTGCAATCGGGAGCTTGTCGGTGTGCCCGATGGCGTAGAGGCGCTTGATCTCATGACCCCTTAATTCCTCTGCCAATTGGTTGAAGAAGATTTTGTCAGCGTCAGAGAGTGTCGCAACCAGAGTCGGGAGGTTGGGTCGCACCTCAAATTTTGTTAGCGGGGTGCGTTTCTCCGCAGCTTCGACCAGCAGCAGGGTTTCCGCCATGGGGGTCCGCTGGTTTTTCTTGTCCGGTGAATTGAAGGTCAGAACGGCCTTGGTCGGCAGCTCGCCGTGGCTGGTCGTTGTGACTCGGGTGCGCAGTGCGAGCTCACCGTTCCAGCCTTCGGCCCGGGAACCGAGTCGATAGGTGTGGACCGGACCGCTTGCATCGGGGTCGGCAATTTCGGCGCCATCGAGGGTGCTGCTGCCGGGCAGGTAGGCAACCCCTTCAGGGAGGATGACACTCAGGCGGAGATCGTCTAGAGCGACGCCGCCGACGTTGAGCGGAATCCGGAAACTTGCCTGGTTGTCGGCAATTGCGCCGTAGAGTTCAATCGTGGCTTGTCCCTGTGCCTTCGGTTTGAGATCGACGTGGAAGTCGGCCCGCCACAGGCTGCCCCCTTTCAGATCTACAAATTGTGAGAAAGACCGTCCGGCAAACTGACTGTTCTCCACACAGGGTAGGGCTTCATAGGTCGGCGGCAGGGTGTCGAGGTCAAGTTGCACAACATGAACGCCAGGCTCAAGACCCTCGTAATGATATTTTCCCTCGCTGTCGGTAATTACGTAGGTGCCGTCTTCCAGGTAGATGCGGGCTCCGGAGAGTCCTGCTTTGCTCGTCTCCGGTGTCTCGCATGAACCAATTAAAACGCGCCCCATGAGGAAGGTCTGGTTACTGAAGAAGTCGTCACGAACGGTGACTGTGGCTGTCGCCAAGTTTGAAAGCGTGCCGATTATGTCGCGGGCTGTGGCGCGGTTAACTGCTGCACCGAGCTTTGCCCCGACAGCGACTTCAACCACGTAGTTTATTGTGATGCTTTGGTTGGCGGAGAGATCGCCGACGGTCAGAGTGAGGGACCGGCCGTCACTGGATATCTCCGGATTGCTGAGTTTGCCGCCGTTGAGCTTCAGAGAACCCTTCTGGTAACGGAAGCCAACCGGCAGCTGGTCTTCGATCGTTACGGCGGCTGCAGTGCCTGAGCTGCTCAGATTCTCCAGAATCAGGGTGTATTGCAGGAAATCGCCGATAGCGACAATTGATTCTTTGGCTTCTTTTGTCAGCCACAGGCCTGATGGCGCCGGGTCTGCAGGGATGTCGATCCGAATGATCGGTCCTGGATTGACCGGGAAGGTCAGGCCGAAGGAGGCCTGATCATCAATGGCATATTGATTGCCAAATTGGCTGCGCAGAACAATACCGGAAATTTGTGAAGGCACACCGTAACCGGGCGGTACTACGACATCCAGTCGATAATCGCGGTTCGGCAGGATGAGCGGGAAGCGGTATCCTCCTGCTGGCTGGCCGAGGCTTACGTCGCCAGTAATGACCGTCGCCGGGTAGCCGGGGCTGCCATCATCGTAAAAAACTGTTGCTGGCGCGTTTGCGGTTACGTCATACAAGGTGACCAGGGCACCATCGATCGGTGCACCGGTGACACTGTCAAAAACGAATCCGTAAGGGTCGACCAGAATGGAATCGAGAGATTCGTCCTGGCCGTCTTCAGTGTCAACGTAATAAGCCACCAGAGTGCTGTTGGTCGCAACAGCCAGAATGCCGTTGCGCTGGTTAAGGTTGCTCGTTTCTGAAAGGACATAACCGAGGAAGATGCCGCTGTCGTTGCCGTCTTCGGTGAGCAGCAGCAGTTCGTAGTCGCCGGTTTTCGCGCAGGTAACCCGCACGAGAACTGTCTCCGGAGTGTTCGGATCAAGGTTCTGATCCTGATCCTCGAGGCTGAGATAGAAAGGCTGTCCGCCATGATAAGCCAGAGCTTCGATCAGCGGTAGCGGGTCGGGCAAGCCGGTTGGCCCGACCGGTTGGTAAGGTGTGGGGCTGGCCAGAACCCCGGTGGTGCTGTAGGCGGTTGCCGGAACCGTGAGCATCCGGGTTCCGGGAGGCATGGTCGGCGCATATTGCAGGAAGGTAATGGTCGACGGGGTTCGCTGCATCACGGTGGTGACGCGAACCAGGTTTGAGGTCGCTGTGTCTGTGCTGTTAAAGGTTGCGGTTGCGATATTGTCGATCAATGTGCCGACAGGCGTTGCCGCCAGGGCGGCGTACGGCAGCATCAGGATCAACAGGGTCGTGCAAAGGACCGATACGGAGCGGCTGAAACGTCTCCAGGCCGGAGAGATCGCTGACGTTCCAACCGGACGGACGGACTGTTGTTCGCAACAGTCCGCCGCCCGACCGGTATCTTCTGGAACATGGATGGTTGAGACGGACGTCTCCCTCATCCCGGCAGGGGTGCCGGGATTTCTGAACGGCCAAATGGCCGGGATGAGGGAAAACAGTCTGTGCATGGAAAACGGTTTCCTTGCGCGTCTCGTGGTTAAAGGGTTAGTCGATGGTGACGGTGAAGGATACTGTTTCCGAGCCGGTGATCGGGATGGTAGCGATAGTACAGCGGATATCGGTCGTGTTGGCCGGCGTCGCTGGCTCAGAAGTTGACCATGTTCCGCCGCTGTTTATCGACCACTCACGGGTACCGTTGCAATCCCCTATGAGAAAGGCATCGTAGGTGGTGTTGGCCGGAATCGAATCTGTCACGATGACATTGGTGGCCGCGAAACTCGGATCACCGTTGGTGACCGTGATGTCGTAGGTCACCACGTCGCCAGGGATGTGGTAACCAGAAGTGCCATCGCTGGCGGACTTGGCTACGCCGAGGGTTGCGAGGGTGGTGAAAATACCGCTGTCGGAGTGGAAGCCATCATTGGCGACATCGGCGGGTGCTCCGACTGCAGTGCCGGAATCGTCGGCGAAGACAATTTCTGTTAGGGTCGCGTCGTTGCCGTCACTGTCAGCGACCCGTGCAGCGCCAGCTGCAGCTGATGCTGTGGCAATCAGACTGTAGGTTACCGTGTTGTTGGCCACGGCTGTGTCGGTGGTATCAGTAGCACCATTGCTCACGGGGGTGTCGCCGACCAGCAGGAACTGATCGTTGTTGGAACCGCTGACATTGCTGATCTGAACCGGATTGGTGACCAGAGTATCTGTTCCTGCTTCGTAGGTGCCGTTGTTGTTGACGTCCAGGTAAATACGAATGTTGGTCATGGTGAAGTTGTTTTGGGCAGAAACTTCGTAGGTGAGGTTGAAATACGACGATCCTGCTGCATTGTTGCCTTCGTTGGTGACAGTGAAGGGTAGTGCAAAATCAGCGACACCAGCGACAACGCTGTTGTCGCCGTCACTGGAGACCACCGGGCGGACCTTGGTGTCGATCTCAAAGGTCTCCGGAGGGCTGGTGGTCGTGGTCGTGGTGCCGTTGATGGTGAATGCGACACTTGCTGTGTTGGTAATGGTCTGATCGTCGGCGGTACCGAGTGCCCAGACCGGGCTGATGCTTAACAGCACCAGGGCGGCGGCGATCAAGATCGCCAGAAAATTAGTTCTGCGAGTTTTCATGGTTGTTGCTCCTCTCATGTTGGGTGCAGTTTTTTCTGGGTCCGTTAAGCCAGAAATGGGGTTAATTAACCTACCTCTGTTTTCATCCATGTCGATTGTCTCCTTTGCGGTTTAACACTTTGCGAACTTGTTGACTCTTGTCAGGTCGCTACTTGACCTGGGCCTGAAATTCAACCTGCACGGTTGCCTTGGCCGGCAGGGGATTGCTGAGTTGCCATCGTATATCGGTGTAGTCTGCGGGCGACGCCGGACGGGGTTTGCCGTCGTCACCCAGTACTGTCAACTTGTCAGGCAGGTCGAAGCTTGCGCCGCCGTTGACCGAGAAGGTCACCGTGCTCGCCTCGCTGGTCGCCGAATCGCCGATGAAGAGCATGTGCTCTGGAATCGGATTGCTCACGGCGACCTTTTCTGCCGGGGCATCGCTGTTGTTGATGATGGTGTTGACAAAGATCACCTTGCCGCCGGGCAGAACTTCAGCGGCCGGGAAGCGTTTGATGACCAGTCGGCCCTCCTCGGTGGCGACCTGCTTCTCAACCACTGCTTTGGAAGTAATGCTGATCGGGGCATCCACAGCCAGAGCACAGGTCACACCCTGAAGCAGCAACAGGGAGGTGAGCAGCGCGAGCCGTAGATAGTTTGGCCAAGCTCGTGAAACAGAAAACTTTAGATGCATAATGATGCCTCCTAGTCGATGGTCACCTGGAAGGTGACGGTTTGGGTTGTATTGGTTAGATCGCCAAGTGCAAAGCTGACTTCATAGCTTCCTGTGCCTGGCGGGCTCTCAATAAAAGCGCCCTCATCCAAGTCAATCTGGTCGCTGAGGGTTTTAGTTGCCGTACCGTCGAACAAGGTCATGCTGCCTGTTACGTAGCTCGTGTTGGCCGGAATCAGGTCTTGAACCACCAGAGCGGTGGCGGTGCCAAGTCCTGTTACCTCGATGAGAATGGCATAGGTCAGTGTGGCACCTGTCAGCGGCTGGTTGCCGCCATTCGGATCGTTGATCTGGACTGTTTTTGTCAAGGCAACAGCAACCAGCGTGACTTCGTAGATGCCGTCAGTGCCAGCTCGTGCGCCACTTGTCCCCACGATCGAAACCGGATCTCCGGCAAGCGCGGGGAAAAAGATGGTGCCAGGGGAACCGCTGCCGGTCGTCGCTTCTGCGAGCAGTTGACTTATGCCCAGATCGTTGTCATTCAAACCGCTCGGTATGTCGTTAAAGATGAACAGGTTGATCCCCTGGTCTGGTGCAAGCAGTGGTAGGTTGCTAACTGGATCGTAGGCCTGGTCGGTGCCTGGGTCATAGTTGCTGTTGCCGTTGGTGTCGAGATAAAGCAAAGGACTTTGTGGCTCGAACTGATCTCCGGCAATGGCATTGTCGATCGTGAGGTAGAAATCTTCGGCGCCGTTGCCGGTGTTGGTCAGCAGGAAGGTCAGCATCTGTCCCGTCTCTCCGGGGCGGACCATCACATTGGTAGCATCCTGCCAGGTCAGCGTCAGGTTGAGGACCTCATCCACAGTAAAAGCTGCAAAGTTGCTCACCAGGTTGACCGGGTTGCCGTCAACCATCGCATCGACCTGCGCCTGGTTGTTGATCACCGTGCCAACCGGAACACCGACAGCCAGCGCCTTGGTCGGCAGTGAAAAGATCATCAGGAGAGAGAATATGTACGCGTAGCTTTTCATCTTTTGGTCTCGCATCTACTGGATTCGTACTTTGAAGGTGACAGTGAAACTGCTGCTGGCGTTCATAGCGCCATTCGGCACGAAACGAATATGGGACACGCTGCTGTCTGTTCCGGAACCACCGTCGGTCGGTTGATAACTGAAATCGACGCCATCCGTTGAAAATTCCACTTGATCGGTGTTGTTGTCGACGGCGATATAGCTCAGGGTCAGACCGGTCGCAGCCGGGTTGGTTACAGTCACGGCCGGTTCACTTACGACCAGTTCCGTGTTGGACGGAATCGGGTCGCTTAAAGTGATCGAGTTGTTGTCGATCGCCCGGGTGTCAAAGTTGTTGACGATCAGCGTGTAGCGGACGATTTCTCCAGGGATGTCGTAACCGGTGACCCCGATATTGTGGGCCATCTTGACCAGGGTGACGTTGGGTGGCGTCTCCACGGGCATGGTGGTCAGCCCGTAATCGCTGATCAGCCCCTCGGTGCCTTCGACTGAGTCGACCCGCACATCCCAGCTACCAATTGGCCCTCCCGCCGGAATAGTGTAGCTGTATTCATAAACCTTGATCGCTGCACCCGAATCAAAAACTTCCGTCATGGCCGCCTGATTCACAACAACGGAACCCGAAGGGTCGGTAAGAGTAATTGTCGCCGAGGTGATGTCGTAGCTACCGAAGGGGTCGCTGACCGTGGAGCGGATTCTCGCTGTGTCTCCCGGTGAAACACCGGCCAGAGGAGTTTCACCGCCGACGTAGGCGGCATCGGCGAAAACTCCGATGCTGTCAACGTTGATAACCGTGGCGCTGTTGAGCTCGATGCGCGAGGTGTTGCCCGTGATTCCATGGTAGGGCTTGATGTAAATACGTGAGCCACCTGCGACGGGTTCATTGTCGATGGTTAACTCAAGTATCCTGCCCGCCAGAATGACTGCGGCGGGCGTCGTCATGTTGAAAGTGTACTGGGCCACAGCAACTGTGGCGTTGATGGTGAAGTCCTGGAAGGACCCCAGAACCACCCGGTCGGTGCCCGCAGTATTGTTGTGGCTCAAGGTTATGCGCAGGTTATGCGCCGCATTGTCCTCATCATAGATCTGTAGAATTACTTGTGAATTGGCATTCAGTGTCAGGTCAATCTGTAAAGGCGAGTTAAGATCCCATCTTACCGGTGTATCTCCTTCGCGGATACGCACAGCAGGGAAGGCGCCCTCAGATGTATTAGGAATACGCGACAGTCCCTGAGGAATACTAACGCTCCCGGTGCTATCAGACGCCTGCAGGTAAAGTTGCTTGGTTCCAGCCATGGGCAGGGTGCTGGTCGCAATCGTCAGTGTTGGTGCCGTAGCGGTGCCACCGATACCACCGGGGTTGCTGATCGTTGCACTGTTGTCAATTGTCGAGCCATTGGCACCGTAGACCGAAACATCAAAAACGATGGTGACCGAGCTACTGGCTGGCACCGTGATTCCGGACACGTCGAGGAAACCGTTGTTAAACAGCCCGGTGCCGTTGCCCGTGGAGTTGTCGGTAGAGCTGGCCGGAATGGAGACCACAGAAAGATTGTCGACGTTAGCCCTGATGTCGTCGGTGACGCGCAGGTTCGATGCTGCAAGGGTGTGAGAATTGATGAGCGTGATGCTATAGCGCAGGGTGTCGCCAGGCAGAACGTCGCCGCCGTTGAGGTCGACGACTGTCTTCGTCGAAGTCGACAGATCCCCGTATTGCGTCACGACGATGTCGACACTGGCGCTGTTGTTGGCCGCGTTGGTGTCGGGCTGGGTGCTGGTGAGCAGGCTCGCCGTGTTGGTGATCGTCTGGCCGAGGGTGCCGGCGTCGATCGTCACCGTGATGGTGAGTTGAGCTGTCTGCCCACTGGTCAGGGTGCCGACGGTCCAGGTGCCGGTGCCGGGGTTGTATGTGCCGCCACCGGTGTCGGAGACGTAGGTGACGCCAACCGGCAGGATGTCTTGCACCAGAATGCCGCCGGTGCTGTTCGGTCCGAGGTTGGTCGTGTCGAGCGTGTAGATGACTGTGCTGCCTGCGCCCGGGATCGGGTTGTCGACCAGCTTGGTGACGCGCAGATCGGTGCCGCTCGGTACGGTCAAAGAGACTTGTGGAGAGAGGACCGGGACCCCGGCGTTGGCGACGGTGGCCTGGGCGTTGTTAATGACCTCGCCGGCGGTAACGTCCGCTGCGGTGACGGTATAGGAGGCCGTACAGGTGACTTGCTCGCCTGGATCGAGATTGGCGTTGCCGTTGCCAGGGAGTCCTGTGGCGTAGAGGATGGCGGTCGACACCGCCGGGCACAAGACTGTGGCGGGGAGGACGATCTTGTCGTCGCTGACGCTGACCGGTCCGGCGATCGGGTTGGCCCCGCTGTTTCGAACCTGGTAGGTGTAGACGATCGTTTCACTCGCAGCGAGGAAGTAGCTTTTGTCGGCCGTCTTGAGCAGGGTCACGGCTGGGGTGACGACATTCACCGAGTCACTGCAGCTGTTGTTGTCGGGGAGGTGAATCTCGTCACGGGACTCTGCGATATACCCCCCCGGGTCGACTCGGCACAGTCCGCCGCTCTTGGGGTTGGCCAGGGTTGTGGCGACTGCGGAGGTCGTCGTCACGTCGATGCTGAATGAACCGCCCGGAGGAAGACTGACGGCGCCGTTCGCGGTGCAGGTCAGGGTGTTGGCCGCGATCGCACAACTGACGATGCCGGTGGCCCCCCCTGCGTTGGTGGCTACCGCAGGGATGGCGAAGGATGGTCCAACAGGTAAATCATCGACCAGGGTCGTCTGACCGTCAGCGAAGGTCGCAGCCACCCCCGCCGAGGCGGCGTTGCTGACGGTGAGGGTCCAGTTGAAGGGGGAATTGGTGGCGGCGTTGCCGCCGACATCGTTACTCTTGATTACGCTCAGGTCGGGGCCAATGGGGACACTCTTGGTGGCTGTCGGCGTGAGCACGCCGCCGACGTTGGCTCGGGCGGTATTGTCAACCTGTTCGGCGGTGACGTCGGAGGCGGTAACTGTATAGCTCGCCGTGCAGACCAGCGTCTCGCCGGTGTCGAAATCTCCATCCAGGTCGCCGATACTGGTGAGTGGCGGGCAGGTGACCGCAGCGATCTTGCTGTCGGTGACCGAGATCGTCGGGGCTACGAAGTTCGCGCCGGCGTTGTTGATGGCGTAGCTGCAGTTAAGTACGTCGCCCGCTGCCAGAAAGTAGGCCTGAGTAGCGGTTTTGGTCAGCGTCAATGCCGTGGTGGCGTAGGTTGCGGTTGAGGCATCGGTCACCGTAACGCTGCCGAATTTACCTGAGGCGGTCGCGGTGTTGGGGTGCGGGCCGACGACCGCCACCACCGGGCCGAGGGTGCAGACGGCGAGGTGACCGTTGTCGGCGTCGGCCACCGGCAGGTTGAAGGGGGCGGTCAGCGGGGCACCATCGCCGTCGGCCCAGTTGCAGCTGGCCAGGTTCAGGTAAGGGGCAGGGTCGGTGACGTTCACCGAGCTCAGAGCGACGTCGCCGAGGTTCTCGACGGTGAATTTGTAGTAGACGTTGGCGCCGGTCGCCACGGCAAGGTAAGAAGCCCAGGGGCCAGTGCCGCTCGGGGCGACCTGCTTGAGCAGCGAGATCGCCGGATTGGGCGTCTCCATCAACAGGCTGGCGGTGGCGGTGTTGCCGTTCCATTTGATGGCGTTCAACAGGTGAGAAACCCTGCCGCTGGTGTTGGTGTAGCTGCCAGCGGTGCCCCCGGTGATATTGACGCTGATTGTGCAGCTTCCACCGGCTGCCAGCGTCCCGCCGGTCAGGAGAATGCCGACATTGGCGGGCGCCAAGGCCAGGCCAAGGTTGTTGGTCAGGACGCCGCCGCAGCTGTTGCTGGCGGTCAGGGGGGAGGCGACGATCATAAGGCCGGGAGTTGTAGGGAAATTATCGGTAAAGGCGATCCCGCTCAGGGCGTTGTTGGTGTTGGGGTTGCTGATGGAGAAGGTCAGGGTCGAGGCGCCACCGTAGGCCGAAGTGAAGCTCGGGTTGGGTGTGAAGCTTTTGGCGATGACCGGGGGTGATAGCGCGGTCAGGGTCGCTTTGGCCGAGCCGGTTGCCGTGGTGTTGGCGCCGGTCTGGGTCGCTCTGACCAGGCCGCTGATGTTGTCGAAGGTCCCTGCCGCGGTGGCAGTAACCGTGGCGGCGATGTTGCACGATGCGCCGTTGGCCAGGCTGCCGCCGGTGAAGGCGAGCTGATCGGGGGCGGTCCGGGTCAGGGTCCCGCCGCAAAACGCGGTGCTGCCGGTGGCGACCGTGAGACCGGCCGGCAGGGTGTCGCTGAAAGCGAGGCCGCTCAACGCGCTGGTGGCGTTAGGGTTGTTAAGGGTAAAGGTCAAAGTCGAGGTGCCGGTCACCGCGACGCTGGCCGGGACGAAGCCCTTGGTGATCGTCGGCGGGTCGGGCGCCCGGCAGCCGGAAAAGACGATGTTGTCAAGATTCATAAACGCTTCGGGTTTGCCTGCGGTATCGGCGTTGATGCGGAAGGTGGTGGTGCCGGTGCCGCTGGTCGTGGCGTTCGCCGCAGTTGACCACCAGTTCGCTTTACTGCCAGCTGCTGCCGCCAGGGCTGTAGTGAAACCACCGCTGTCGGCCCGGCTGTAGACGTAAATGTGATTGTTAGCGTTTGACCCCCAATCCGCGTTGCCCCCCATGAAGTAGTCGAAGGCAACGCGTACCGCACCGTATCGGTTGGAGCCGAGGGTGAACTGGAAGTAAGCCGGAGTGTTGAAGGTCGAGGCCCCCTCCGTCAGCGACCAGCCGGTCCCTAGCCAGCTGTTGACTGGGTTGCCATTGGTGGTATCGATGCTCTGGGCGGTGCCGGCAAAGCTGGCCGTGGCCGTGGCGACATCGGCGGCCTTGGTGAAGTAAACGGGTGGTGTGGTGGTCCCTTGAGACGGGGCCATGGTCCAGCGCGCCATCTCGACCGGGGTAGTGCAGGTCGCAGGGGGTGGCGGTGGCGGGGGTACGGCGTTGTCGTCGAGGGTCAGGGTGTCGCTGGCGGTCTTACCGGTATTGACGGTGCCGACGAACAGGTTGCCGGTGGTGTTGGTGTAAATCCCCAGGGTCGGAGCGGTCACATTGACCTTGATACTGCACGAACCGTAGGCCGGGAGCGTGCCGCCGCTCAGGCGGAGGCCGGGATCACCTGCCCCCAGGGCGCCGCCGCCGTTGTCAAACAGGCTGCCGCCGCAGGTGTTGGAGCTACTCAGCGGCGTGGCGACCGTCATGGCTCCGGGGGCGGTCGGGAAGGTGTCGGTGACGCTGACACCGCTGACCGCACCGCCGTTCGGGTTGGAGAAGTTGATCGTCAGCGTCGTGGTGCCGCCGGAGTTGACCGGGTCGGGGCTGAAGTTCTTGGCGATGGTGACTGCGGTCGGGTCGACCAGGTTGACAAAGCGCGAAGTGGTCGAGAAGTCAGCGTTGTAGTGGAAACTACTGCCGGAGAAATCGTGGATCAGCGAGGAGAGGGTCTCGCGGCCAGAGCCCACGCTGAGAATCTTGACCTGGTAGGTGACCTGAATCGTCCCGCCCGCCTTGCCGCTGGTCGAGCAACTCAGGTAATTGGGGCTGGTAGGATCACTATCCCAACCGCAGGAGTCAGCGTAGAGCTTGTCGTTGGGACTGCTGACAATCGGTGAGGTGTCGGACGAGTAGGTGGATTTGACCCCCAGCACCTGGAAGATGGTGTTGGGGAAATTGACGAAAGTTTCGAGCTGTTCATACCCTTGAGTTGCAGTGTAGCCCGACATGCGGATGTAGTAGGTATTGCCAACGGTTAAATCGAAGCTGCCGCCATTGGGAACTGAGGTCATCGAGGCAAGCGAGGTGCCGAACTCGATATTGGTGATGGCGTTGCGCGACTGCGAAACCAGGCGCTCGATCTTGATCTGGCGCGGGGTTGGAGTGGAGAGCCCTCCCGCACTGATATGATAGCGCCGGGTCTGGTCGAAGGCGGCGGCCACGCGATTGAGCTCAACCTCGAAGAAGGCGTCAGCGCAGCCGCCGGCAGGGATGCTGGGGATGACGAGTGAGGAACTCGAGCCTGGCCGCAGGTTGATGTAGGTGCCATTGTCAGTGCCGCCGGTATCCCAATTGAAGGTGACCGGAACGTTGACCATGGTTGTGGTGCTACAGACCTTGGCACCGACGGGGAAACGGTAGGGCCCGAACGCCGGGGTGTTGCTGTCCAGGCCGATGACGTTCCAGGTGCTCTTCGTCACCGAGGTGATGCCAGCGGATGCGACCATTGGGAAGAAAAGCATCTTTGCCAGCAGGCAAAGGAATACAACGAGAAAGGACACGGAAAGGTGTCGGATACGGGCTGAAAATAAAAATGAAATTTTCTGTCTGATTAGACAAATCATGAAAATTATCCTGCTTTTCTTTTTTCACTACACTTAAATTGGTGAAAAATTGTCTCTGGCTATGCAAATAAACCACGACGTTGCCAAATTTGGTCACCCAAATCGGAAACAAAACACCCGGCTTCAGTTATACCGAAGCCGGGTGTCAACACCTTTTATGAGAGAAGAATCCAATCGTCAAATGGTTTACACCTTCTCTTCGGTGGCTAGGCTGACCGAAACAACACTTTAATTTCGGCCCCTTGGCTCTGCGTCACCAGGTTGCCCCGGCTTTGCTATTATCGGAGAAGCACTAAAAGCCTATAGTCCAGGTAGCTAATTTTAAATAAAATAAAGGGTTATTCTTCCTCCTTTTTTAGTTAGCTAAATGAGTACTAAACTTTGATTGTGTAACATAAATGCAGTAGTTATGCCAAGCATTACTATATTGGTTGTTTATCTATCGTTGTGGCTGGTGATGACTTGAGTCTAACTGTGGCGGGGTGTTATCAAGAATGGTTTGCTAACGACGAATAAAAAAAGCCCCACCGGTTTCCCGGCAGGGCTTTAATACTACTTTTGGAACAATTGATCTCTATTCGCAAAGATCGACTTTGATGTCCCAGTTTTTGATCTTCATGGTGCCATTTTTAGCCAGGTTCAGTTGCATCTTGAAGCAACGATCAAAGAGTTGTGGCTCATGACCAATGCCCTTTGCCAGGCACTCTCTTGAGGCGATATCAAGATACTCCTGGATGATCGGTTTGTACTCAGGATGGACGCACTTGTCGATAATCAGTTGGGCGCGATCTTTTGGTGCCAGACCACGGCAGTCGGCCAGCCCCTGCTCGGTGACCAGAACGTCGAGGTCATGCTCGGTGTGGTCGATATGCGGTGCCTTGGGAACAACGCAGGTGATCCCGCGCGGATCGGTCTTCGACGGACGGGTCGAAGGTGCGTGCATGATCTTCAGGTAGCCGTTGCGCAGGAAGTCGCCGGAACCGCCGAGACCGTTGATCATTCGGGTACCACCAACCAGAGTGGAGTTGGCGTGGGCGTACATGTCGAACTCAACCGGGGTGTTCATGGCGATAACGCCAAGGCGGCGGATCGGTTCCGGAGCGTTGGAGATGGAGATCGGACGCATCAGGATCTTGTCAGCGTACTTGTCCCAGTTGTCGAAGAAACGCGGGAAACCCTCGGTTTCGGAGAGAGACAGGGAACAGGCCGAAGCGAAGTCGAGTTTTCCTGAGTCAAAGAAGTCGAGCATGGTGTCTTGCAGAACCTCGGTGAAGACGGTGAGATTCTTAAAGGGACCTTTGGCCAGGCCGCCGACAACAGCATTGGCGATGGAACCGACGCCTGATTGGAGCGGCAACAGGTTCTCCGGCAGACGGCCACGTTTTACTTCGTGGGCGAAGAATTCCATAATGTGACCAGCGATCGCTTCCGAGGTGTCATCCATCTCACTGAAAGCGCGACCTTTGTCACGATGCTTCGATTCAACAATGGCCACGACCCGGCTGAGATCGATCGGAACATAGGGTGTGCCAATGCGCGTGTCAGCGGCGGTGATCAGGAAGGGCTGACGATTTGGTGGCTTGTTCTGCATCAGGATATCGTGCAGGCCTTCAAAGGAGGGCTGTCCGATATTCACCTCAAGGATGATCTTGTCGGCAACAGTAACCAGTTCGGGGACCAGGCCGCAAGAAGTGGTAAGGGCCAGTTCACCCTTTTCGGTAATCGCAGAGACTTCGATGATGGCGACGTCGATGCGGCCGTTTTCAGTGTAGAAACCGTAACCGAGATCCTGAGCGAAGTGACCTAAGTGCTTGTCACCCATACGGATGCGGCCTTCATTAATCCCCTTGGCGATGTTCTTGCCGGTCTGATAGGGCCAGCGGCGGTCAAGCATGTCGAGCGCAGCCCAGCGGTCTTCAGTTTCAGCGCCAGCAGAGGCACCGACAAACAGGTTGTATTTGGTTTTGCCTTGCAGGTTGTTCTTCTCTACATGATCGGCCAGCGCGATAGGCACAGCTTTTGGATAGCCGGCCGGGGTGAAGCCAGACCAACCGATATTCATGCCGGGCTTGAAAAATTCAACACACTCTTCGGCCGTTTTGACCTTGCTTAGTAGTGACTTGCACCGTACGCGACTTTCCAGAGTACCGTAATCGGACATGCTCTCTCCTCCATGATGGAAGTTATTCGGGAAATCCCCCGAAGTTAGAATGGTTTGCCGAAAAAAAGATCAAAATTAAAACGCTGTCCTTTGTCTCGACGATGACGCTTCCTTTTTATACAGATTTTCTCAGGCTTTCTAACTCATCTCTTTAAACTGCGACACGGGAAAATTTTATAGTTCCGTCGCCTCGTGTCGTCCAGTATCAGGTATACCGTATACAAAATAGAACATTTTTATAGTATGGCGAATCCCGCAAGTCAAGGGAAAATAAACTGTGTGCTGTATGCATGTCTCCCCCTTCAACTGCGTGACCTGAAACGTAAAAAGCCCATCCGTGGGGATGGGCTTTTTAATCTTTCAGATTCAAAGATAATTAGTAGTTTTCTTCAATGAATCTCTGGGCATCGAGAATGAACTCACTGCCGACGTACTCATTGAAAAGTGTGTTGAAAGCCACAACCGCTTTTTCTTTTTCTCCGTTCAGCAAGTAGGCCTGACCAATATAATAGTAAGCCTTGTCCCGCTCATAATAGTTGGGATATTTCTTGAGTAGCCCTTCAATCCGATTAATCGATGCTGAGTAAGACTTGGTGCGCAGGTAATAGTTTCCGATATTGAGTTCACTGGCTGCCAACTGATTCAGGCAGCGATCAATGTAAATCTGTACCTCTTCACTGCGGCGGTCTTCGGGAAAACGTTCCTGTAGGGTTTTGAAAGCGTTGAGAGCGTAGGTCGTTGCTGTTTGGTCCTGGTCAGTGGACAGCATCTGATACGTATAGCAGAGGCCAAGCTGGTAAAGAACATCAGCAACTCGCGGATGGTCGGGGTGATTCTTTAAAAACGCTTCGTAAGCTACAGCTGCCTCAATGTAATCTTCACCAAGGAAGTGAGCTTCAGCGATCTTTAATTCAGCAAGCGTGTTCAGCTCTGGCGAAAAGTAGCTGTCTCTGACCTTTTCCCATGATGTAATAGCGTCTCGGTAGAGTCCCTTTTCGAAAAACTCTTCACCCTCCTGAAAATAAACGCCAGCATTTTTTGCCGGGGGAACGACGGTTTTGGGTGCGCAGGCGGTAAGGAGGAGGACACTTAAAAGGAAAAAACATGTTAATGATCTATGCATTCTGAATGCCTCTGATAGTGAAGATCTCTTGAGATTGAATGACGTGAAGATGAAGGCATTAGATAACGGTAACGCAACCCTTTTGTCAATCGTTTCCTCTATTAACAGCTTCTCAGGACGTCTGTTCAGACATCACTGTACGCAGTTTTTTCAAAGCGTTCTGTTCAATCTGCCGGATACGCTCGCGACTGATGCCGAATTCGTCCGCAAGATCCTGTAGTGTCCTGGGAGGGTCGGCGAGAATCCTCTGCTCGATGATGTGACGCTCACGGGTCTTGAGTTTCTCCAACGCTGCAGAGGTGCGCATTGTGTTGAGTTGTTGTTCCTCATGCGCAAGGAGAAGGTCTTCCTGGTTGTCGCTTTTGTCTGCCAGGTTGCTGAGCAGGGTATAGCCTTCGCCCTCGGTTAACTCAAGATCAAGAGAGGTGTCACGACTGCCCATCCGTTGACTCATTTCGACGACAATATTCTCGTTGACATCAAGTTGTTGCGCAATGTCCTCGATTTGTTCCGAGCCGGTCAGGTTGCGTAGGGCGTTACGAGTCTGAGCCAGTTTGAAGAAGAGTTTTTTTTGCATTTGCGTAGTGCCGATCTTTACGAGTGACCAACTGCGCATGATGTAACTCTGAATATAGGCACGAATCCACCAGACGGCATAGGTGATCAAACGCGTGCCACGCGCCGGGTCAAATTTTTTGACGGCCATCATCAGGCCGATATTGCCTTCCTGGACGAGGTCGAGCAGGCGCAGACCGTAGCCACGGTATTCGTTGGCAACCTTGACGACAAAGCGCAAGTTGGCACAGATCAGGCGATGAGCCGCTTCTGTATCACCCTCTCGCAGGTGGCGTATTGCCAGCTCATGTTCTTCAGTAGCGCTCAAGAGGTCGAAGCGATTGACTTGAACCATGTAGTGTTCAAAGGTGTCGGTTGTGACCGGAATATTTAAAGTGCTCATAATCTTAAGATCCTTAATAGTAAGTTTTGGCACTCTGCCCCGTAGAGTGCTAGATATATATATCAAACTGAATGTCATTATGCAAGAGGGGGATTGGAAATGTTGACAGCTTGACATGCCCCCCGCATAATATAAATTCAGAGTTTAGCTCTTGTCTCCTCGCTAGGGGGTAATCGTCATGACTATCATTCGTGGGCTCCTGCTGATTATTTCTCTGGTTGTGCTTTTGACAGCATGTGTTGCGACTTCTGATAAAGAAAGGGCGAAGGTGCATTGTCCGGCGTGCGGTACTGATTTCGACGCCTTTTATCAGAAGCGTTTCTAGCCCGTTTTCATCAGCTCTTCTCGAATGGTCCTCAGGTAACTTGTTAATGTGAAAATACTCTATTTAGGGATATTCGGCGGTATGGGGTGCGTGGCGCGCTACATGGTCTCCGGTTGGGTCTATAGCCTTGCCGGTAAGACTCTGCCGTACGGCACCCTGGCCGTCAATGTGATTGGCTCGCTTCTGCTTGGATTGATTATGGAGGGGAGTTTACGCAGCACGCTGTTGAGTCCTGAGTTGCGGTTCGGCCTTACTGTTGGTTTTATGGGTGGTTTTACGACCTTTTCCACCTTCTCTTACGAAACGGTGAGGCTCCTGGAAGAGGGCAGCATGGTGGCGGCTGGCGCGAATATTCTTTTGAATGTAACCGTCTGTATCGTAGCTGCACTTATCGGTATTTATCTGGCGCGACAGATGTGAAAGTGAGGGAAAGCATGTTGAAACAGGAAGAGATGACCCTGATGCGGATCTTTGTTGGCGAGAGTGACCGATATCAGAAGCAGCCACTCCATGAGGCTCTGGTTAAATTGTTTCGCGCTGAAGATATCGCCGGAGCCACCGTCATCAAGGGAGCGATGGGGTATGGCGGTAAAAATGAAGTGCACTCTGATCGTCTCCTGCGTCTGAGCAGTGATCTCCCCGTTATTGTTGAAGTGGTCGATAGCGAAGAGAAGATCGCTGCTGTTCTGCCTCTTATTGAAGGAATGTTTCAGGGTGGTTTGATCACTCTGGAGAAAGCCCGCGTCATTAACTTTCACAAGGATACTTAAACGACTATGTTTAATCGCATTATGAGTCTGTTGCAGGGAGAGGGTGAGGTTGCCCAGGAAAGTCGCTTCGAGCGGGTTCAGGTTGCTACCTGTGCTCTGCTTATGGAGGTTGCTCATAGCGACGGCCACTACCAGAAGGTCGAGGCGACAATCGTCCACGATCTTCTGGCTCAAAAGTTTAACCTTTCGACCGACGCGGTTGCTGAGCTGGTGGATTACTCTCGTCAACATCGCGAGGAAAGCCTCGATCTTTTTCAGTTCGCCCGTGAAATCAACGCGAATTTCAGCCGAGCAGAGAAGCTCGATGTCATGGAAGGCATCTGGCGGGTGATTTACGCCGACGGTACGCTCGACAAACACGAAGATGCCTTGGCGAGACAACTTGCCGCCTTGCTACGCCTTGATCATAAGGATGTTATTGATCGCAAGTTGTTGGTTTTGGATGAAGTTGACCCGAATCGGAAGTCGTGATCCGTTCTCTGTGAGTTGGATATGAAAAGTTTAGTTTGCCGCGTTCCTCATCTCTCGTACCGCGTCTCATGTCTTCCTTAATCAGCATCGTCTCCTGGAGCCAGAAGCTGGCCTGCGAAGTTCTTCAACCCGGTGATCTGGCTGTTGATCTGACTGCTGGTAAAGGTAGAGATACTCTCGCTTTGGCGAATGCAGTCGGCCCGGGTGGGCAGGTTGTTGCGTTTGATCTGCAATCTGCTGCTATTGAGCAGACGAGAGAGTTTCTACGTGCAAAAGATCTTGCAGTACACAATTGGCCTGCTGATCAAATCCTCCCGGAACAACCTGGAATTTTCCTGATTCAAACGTGCCACGGTACCTTAGACAAGGTGTTGCAGCATCCCGTCAAAGTCATTATGGCAAACCTTGGGTATCTGCCGGGCGGTGACCAGTCTTTGGTTACGCGTCCAGTCTCAACCCTGGCGGCATTACAACAATCCTTATTGTTGCTGACTTCCGGTGGTCGTCTCGTTGTGGTCATTTACCCCTCTCATCTGGGCGGAGAAGAAGAGAGCGGGGCGGTTAATTCTCTGTTCTGTGGTCTCTCTCGCGAGCAGTGGCAGGTTCTTTCCCTTTGCGCCGCTAATCGTAGCGAAGCGCCCTACCTGTTGATTGCTGAGCGTACCTTCTGAAACGCAAGAACGATTAAAATTGATTATTTTTGCTTAAGGTTATCGTGACTATGGCGTTGATTGCCATCCTGTCTGCGGTCACTGTCTTGTCAATGTCTTTCTCGGTTATGTGAAGCGACTGTGCTGATTTACGAAAGAAGGGCCGACACCACGGTGTCGGCCCTTCTGTATCCAGCGATTTGACAATTAAGTCACTGCGTTAATTCTCATGGGTTTGAATCTCAACCCGTCGGTTTAGCTTCCGGCTCTCCTCGTTGCTGTTGTCGTACTTGGGTTGGCTTTCACCATACCCGGTAGAATTCAATCGGGTTGCAGCAATGCCGTTACTGACCAGCCAGCTTTCGACAGAAGCTGCACGCCGCTCAGATAACCCCTGGTTGTATGCGTCAGTGCCGATAGAACAGGTATGACCCATGACCATAAAGCTTGCATCAGGATCTTCGTCCAAAATGATCTTGGCCTGCTCAAGCACCGGGATCATCTCATCGGTAATATTATGTTTGTCGAAACCGAATAGTAAGTTGAAAGTGATGACCTCCTTGGTCACAGGGGCCGGAGCAGGTTGAATCACAACAGGTGGTGGCGGTGGAACCGGCTTCGGCTTGGATACTGGCGGGCAACCTACCGCATCGACCATAACGCCTAAAGGTGTGTCTGGACACTTGTCACGAAGGTCCGGGATGCCATCGCCATCGCTGTCGAGTGGAGGTGGTGGAGGTAGGGCCGGCCCACCGAATTGCCAGTAAAGACCAGCTGTTGCAATGAAGTTATTGTCTAATTCATCACCGCCACCGTGATCCCACGGCCGGTCGGAATGTAAGTCGAGGACATGACGCAGATCCAGGCGCAGGGCGGTGTCGTCGCTTACAAAATACTTGGTGCCTATGCCCCAGTTCATCATGTAGTCGCCATCGTCATCGTAACCGTCATTGTCGAAAAACATGATACCGAAACCAGCTGAGATGTAAGGTACGAGCAGTCCATCGGGGTTGAAGTGATAAAGAGCGTTTATGCCAACTGACCATGCGTCAATGTCTTCGCTCTGAAACTCTGTTTCAGTTGGAGTATAGCGGGCTTCAAGTTCAGCTGCCCATCGTTTACTTACGTTGTAGCCGAGAGACAACCCATAGGCTACGTTGTCCTCTGTGTGCTGATCGCCTTCAAAAACGTGGTAGCCGACCATCGGTGAAAGGCTGAATGCTCCCTCACGTTGCTCGGCTTGTGCCATCCCTGCCATACACAGTGCTGTAACCAAGGTTGCCAATAAACCAACTCTCAAACACTTCATATGCTGACCTCCTCCCTATGGATAAATTCCTGCTTTAATTCATTCTAACATCCTGTTTAGGGAATCATAACAGGTGTTTGCCTGCCTGCAACGGTCTTGCATAAATTTATGCTATGAAAGTTGTAAAAATCAGAAAAACCACTTGAAAAAGAGTCCGCCACTGTCCCCGCGGATGCCAAATTCACTGCGAGGTTCTACCGGCAGGAGAGATGAAATAACCTTTGGTTTCTGACCGGTGTTCCAGCTCCAGAAGAGCTGTAGTGAAAGATTGTCGGCGAGGCTGAGATCGAGTGTTGGCCGGATCAGTGCCGAGTGGTCCTCAAGATTGTAAATCAGTAGACCCTGCACGGTTGCCAGTGGGTGGAGCTCGTAGGATGGGGCTGCGATCAGGTAGTGCTGGCCGAGCAGCTGGGTGAGACCTTCTTGCAGAGGTGCTGAGCCGAGGACTGTGGGGTAATCTTGCGGATCGTCGACGCCGGGTCCGTTATAGAGATACTGGGCAATCAAAGAGATGCCATTGTCAAAACGGTACCAGCTTTCAATGGCGGCAAGAGCATAGGAATCATGCAGGTCGCCACCCACTTTCCCGACATCTCTGCCTTTGTGAAGACTGAACTCAACTTTCAATCCAAGAGTGCCGAGGCTGCCAGCCAAGCCAGCGCCGAACATCGTGTGACCGCGCAATTGGCCACCGATCATCAGCATGTCCAAACCCATGCGATTATCAGACCAGGTGGCCAGGAAAGAGTCGTAACGCGCTTCTTCGCCCCAGACGGCAACCGCACCGAGTTGTCCGTCGAGTCCGTAGTTGAAGATGGTATGCAAGGCATCGACACCGCTGCGAACCTCTCTGTCTATTGCGTCCGGAGCGAAAGGAGCGATGACATCAAGCGGAGAATAAATGAGGATCCGTCCGAAACCGATGGCTTGTCGACCGAGGGTCGTGTCCACAACACCATTGCGCCATTGCAGGTTCAGGCGGTCGACCTGCAAACGGCTGACGCCATGATCGCCGTGCTGCCAGACTTTATCCATATCCAGATAGCGATTGTAATCTTTGGATGGCAAGGGAAAGTTATCTGACTGGTCGCTCCAGAGATACTGGTGATCGAGGGCGGTTTCAAGCCACCAGCCTTGAGAGGGTTGCCAATCCATGTTAAGGCGTGCTCGATTGTTGGAGAGTTTGTAGGCGGGGAAGAGCTCGGCAGCTGCTCCATCGCCGTAAAGGTTGAGAGACTTGATGGAACCGCTCCACTGCGGTAATGAGGAACTCGCCAAAGAGACCGAGGTGAACAGGGTCGCCAAAAGCAATAGTGTCGCGCCAAGAGAGAAAAATGTTTTCGAGTTCAGCTTATTCATGGGGTGATGATGGTGTCCTCAGAGAGATGCCCGTCTTCGAGTCGTATCACCCGTCTTGCCTGGGAAATAACTCTGTCGTCATGGGAGCTGAAGATAAAGGTTGTGCCTTTCTCCTGATTAAGTCGGCGCATAAGACTCAGAAGCTCTTCGGCGGTATGGGAATCGAGGTTGGCGGTTGGTTCGTCCGCCAGGATAACATGAGGGTCAGCAGCCATAGCTCTGGCGATGGCGACGCGCTGTTGTTGCCCTCCCGAGAGGTCGGAAGGGCGTCGATCCTCCAGACCGTCGATGCCGAGCTCGGCAAAGAGTTTACCCACTCTTTCGCGGCGGAGTCGTTTCGGAACTTTCTGTAGCATCAGGGTGAACTCTGCATTCTCTGCCGCGGTTAGAACCGGAATCAGGTTGTACGATTGGAAGATAAAACCGATATGCTGCAGGCGGAAATCAGCAAGCAGCCGGGAGCTTGCTGTGCCAAGGTCGAGGTCGCTGACAATCACCTGGCCCGTTGTTGGACGATCCAGACAGCCGATCAGGTTCAGCGCCGTTGTCTTGCCGCTTCCTGACGGCCCTGCAAGAACGGCAAATTCACCTTCATTGAAGCTGAGCGATAAGTCAGTCAGGGCCGGGATCTTTTGGCTGCCCAGACGGTAGACTTTGGAAACTTTTTTAAGTTCGATGAGAGACATTGGATTATGGTTAAAGGTTAAAGGTTAAAGGTTAAAGGTTAAAGGTTAAAGGTTAAAGGTTAAAGGTTAAAGGTTAAAGGTTAAAGGTTAAAGGTTAAAGG
>JAGXHM010000043.1 GCA_024636155.1 Deltaproteobacteria bacterium
CATGGTCAGCAGGACGTCTTCGCCCGTAGCGGTGTCGACGATGCCGGAGTTGGCATCTTCGGCGCTGATACCCAGAGCGTAGGTGGTTGAACCCGCACCGTCCGCACCGTAGCTTGCGCCGGTGAACAAGCCGGAGAAGTCTTGTGTGGCATCCGTCCCAAGAACGGTCTCATCTACGACCAGGGCTGGTGTTTCGACGTCTGCAAAGCCAATACTCGGGCCATCATCTTCAAAGGCCAGAGTGCTACCAATATTGACGGTCGCGCTATCGCTGTCGCCGTCGCCATCCGTGATGGTGGCGGTAAGAGTGACCATGTTGGCTGCGGAGAGGGTTGTCGGTTCGGTGCTTTCGTCAGGATCGTTGACGTTGTCATGGACCACCGCACGCTGCTGGTCGAGAGTGACATTACCGTCGGCAGCAACTGTTACGGTAAAGACGATCTCGCCTGTTGCCGCATCCGTTGCGTCAGTGCCCTCACGTCCTTCCACAATCCCAAGGTTGTTGAACAAGTAGACCGCGTTGCCCGTGGCTGTGTCAACTACGCCGGAGTCTGCGCCTTCAGCGCTGATGTCCAGAGTGTAGGCGACGGGACCGTCGGCACCATCTGCACCAGGGATTGCCGCGGTGAACAGGCCGGAGAAGTCTTGTGTGGCATCGGTAGTCAGAGCCGATTCGTCCACGGTCAGAGTTGGTGTGTCTGCGTCCGCCAAGCCAATGCTCGGTACATCGTCTTCAATAACGATGTCGATGATTGCGCTGACATCAAATTCGCCATCGGAGGCAATGACTTCGAAACTGTCTGCCTCCACATCCCCATCAACATCAAAGGCCGGTGAAGTCAACGTGTATTCGTAAGTAAAGGTCCCATTGCCATCATAGCTGGTAAGAACCAGGGTGCCGTTGTCTAACGTAAATGATTCACCGACCATGTCAGCAAGAGAACTGAACTCTCCTGGGCCAATATTCATCACGTTGCCGTCAATGGACAGACTGACGATATCGTCAATGGCATTCGGATCACCAATCGTGATTGTTCCTCCTACGACTGTGGAGTTCGGTTCCGTGCCGGAGCCATTTTCAAGCCCAGACTCGTAAACGGTGCCGCCTGTGCCTTCAACATTAGGAGCTATATTAACTTCTGGAATCGCCGCTTCTCCACCCTCCGGCACCAACAACGTTGCCGCGCCAAAGGGATCCGGATCCTGAACGCCAAGCTTGTCGATACCACCCAAGGCGTCGCCCATGTCATCAACATATGTACTGCCACCACCACTCTGTGGTGCTGAACCAGCTGCCGTCTCAGGAACCTCGAGATTCCAGGCAGCGATCAATGCTTCAATTGGGATCATGCTGCCATCTGCCAACATGATTGAGGTGACCTCACCATCATTGATATCTGCAGCAAAATCCGCGAAAGTCAGAACCGCACCATTATCTAATGTGAAAACGAGATCAGTTCCCACAAATTCCTGGGTGCTTTCCGTGCCTGGATCAAAGTTGATTTGTGGCACTTGATCTGCTTCCAAAGTGACAGTCAAATTCTGCCCTGGCTCAAGTACCGGTACGACGACAGTGTTGGCTGCTATTGCTTCGGTTTGCGTATTCGTGGTTTCTTCGTTTGCCATGGTCTTGTCTCCCTTGGATCCTGCGGGTTCTGTCTCTTTAGTTCAGTTAGTTCAGTTAGTTTAGTGGAGGTACTGAAAATTGTTTATCTTTGCAGCAATGCCGAATTTATCGCCGAGCTGCTCTATGCGAATAACTTCGCCCTGACAGTCGAGCTTGATCGGCTTTCCCGGCAGTGCGTAACTAAGGTCTAGTGCAAAACTTAAATCCCCACCTTCGGTAAAGGACTGATCAGTCAGGAAATAAATTCCGGCCCAACTGACATCGCGCGTGGTGGCTTTTTCGTTTCCAATGTAAACGGGAACTTCAACCTGGATACGCTGCGAAGCCCTTTTTTCATCCGTATGGTTCATGGTTTTCTCCTTATAGTGTCTCTATTCTAAACGACCACCAATTTCGAACAATTTATCGTTAGGGGGAGTACCGTATAACTTTGGTTGTATTTTTGCGTAAAAAGGCAGGGAAAATGTGAGCTTGCACTGTTTTGCTCAGACTCAGACAAAGGTGACAGGCGGGTCTTTTTCAGAGAGTTTTCTGGGGGCATACTGACAATTTTTTAAAATTAAGGTAAACTTGGTCGTCAAGTATCCAGTTTCATTATCGTCTGGAGTGATTATGACCCTTAAGTTGGTTGCTGCTGACCCCCACCCCCTGTCACTCCTCGGATTGGCTCAGCTGTTACAATCGGAGCCAAACTTTGAGCTTGTTGCCAGTTGCTCGACTGCGTCTCAGGCAATGCAGGAAGTCTTGCGGCATGAACCGGAGCTACTGCTTATCGATGTCAATTTGCCAGATCGCAACGGCCTGGAACTGATTAACGAACTGAAAAACAGTACCCTGGACATTAAGATCATTATCTTGACCGGGGCATTGGATGAGAACCAGACGATTGACGCTCTCCGTTTTGGAGTTAAGGGTGTCGTGTTAAAGGATATGCCCTCTCACTTGCTGCTGCAGTGCCTGCAAAAAGTAGCGGCAGGTGGTCTTTGGATGGAGAAGGAGTCAATCGGGGCTGCATTTGAAAAGATGCTGCATCGCGAAGCTGGGATGCGGCGTCTTGCTACAATCCTTACTCCCCGGGAGACTGAGGTCATGCGTTGTGTTGCCACGGGCTTAAGTAATAATCAAATTGCCGAAAAGCTGATTGTGAGTGAGGGGACGATCAAGATTCATGTCCACAATATCTACCGTAAGATCGGGATCAATAATCGGGTCGATTTGACGCTCTACGCCCAAAAACGCGGCCTCGTCTAGTTTCTGTCCGGAAACGGCCCTTTTCCGCAATCCCGGCGTCAACCTTCGGGCTGATTTGTGCTGCGTACCGATGTACGCCTCCGCATCATCCCTTGGTTTCCTTGGCCTTGCGAAAAATTGCTCGTTTCCAAATCAGAAACTTCACTGAATCTTCCAAAGTTTCTGTCCGGAAACGGCTCTTCTCCGCAATCTCTGCGTCAATCTGCGGTGTTGCTTGTGCGACGTACCATCTACGCCTCCGCGTACCCCCCCTTGATTTCCTTGACCTTGCAAAAAAAAATGCTCATATCCAGCTCGAAAACACTTTTTTATGGTCTAACCAAGAAAGGCCACCTCATATGCGAGGTGACCTTTCTTGTTGTTAAGTCATCTTGAAACTAAATCAGCCTAAGCTGACACGGCCTTTTGGCTCAGTCCTTGGCTGTTGTGTAGAGTTGCTCGTCAATCTGCAGGCTGGCATTCAGTCTGCCGGTCAGGGCCAGCAGCCGCTCGGTCGCAATCACTTCGTTAGTTCTGGCGGTTATCATCAGGCCGGCGGACTGGAACTTTTCGTTGCGGGCATCGAGCAGGTCAAGCAGGGTTCGTTGTCCGACGTTGAACTGCTTCTGATAAGAGTCGTGGGTTTTCTGGCTATAGCCCAAAGCGTCCCCGAAAAAGACCACCTGTTTACGGGCGGCATCCAGCTCCGCCCAGGTGGCCCGGGTTTCTTCTATGACCATGTCCAGCTGATTGTTCCGAACCGATGCTGCCTGCACCTTGCGCGCCATGGCAGCCTTGCGGTCGGCAACATCGGAGTGGCCGTTGAAAATATTCCAGCGTACACGCACCATGCCCTGGTTGTTGTGCTCGTAGGTTTCAGAGCTGTCTGCTTGATCCAGGTAGCTGGAGCTCAGCTCCGCATGAACTTTTGGCAGGAAGTTTGATTTGCTCAGTTCGACCCTGCGGTTAGCCTCTTCAACGTTGGCGTCGAGGGCCAGAGTTTTGGGATTGTTTTCTACTGTCAGCATGATGGCTTCGTCCAGCGACTTGGGAGTGATGCCGGGCGGGACATTGAAAAATTCAACATCACCGGCCAGTTTTCCAACCACGCGCTGGTAGTTCGCTTCGGCGCTTCTGAGAGCGGCCGTGGTTTGAGCCAGCGTGCCATTGGCACGGGCCAGACGAGTTTGAGTCTGGTCAACATCAGCAATGCTTCCGGCACCGCCTTCTTGACGCTCTTTCAGCTTGTTGGAAATTTCGAGGTGATCATTGACGTTCATCTCTGCCAGACCAACCAACTCACGCTGACGGTATACTTCCATGTGGGCGATGATGGCATCGAGAGCAATCGCCTCGGCATTATCGAAAGTCCGGTAGCCCGCAGAAACCAGTTTGGCTTCTTCGATCTCTACCAGGCTTCTCGTTTCCTTGCCATCGTAGAGCAGTTGAGAGAGGCGGATTGAACCTTCCAGACGATCATAGAAGTTGTGTTCATTGCCATTTCCCCGCGTAATCGTGTCGCTATGGGCTTCGATGCCATAACCGAAGGCGACATCAACCTGCGGATAGTAGCGGCCGTAGGCGCGATCGCGTTCAAAGCCGATGGCTTCCTGATTGGCTTGCAGTACCTGCAGCTGTGGGCTGTACTCAAGGGCTGTAGATACGGTGTCTGACAAGCTCACCTTGTTGTCCTGGGCCAGCGCGTTGGTACCAGAAAGCACGGCAAACAGCAGGACCATGCTTAGGAGCAGTCCCCTCGTAAACAATTTTTTCGTCATCATTTTTTTTGCCTCCCCAGTTGGTGCGTCCATGTTGCAACGGATTACGTTCAAAAACACCTAATATTACGCACTGTTAAACTTTCAGCGTATTTAGGTATACCAAAGATTCAGTTCTTGCCAAGTCGATACATTTAATTTTTTTACTTCCTGCCTCAGGGGTAAATGGCTAATATTAAAAAGAATGCGGGTGGGACATCGCATTCAACGGAATTAGTGCTATAATACAGATTGTAACTGGCTTGAATTATTGCTTTTAAACTGTCGTGTTATGTCGAGGGTGATGGGGGAATCCAAGCAATTATGGATTCACCTTTTCGGCCCTGCCGAGGGACCATGCCAGAAGAAAATAGTCAAACTAAGGTACGGCCGGAATCTGACGAGGGGGAAAACACCCGTCAGGAAGCTGCTCAAAAGCCTGCTCAAAAGCCAAAACCAAGGCGCCGTTCCAGCGACTTTGTTTCGCCGGGACTCGTTGATTATGAGCCTCCGGTGCTGGGTTGCCTCTCTCTTGTCGCCGGTTTGCTGGGGCGACCAGTTTCTACCGTTGCTCTTAAAGCTGGCATGCCACAGGGCCGTGAAAGGCCACCTCTGGCTGTCTGTCTTCGGGCTGCAGAGCAGGCTGGTCTGATGGTTCGCACCTTTCATAAACCACACCTCGGCAACATCTCTTCGTTAATCATGCCCTGCATTCTGGTGTTGCAGAACGATCAGGCCTGCGTCCTGGTCCGCTTGCAGGACAATCATGCCGAAGTCGTCTTTCCCCAAGGTGGCGGAACAGGAAAGCGCTTTCCGGTCGAACGGCTTCAGGAACAGTATTCTGGCTACGTTTTGTTGGTTCACCCGGAAGGGAAACTGGATCAACGGGCCAGTGAACTCCGATTAGTTGATACTCGGGAGTGGTTCTGGGGAACTATTTTCAAGTTCTTCCCGATCTATAAGCACGTTCTTCTGGCAACGGTGATGGTCAATATCCTGGCTCTGGCCAGCCCGCTGTTTATCATGAACGTCTACGACCGGGTGGTGCCGAACAACGCCTTTGATACTCTCTGGGCTCTCGCACTTGGGGTTTTTATCGCCTACCTCTTCGATTTCCTGTTGCGTAACCTGCGCGGATATTTTGCTGATGTCGCTGGTAAAAATGCCGATGTTATTATCGCCAGCAAATTAATGCAGCAGATGACGGCGATGCGCCTTGACCACAAGCCAGAGTCAGCCGGAACCCTGGCGAACAACCTGCGTGAATTCGAATCTCTGCGGGAGTTCTTCAGCTCCACCACCCTGATGGCTCTGGTGGATATGCCCTTCATCTTCCTTTTTATCGGACTAATCTCATATATCGCCGGTCCGCTGGCTTATGCGCCTCTTGTGGCAGTCCCTGTTGTGGTGCTGGTCGGTTATTTCTTGCAGATACCATTTCAACGGATTATTGAGAAAAGCTTTCGTGAAGGAGCCCAGAAAAATGCTTTGCTGGTTGAGGCTATTACTGGCATAGAAACAATCAAGACCAGCATGGCCGAAGGACAGATTCAGAAGCGCTGGGAAGAAGTGGTCGGGTTGAATTCCAAATCGACAAGCAGGGCGCGCGCGCTTTCCAACTTTTCTATCTCTTTTTCGCAATGGTCGGCGCAACTCGTGAGCGTGGCGATTATCATTGGCGGGGTTTACCTGATTTCTGAAGGCGAACTGACTTTAGGCGGTTTGATTGCCTGCAATATCCTGGTCGGTCGGGCGATGGCGCCGCTCGGTGCAGTGGCCGCCATGTTGACGCGTTTGCAACAGTCACGCATGGCACTGAAAGCACTCGATCTTCTCATGCGCCAACCGAATGAACGGCCTGTCGGTCGCGAGTTCATCCAGGCTCAGAATCTGCAGCCTTCAATCAGTTTTGAGGATGTCCATTTTCAGTATCCAAACAGCCAAACACCTGCATTGAACGGTGTCACTCTGAAGATCAATGCCGGGGAAAAGGTCGCCATCCTTGGCCGGACTGGTTCGGGGAAAAGCACTTTAGGCCGCCTCTGCTTGAGCCTTTACGAGCCCCAGAAAGGATCTGTCAAACTGGACGGCATTGATCTTCGTCAGTTGCATGTGGCCGACCTGAGAAGTCATATCGGCTACGTCAGCCAGGACAACTACCTTTTCTATGGAAGTATCCGTGACAATATAGCTTTTGGTGCCCCTTATGTTGACGGCCCGGCCATTCTGAGCGCGGCGAATCTGGCCGGGGTGACAGACTTTGTCAAAGGCCATCCTGCCGGGTTCGACTGGCAGGTTGGTGAGCGTGGCTTGAACCTTTCCGGTGGTCAACGTCAGGCGGTCACAATTGCCAGGGCGCTGCTCCTTGATCCTGAAATTCTGGTATTTGATGAGCCGACCAGTGCCATGGATAACAACGCCGAAGCCATTCTGCGACAGAGGTTGATGAATTCCATGGGAGATAAAACCCTGCTGCTCTTCACGCATCGCACCAGCCTTTTGCAATTGGTGGATCGTGTGGTCGTTATGGACGCTGGCAAGGTTGTTGCCGATGGGCCCAAGGCGGAAGTCTTGAAGGCACTGAAAGGAGGCCAGGTTGGCGCTTCGAAACGATAGAGATACCTAAATTATGTCAGAAAACAAAGAGCTAAAAAACGCATTTGAGCACAGGGAAAAGCGGGGTCTGCTGAACGCTTTCGGCGAGGAAGAAGACCTGCTTTTTATGAGCGAAGTTGATGCGGCCATTCATCGCAAAGGCAGTTCGATCGCATTTGTTCTCACTCTGGTGATTGGCCTTTTGCTGATAACCTTTGTCCTCTGGGCACATTTTACTGTGCTGGATGAGGTGACCCGTGGTCTGGGGCAGGTAATCCCTTCGCAAAAGGTCCAGATGATTCAAAACCTCGAAGGTGGCATCCTGCAGGAAATCACGGTTCAGGAGAACCAGATTGTCAATAAAGGGGACATCCTGATCCGTATTGATAATGCTATGGCGGCAAGTCAGTATCGTGATGCTTTTACCAAAGCTGCGGAACTTGAAGCCGCCATTGTGCGTTTGAATGCGGAAATTGAGGATAGATCTGAAATTGTCTTCTCTGATCAATTCAAAGAGGCGGATCCACAGATTCTTAAAGACCAGAAATCGATTTTCCAGGCGCACCGGCAGCAGTTGCAGGCGGAGCTCAATGTTTTGCAGTCTCAGCATAGCCAGAGACAACAGGAAATTACTGAAATGCAGAGCCGCAAGGAGCAGCTGGAGCGTAGTCTTGTGCTTGCCAAGCAACAGCGTGATATTGCCAAACCGTTGCTTGACCAGGGCATTTATCCGCGTGTCGAATATCTGTCGGTCGAACGTGACATCTCATCTCTACAGGGAGATATCGATGCTTTGCGTCTGGCGATCCCGCGGATTCGTCAAGCTGCCAACGAGGCCAGTCGCCGCATTGAGCAACGGCGCGCAGAAGTCAAGGCTCAGGCTTTAGACGAGAAGAACAGTCATCGTGGAGAGTTAAAGTCCTTGCAGGAAATCATGTCCGCCGGTGAAGACCGCGTTACCCGGACCGATGTGCGTTCGCCGGTGCGTGGCACGATAAAGCAGATCAATCTCAATACGCTTGGTGGTGTGGTGCGTCCCGGCGAATCGATTCTCGAAATCGTACCGCTTGACGACACCTTGTTGATTGAAGCACGTATTCGCCCGGCGGATATCGCATTTCTCCACCCAGGGCAGAAGGCTATGGTCAAGATTACGGCCTACGATTTCTCAATCTTCGGTGGTTTGGAAGGTGTTGTAGAAGCTATTAGTGCTGATACCATTGAGGATGATAAGGGCGAAAGTTTTTTCAAGGTTAAATTGAGGACGAAGAAGAACGCCATTACCTATCGTAGCGAGGAATTGCCAATTATTCCGGGTATGACAGCCAGTATCGATATCCTTACCGGCAAGAAGTCTGTTCTGGCCTATCTTCTGAAACCAATTTTGCGTGCCAAACAGAACGCCATGCGGGAACGCTAGCCGGGGTAAAAGATGTTGAGACTACGTTACCTCTTATGCATTCTTGGTATAAGCCTTCTGTTTGGACTCTGGGGTTGTGGCTCCAAAGCTTCCGCTAAAGCTACCGACAACGAGCTCGCGTCAGCAATTCCTCCAGGTAAGGGCTTGTTCCGCAGTCATGAATTTCGAAGCACCCTGAAGGCTTTGCCGAACTGGACACGGGTGATGAATTCTGCGGAGGCTCAGACAGAGACTTTATATGCCTGCGACGCGAGCAAAGAGTCCTGCTCAGCGGCCGCGCTCAGTTGGCAGAAAATCATCAGACAGGGTTTGGCACTTTCCGGCATGGCGCAGCTCAAGGCGGTCAACAGTTATTTCAATCGCTGGCCGTACGGACTTGATATAGACATTTACGGTGTCAGTGACTACTGGGCAACCCCCGGCGAGTTCCTCAAATTGTCCGGTGACTGTGAAGATTACAGCATCACTAAGTACTACGCTTTACGTAAACTCGGATTTCCTGTTGATGACATGCGCATTGTGCTGCTTAAAGATAATATTCGAAACATCTCCCACGCGATCTTGGCTGTTAAGCTGGAGGATGAGTCATATGTTCTCGATAATGTATCCGATCTGGTGCTCTCGCATTTGATGTATGAGCACTATGTGCCGCAATATTCTGTAAACGAGTTTTATCGCTGGGCTCACGTGACGGCGGGTGCGTTACGTTAAGCCCCTTGCTTGAGAAGAAGGAGAGACTGAATCATGCAGGCCAAGGATATGAAACTGACGATCACTGATCCGTCAATTCTGGAAGTTTTCCAGCCCGGGTCGCGCAAAAAAACATTCTGGATAGGTCTCGCTATTATTGTTGCGGTTGCGATTGCTGCTATTGCCTGGGTTGCCTGGGGGCTTAAGGGGCGAGAGACGGAGTATGAAGCCAACCTGCAAAAACGTCTTGACCTGATGGCTGCATCGCAGGTGCAAGTCATGAACGTTCTGATCGAGACAGCTATCGAGCAGGCTAACCGGGTGATCAACTCAGAACTTTACAAACTCTATGCTGCTGAGGTTCATCTGATTGAGGATGACGTCTCTTTGCTGGTTTCCGGGCCGCTTCCCGGCCAGGAAGGTGGCAATAACGATGTTGCCCAGCTCTCGGCGCAGTTGCCGATGATGCAGAGTTTGTTGCTTGAATTTACCCGCATCTCCGGTTACGCGGGGGGGCGGGTTGTGAATCGTAACGGTACGGTTTTTATCGCTACCGACGCAACGACAACCCCACTGCGAATTGACCAGATGGAAATGGTCAAACAGACTTTACAGCTACAGCAACCGCGATTCGGCCCGCTACGTTATTCTGAACAGGGATTGATGATGGAGGCGTTTCTGCCGATATTCCCGCCTGAAGCAAGTGGTCTGGAACAAGTCCCCGTTGCTGTACTGTTGTTAACGAAAGTGGTAGACGAGCGTTTGAAGAGCTTGAGCAATAGCCGGTTGATGGAAAAAGGGGAGCGGACGCGTCTGCTACAGAAGGCCAGCGACGGTTATCAGGAAGTTGTGCCCTGGTTGCCCGGACAGCTGCAGCAAATCAATACGCCGCCTAACCTGACAGAGGATGGTCAGTTGCCGTTTGCCATCAGGTCTTCTCTGACGGGAGAGACCAAGGTCTATTCTGTCGGTGTCCCGGTGATTGGCCCGGATTGGTGGGTCATTGTTGAGGCCGATTATGATATTTCACGTGAGCAACTGAGAGGCCAGCAAAAGGCCTTGATGAGTATCGCCGTGCTTACGGTGCTCGTTTTTGCCGCGGCCTTTGGCGCATTTTGGGCGACCTTTGTCGGCCAACAGGAGCGTAAGATCTCCAAGCACTTCGAACAACTGGCCGAGGAAATTGAAAAGCAGCGGCAGTTGCTTGATCGGATCAACAATACAATCTCTGACTATATTGTCCTGACGGATCTTCAGGGCCGTTACCGCTATGTTAACCCCGCATTTGCCGGTGCGGTTGGTAGAAGTCCCGAAGAAATGGTCGGATTGGATAACGAAGCGGTGTTTGGATATGATACAGCGCGGCGTCTTGAGCATTCAGATCAGCAGGTTTTGACTAGCGGTGAGCCACTGACCTTTAACGAACAGGTTTATCTCCAGTCTGAGCCGCATCATCTGCAGATATCGAAAGCCGCACTGAAAGATGCCGAGGGTAAGCCTTCCGGGATGGTCTCGGTGATTCGTGACGTGACCGAGATTGTTGAGGTGCAGAGGCGTCAGGAGCAGGCAACGGCAAAAACTGTTGAGGCTCTGGTCCGAGCGATTGAACTGACTGACCCCTACCTGGCCGGTCACTCGCGCTTGATGGGCAAGTTGGGTGCTGAAGTTGCCAAGGCCATGGGTGCTAGTGATTTGGATATCTCAACGGTCGAAACGGCGGCTAATCTCTCACAGGTTGGCAAACTTTTTGTTGATCGAGAGCTGCTCTTTAAAGCAGAAGTTCTCACGGCAGAGGAAAAGGAGGAGATGGCGCAACATGTCGAACACGCTGCAAAGGTCCTTGAAGATATTGATTTTGGACTGCCTGTTTTTGCTGCTGTATACCAGATGAATGAGACTCTGGATGGTCAGGGTTATCCAAAAGGGTTGAAGGAAGATGAAATAGCGCTGCCGGCCCGTGTGCTTGCGGTCGTTAACAGCTTCTGTGCCATGGTCCAGCCTCGTGCGTACCGGGGAGCACGCTCGATCGATGAAAGCCTGAAGATCATCGAGTCAGGAGACGGTGTTTATGACAAGCGAGTCATCACTGTTCTCAGGGAAGTTGTAAAATCAGCCATCGGTGAAAAAATTATAGCCAAAAACCTTAAGGATTGAAAAGAGAAACGGCTTGTAGTCAAGGCATTGCTGTTTTTGTCAATTTTTTCAGTGAACTCTTGCCTCTCATGCAGTGGTGCTTTGGTGTTTGAGCCGACGGTTATGCTTCTGAATCAAGGCCTTCCGGGTTCCCCGGAAGGCCTTGATTTGTCAAGAATCGGGAGCCACCTGAGTAACAATATTGACAGTCAAGTTAAGAGTGATTAGGATGCTGGCACCTGTCATGCGCAAACACTTTATTAGCATAATTTTGTTCCTGCTCTGCCTGCTGGTTTCCCGTCCGGTTGAAGCACGTCTCACGCTTGGTGTGGTCATTGGACCAGATGAGGCTGTCGGTGAAGTCACTTCAGTGCAGGCTGTTTCTCTGGCCAGTCTGCTTGCTGAGAGACTTCATGAGGAGGTTGTTGTCAAGGAACTGGCTGATTCTGCGACTCTGGTTAACTGGCTTGATCGTTTCGCCATGGTCGATCTGGCCTTGCTTTCCACAAAAGAAGTTAAGGCGAATCCCGGCAGATTCCTGCAGATTGAACCCTTCGACAAACGAGGCAAATTCACTCTGGTTGCTCGCCAAGGCGTTGCTGGTGATTTACCGCAACGCATTAACTCTCTTGTGCGTGAGCCCGGCTTTGCGTTCCGGGATGCTGTCGAAACGCTTGCTCCGCAAGCCAGGCAAAGTTTGGAGGAAAGTCCTCTTCCTCTTGAATCGGGGCCAACATCCATTGATGAGGAGATTGTTTCCAAAATTGAATTGCAACATGTCCCTCCCCTGAGTCCAGGTCGAGCATGGGCTCCGCAAGAAGAAAGTGCTTTCCGTGACATCCTGCCGAGTGATGAGTCGCCTACAAAAAAAATGGTTCTCGGTGTTTTCCCTGACCCGCGAGGCCTGATGCGGACCTCGCTACAAGCCGAGCAGTTAGCTACCTATCTCCAGCAGGTCTTGCCCGTCTCGGTCACGGTGCGTGAGTTTACGAGCATCGAGGCTTTTACTGAATGGTTCATGCGTTACCGTATGGTTGATCTGGCAGTATTGTCCCCTGACATTGCTGAAACAAAGCTTGGTAGAGATTATCTACCCGTGGCAAAACTCTTACGCACCGATAAACCAGGGCTGGAGTCGGCAGCGCTGGTTGTCATGCGGCGTGGTCAGAACGAAGAGATCCAGGCCCGGCTACAAGGCGCTCTTCTCAATATGGCGCAAACAGAGAATGGCCAGTCACTCATGACTGCGTTTAAAATCAGTGAAGTTCTTCCCCCGGCGGGTCTCTTTGTTCCGCCACCTGTCGTCGATCAGGAGCCTGAACCTGTTATCGTAGCCGAAAAACCGCCGTTTGAGTCCGTAGAAGAGCCGGTCGCGGAACTGGTACCGTCGATTGTGAAATATACTGATCCGGTTGAACCTGTCGCTCCGCCAGAAGTTGCCGATAAAGAGTTGCCGGAACTTCCGGAAGTTGCCCAGCCAGTCGCAATGCTGCCGGTGTCTGAGGTGCCTGATGTTATTCAGCTTTTGCCTGAATTTTCGACAATCCCTGCTGAGCCATTTTTGCCAGCTACGATTGAAGCAATTAAAGTCCCTGATGTTATGACGCAACAGTTAGAGCCGCCGCTATTGGAAGTGCCGCCGTTGCCTGCTATCGATGCCCCGATTCCTCCCGCCGAATTGACTGCCATTGTCGAACCGGAGCTACCGGTGCCTGTGGCCGAGTTGGTTGATGTCGCCCCACGTCCGACTCTTGAGGAGCCAACGATCGTTGTCGTGCCACCGTTGCCTGCTATCGATGCTCCGATTCCTCCCGCCGAATTGACTGCCATTGTCGAACCAGACCTACCGGTGCCTGTGGCCGAGTTGGTTGATGTCGCTCCACGTCCGACTCTTGAGGAGCCAACGATCGTTGTCGTGCCACCAATGCCGCAGGGTGAGGTCGTCTCTCCAGCTGAACCGGAGATCGAATCCGAACTCGTTGTCAGCAAAGAAGTCGCCGAAGAGAAAGAGCAGGAAATCGTCAAAGAAGTATCAACGTTTGCAGACGTCATACCTGCTTACGAGTCGACGGAAGCAGTATCTCTCATCATTGATCAAGCAACAGAGGTGTGGTCCGATGAAGAGTTCGCTGCAATGCTTGCAGAAGATAAGGTTGCTGCAGTTGTTGCCCAGCCGAATATCCCTCAGGAATTACGCCCTTCGGGTGTCCCGGTTGTTCGTCCGGGGCGTATTACGCGGCGCACAACAGCTGTTGAAGATGAACTTTTGCTCGCTTCCTTACCAGAGCCACTTAAGAGAGTCGAGCCGTCCCGCCTGCCGAATCTCCTGCCGGAGCCAGAGCCGGAACCTGGAATTGTTTACGTCGTGCCTTTTGTTGCTGTCATGGTTCCCGATGAGGTTAATGCCCGCGTGTTTGACCAGTTTATTGACACGTTGATTCGAGATGGTGAAACTCTTGGTTTGCAGTTTGTTATTCTCAAGGAAGGCTTACAATGGGTTTCTCCTGAATGGCTGGCGATCCGTAAATATGTGACTGGTGAAATTTATGCCTACGTCGAGGATTCCGGTTGCTGCTCGACAGACCTGCGCAGCAAGGCCAGGCTGATCTATCATCGCCCCAACCAGCTTGAACCGGCCTTTGGCTTTGAGTACCCGGTCAAGAGCTTTTTTGACCATGATCGTTCCAGCATCGGTGTTGAGCGTGCCAAGCTGGCTGATGACATTGCTACGACCCTCGCTGATGAACTGCTCAAGGCACTGCAAAACTGATTTCTGCCTCGACTTGAACAGATCAATCAAAAGCCGAAGACCTCGCTTCAAACAATTCCCTTTATTCTGTAACTTTTTCCGGAAAGCCCTTGACAATCTCAGTAGGCTGATTATATTTAGGCCTGCTTTTAGCACTCTCTGGTTGCGAGTGCTAACTTGATTATCCAGACACGGATCTCAGGACAAACAAGAGAACTTATACCCCAGATCTTTTTAAGGAAGGAGAGTACAGTTATGAACATCAGACCTTTGCATGACCGGATCATCGTAGAACGTCTCGAGGAGGAGACCACGACAGCCTCCGGTATCATCATCCCCGATTCCGCCAAAGAAAAGCCTCAACAGGGCAACGTCATTGCTATTGGCAAGGGCAAGGTAACTGAAGACGGCAAGGTGCTGCCGCTTGATGTTAAAGTAGGTGACAAAGTGCTGTTTGGTAAATATTCCGGCACCGAAGTCAAGCTGGACGGCAAAGAATTCTTGATGATGCGTGAGGATGACATCCTCGGCGTCGTCGAATAAAACACATTACCCAATACCGATTACGGAGGATAAATAGTCATGGCAGGTAAAGATATTAGATTCGGGCAGGAAGCTCGTGCAGCAATTCTGGAAGGGGTCAACGCCCTTGCCAACGCAGTAAAAGTAACCCTCGGACCCAAGGGTCGCAATGTTGTTATCGCTAAGAGTTATGGTGCTCCGCTGATCACCAAAGACGGCGTTACTGTTGCCAAAGAGATCGAACTCGAAGGGAACTTCGAGAACATGGGCGCTCAGCTGGTTAAGGAAGTTGCTTCCAAGACCTCTGATGTTGCTGGCGACGGCACCACCACCGCGACGGTTCTGGCTCAGGCCATTTACCGCGAGGGCGTCAAGCTGGTCTCCGCTGGTCACAACCCGATGGAAATCAAGCGCGGTATCGACAAGGCTGTTGTCGCCGCTGTCGCATCTCTGCAGAAACTCTCCAAGCCGGTTAAAGACCACAAAGAGATTGCCCAGGTCGGTATCATCTCTGCCAACTCTGATGAGACTATCGGCAACATCATCGCTGAAGCGATGGAGAAGGTCGGCAAGGAAGGTGTTATCACCGTTGAGGAAGCCAAGTCGATGGAAACCTCTCTTGAAACGGTTGAAGGTATGCAGTTTGATCGTGGCTACCTCTCCCCTTACTTCGTCACCGATGCAGAGCGTATGGAAACAATCCTGGAGGATGCTCTGATCCTGGTCCACGAAAAGAAGATCAGCAACATGCGCGACCTGCTGCCGATTCTCGAGCCGGTTGCCAAACAAGGTCGCCCACTGCTCATCATCTCTGAAGACGTCGATGGCGAAGCGCTGGCCACTCTGGTGGTCAACAAGCTGCGTGGCACCCTGAACATTGCGGCCGTCAAGGCTCCCGGTTTTGGTGATCGTCGCAAAGCGATGCTCGAAGATATCGCTGTTCTCACCGGTGCTCGCGTGATCTCTGAGGAAGTTGGCCTCAAGCTGGAAACCGCAACTTTAGAAGTACTTGGTAGTGCCAAGCGCATCGTCATCACCAAAGACAACACCACGATTATCGACGGCGCTGGTTCCGAGGCGGATATCGCTGGTCGCGTCAAGATGATCCGTGCCCAGATCGAAGAGACCAGCAGTGACTACGACAAAGAGAAACTCCAGGAGCGTCTTGCCAAGCTGGTCGGCGGCGTTGCTGTTGTCAAAGTCGGCGCTGCTACCGAAACCGAAATGAAAGAGAAGAAAGCCCGCGTCGAAGACGCTCTGCACGCAACCCGTGCTGCTATCGAAGAGGGTATCGTCCCTGGAGGCGGTGTGGCTCTGATCCGTGCTATTGAGGCAGTTGCTAAAGTTGAAGTCACTGGTGAGCAGAAGTTCGGCGTGAATATCGTCAAGCGTGCTCTCGAAGAGCCTCTGCGCCAGATTGCTGCCAACGCTGGTCAGGAAGGCTCGATCGTGGTTAACGAAGTCAGGAAGAACAAAGGTGCTTACGGCTTCAATGCATCGACTGACGAGTACTGCGACCTGGTCAAAGCTGGCATCATCGACCCGACCAAAGTGGTTCGCTATGCTCTGCAGAACGCTGCTTCCGTCGCTGGCCTGATGTTGACCACTGAGGCTTGCATCGCCGACAAACCTTCCAAGAATGAAGGCGGAGGTGGCATGCCTGATATGGGCGGTATGGGCGGTATGGGCGGCATGGGCGGCATGGGCGGTATGATGTAACGCCAGATCGCTGACGAGACACCGTTCACGAAAACAAAAAGAGCTCTCCGGGAAACCGGGGAGCTCTTTTTGTTAGGACCGGCTCCGCAAGGTGCCTTTCGGCGTGAAGTGCCTGGCCTTGTCTCCAGCCATCAGCATTTCAAACAGCCATTTCCTTAGAGTCACTTCTTGGCATGGGCACAACGGTGAAGCACTGTTCGCCTGCCGATGTCTCTGCCAGAACTTCGACATGCTCCTGATCCTTAGCCTTGCCGTAAGAGGCCAGGATCGCGCCTGCGATTTGCAGGTCTTCCTCGGAAGGCTGTCCAGAAACGAGCCCTAACGGTCCCGAGACCCCCGGAGTGTGTAAAATGATGTAAGGAGAGTCTGCGGCGTTCCGAATAGAGTCGTTATCTTTTTGGTGTCTGCCAAGGGTTAGCTTGGACTGCTCGGAAAGGCGAAACTGACGACCAATCTTAAGCAGTTCGACATCATTAACCGTGCAGTCTGGCTGGTGAACGAAGAGGTCGCGTAAACGGGCGGAAAAGTGAATTTCAGTCAGAAGGCAACCACCTCCCGATGAAGGGTAGTCCGTCAGATTCCACTCCTTGGCAAGTGCTTCCTGGGGTCGGCGAGAGCGGCCCTGGATGTCAAGCAGCTGCTCACGGTCGACCAGGCCTTGCTCCTCCATCAGCGTGATCGGCAGGATTTTGGCGCTCATCGGCCGGAGTATCCGATCCGGGTGTCCGGAGTAGTTGGCCACAGAACGTAGTGCTTCGGAGTTCTGGCTCATCGGTCGCTGACCAAGAACTTCGCCGGAAAAGAGAAAATCAAAACCTCGCTCAGACATGATCTCACCAGCCAGCCGAAACATCATGGCGTGGCAGTCGATGCAGGGGTTCATGTTCTTGCCATAACCGTAACGCGGGCTCTTAACCATATCCAGATGAATCTTGCTGATATCCTCGATAATCAGGGGGATGTCCAGCTGGCGGGCCATGCGTTCAGCCTTACTGCCACCAAAAAACGGTGTAACGAAGGCAACCGCAGTCACTTCGATTCCCTGACGTTTAAGACAGAGTGCTGCCAGGCTGCTGTCAAGTCCTCCTGAAAGGAGTCCCAGAGCTTTACTCATAATAGTTTCTCCGTGTTTCTCGTCGGCTGTTTAAACCGAAGGTTGATACCATGATGATACCTTGATATCAAGCTCGAATCCACTTTGCAGCAGAAGGCATTCAACTTGACAAAGAAAAGGACCATCTGCCAGAATGAGCGGCGATTTACTGGGGATTAATACCCGCGATCCGGAACCACCGGGAGAGACCATGGCTAAGATTGATTCGCTGTTCAAAATGATGAAGCAACAAGGTGCAAGTGACCTGCATATTTCGACTGGTGCGCCGCCACTCTTCCGTCTGCATGGTGAAATGGAGAAGCTTAATTATCCTCCTCTGAATGATCAGCAGGCCCGTGGGCTACTGTATGAGATTCTGAGCCAGGAACAACGGGCAGAATTCGATGAAAAACTTGACATCGACTTTGCTTATTCGCTGGAAGGAGTCGCGCGTTTCCGTGGCAATTTGATGGAAACACACCGTGGTATCGCCGGTGTGTTCCGGATTATTCCCAGCAAAATTTTAACTGCAGACCAACTTGGCCTTCCGGAAGGTATTCGCAAGATGACCCGGTTGAAAAAAGGGCTGGTGCTGGTGACCGGACCGACTGGCAGCGGTAAGTCGACAACTTTGGCGGCGATGATCGACTTGATCAACAAGACCCGTCGCGAGCATATTCTGACCCTCGAAGACCCTCTCGAGTTTATCCATGAAAACCAGATGTCACTCATCAACCAGCGTCAGATCGGCCAGCATTCACTCTCTTTTACGAATTCTCTGCGTGCCGCTTTGCGCGAAGATCCCGATGTCATTCTGGTCGGTGAGATGCGCGACCTTGAAACCATCGCCATGGCCATGACTGCTGCTGAGACTGGGCACCTGGTTTTTGGAACACTGCATACCAACTCGGCGCCGAAAACTATCGACCGCATCATCGATGCGTTCCCCAAGGATGGTCAGGAACAGATACGAACCATGCTCGGTGAGAGTCTCAAAGGGGTTATCTGCCAGCAATTGCTGCGTACCGCTGACGGCAAAGGTCGCGCTGCGGCCTTGGAAATACTCGTCTGTAATGCTGCTGTCGCCAACCTGATTCGCGAGGGTAAGACCTTCCAGGTGCCGTCGATCATGCAGACGTCGAAGGGTGATGGTATGCAGTTAATGGATCAGCACATTATGGATATGCTCAAAGCCAAGATCATCAATGGCGATGAAGCTTACCGCTGTTGTGTCGACAAAAAGGCTTTTGAGCAGTACCTGCCAAAGCAGAAACTGTGATTAATAAAACCCGTCCAAGTTGAAAGGTCCAGCTCCCCAGTGTTAGTCTGGTTGGATAAGAAACAAGCTGGCCAAGGAATTTTCGTGCAAGATCAATTCGGACGAACAATCGAATATTTGCGCCTGTCAGTAACTGATCGCTGCAACCTGCGTTGTCGTTACTGCATGCCTGAAGCAGGTGTGGCAGAACTCGCACACAGCGATGTGCTGCGTTACGAGGAAATGCTGCGGGTTGTTGCTGCTGCCTGTCGTCTGGGAATTCGCAAGATTCGTGTCACCGGTGGCGAACCGCTGGTGCGCCGTGGCATCGTCAGCTTCATTGATCAACTGGCGGCACTGCCGGAAAAACCAGAGATAACTCTGACTACCAATGGCCTGCTCCTGGGCGAAATGGCTGAAGATCTCAAAGCTGCTGGACTATCGCGCGTTAATGTCAGTCTGGACACACTTCGCCCTGATCGCTTTAAGGAATTGACCCGACGTGATGGCCTTGAGAAGGTTTTAGCTGGAATTGCAGCAGCAGAGAAAGCTGGCATGCTGCCGATAAAACTCAATATCATCCCCTTTGCAGATTTTAACGACGACGAAATCGTTGATTTCGCCCGACTGACTCTGGAACATCCCTGGGATGTTCGCTTCATTGAATTCATGCCGATCAGTTCTGATCTGGACTACGCTTCCAGGGATGGTTTGTCTATGGTGGCCGTTGAGACACGTCTGCAGAGTCTCGGCGAGTTGGAAGCCCTGCCGTATCAGGCTGCCTCCGGCCCGGCTCATATGTATCGCCTGCCCAATGCCAAGGGGCGGATCGGGCTGATTCCATCGGTTTCCGGGCATTTCTGTGGCGATTGCAACCGCCTGCGGGTGATGGCTGATGGCCGGGTTCGAGGCTGTCTCTTTGATAACGAAGAGACTGATCTCAAGGCGGTTCTGCGTAACGGGGGTGATGACTCTGCCCTGGAACAGTTGCTGTTGGATGCTGCTTGTGCCAAGCCGGAAAAACATCAGATCAACAGCAAAGACTTTGCGACACCAAATCGACGCATGCACGGTATTGGTGGTTGACGAGAAGAGGGTCGGGCGGCTGGTTGCCGGGGACTGGAGAGAGCTGATTCAAAGAGTATAAGGCCCGCGGGATATCCCGGCGGGCCTTATCTCTTTCACACTTTGTGCCATGCGCTTTTGTCTTAATCGCGCATTACTTCTTTACATGACAGCGTGCACAGTTGCTTTTAGCGTCAAAAGCGCGGTCACCATTGTGGCAGACTCCGCAAAGGTTTCCTGCGTAGATTTCGTCCATGGTGATCGTTACCGTTCCCTGCTTCATTTTAGGAAACATCTCCGTGTTATGACAATCCTTGCACTTGTTGCCAGCTTCTTTGTGCAATGTGCCGTCGAACGTTACAACCCCCATAGGGCTCTTGGTGAATTCAATGGTCTTTTTGGCCGGAACAGCCAGAACAACAGTGGCGCTCAGAAACAAGATGGTCACGATCAGTACGGCTAATCTCTGCATAGTTATCTCCTCCTCAGGAAAAGGTTTAGATGCCTGGGTTTTTGTCTAAACTGCGTAACTCTAACACGTTGAGCTACGACTGTAATCTGGTAAGTGAAATTCTCTTCGTCAGGGCAGGTCAGGCAGAGCGTCAGCCAGCAGCTCGAGAATATGGACCGAGCGTTGCCCCCCATCAGCGTGATTAATACTGTCCTGAAGTTGCATGATACAACCCGGGCAGTCAGTTGCCACCAGTTCAGCTCCGCTCGTTGTAATGTTCGCAGCCTTTTTCGCGCCGATGCGTTTGCTGTTTTCATAGTGGTAGACTGAATAGGTGCCGCCCAGGCCACAGCAAGTTCCTGCATCCGGCATTTCAATGAATTCTACTTGTGGCAGAGCCTTGAGAATCTGGCGCGGCTCTTGGGTAATGCCTTGGGTGCGCAGGTGACAAGGGTCGTGGTAGGTGACCTTGATGCGATCTGCGGCTTTGGGCAGAGCCGCCAGTTTTTCCGGAAGTCCGTGGTTAGCGAGAAAGACGAAGATGTCCATGGTTTTTGTCGAGAGCTCGCTGAATTCCTCACCCATTTCCGCATATATCTTACCGAGACCGGCATTGCAAGAGGCGCAGGCTGTGACAATGTGATCCACTTTGTGACGGCTGAGAGCAGAGAGGTTCTGCTCGGCCAGCTTCTCAACGGTTTTCGTTGCTCCGGAACTGACTGCCGGCAGACCGCAACAAGCCTGATCCTTGGGAATGATGACCGTTACACCAAGAAATTTCAGCGCTTTGAGAAAAGCCTCGCCAACCGCCGGATAGAGGTAGTTGATGCCACAGCCGGTGAAAAAAAGCACGGTTGGTTGGTGCGGTTCACCGTGAATGACTTCCGGGACTCTTTCGCGGAACGGTTTGGCGGTTACAGGGGGCAGGGTGCGATCCTGTTCAAGATAAGGTGCCGGGAAGCGCAGACGCAGGCCGCTGTTTTCTGGAAGCGTCTTAAAAAGCAGAGACGAGAGGGTGCCACCTGATTTGGCCAGCAGGTTCATCAGTTTAGGTCGTCCCAGAACGGCAGCGACGCCCTTGCCGAACATTGAGAGCCCTTTCTGCTCGGCAATCCGGCGTCTGGCAGCAGCAACAATGTCTTCTGTAGGGACTTTGTTTGGGCACTGATCACAGCAACTGCCGCAGAGCAGGCACTGGCTCAAGTCTTCCAGCACCTTGGGCTCGAGACCAACCTCACCTTCAAGGATCGAGTGAGCTAAGGCTATTTTCCCTCGGGCAACCCGGCCTTCACGTTTTTCGACATCAAACACCGGGCAGTGGGCACGGCAGGCGCCACACTTGACGCACTGTTCGATCTCTTCGCGATAATCTTCAAGTTTTTTTAACTTTGCCATTTTAAATCAGTCTCTGGGGACTTGGGCCTGGGGGCTGCTAGTCGTCGTACTCTATCGGATTTTCCTCATCGAAGAAAATCTTGCCTGGGTTAAGGATGTTGTTGGGGTCGAGGGCTCTCTTGATTGCCTTCATGTATAGAGCTGCCGCCGGGGTTATTTCCAGGGGGATGTAAGGGGCCTTGGCAATGCCGACACCGTGCTCGCCGCTCATGGTCCCGCCCAACTCAAGGGCGGCCTTAAAAACTTCCTGGATGGCCCCCTCAGCTTTGAGAATGTCTCCGGAAACCTTCTTGTTGACCATGATATTGACATGAATGTTGCCATCTCCGGCGTGGCCGAAGTTAACAATCGGTATTTGATACTTATCGGCAATCGCGTCAACCTTGCGGATCATTTCCGGAACCTTGCTGCGTGGCACGCAGATGTCCTCGTTGAATTTATCCGGGTTGACCTTGCGCAGGGACGCTGAAACCGAGCGGCGAATCTGCCAGAGAGCTTCACTCTCTTCTGGCGTGGTGGCAATCCGAGTCTCAACCACGCCGAGGGGTTTGATGAGCTCGGCGATCCTGTTGACCTGTTTGTCGAGAAACTCGCGATCCCCGTCAACTTCGATGATCAAAACGGCCCGAGCTTCGTCAGGAACCACAAGGCCGGTGCCCTGACGGACACAGTCGAGCGTGCGGCCGTCCATGAATTCGAGAGTCGTCGGGATGATTTTGTCACGGATGATTGCCGAGACCGCTTGTGCGGCGCCGTCAATCGAACTGAACAGGACCAGCATGGTCTTCTTCGCTTCCGGTAGTGGCAGCAGTTTAATAATAATACGGGTGATAACCCCGAGCGTTCCTTCTGAGCCGCAGAGTAGCTTGGTCAGGTCATAGCCGACCACACCTTTCATGGTCGGACCACCGGTGGTGATGATGTCACCGGTCGGGGTGACAACCTCGAGGCCGATGATGAAGTCCTTGGTGACTCCGTACTTGACGCAACGAGGACCACCTGCGCATTCGGCAACATTGCCACCGAGCGTCGAAAATTTCAGCGAAGCTGGATCTGGAGGGTAGAAAAGTCCGACTTTTTCCACTGCTTTTTGGAACTGCCCGGTGATCACGCCCGGTTCTACGGTCGCTATCAGGTTCTCCTCATCAATTTCCAGAATCTTGTCCAGGCGCTCCGTGCAGAGCACGATGCCGCCTTTGGTTGGTAGAGAGCCGCCGGTAAAACCGCTGCCAGCACCTCGGGGGAAAACCGGGATGAGTTCACGATTAGCCAACTTCATGACACGACTGATCTCTTCCGCTGAGCCGGGATGCAAGACCACTTCAGGGAGAAAACTCTGTTGGGTGGCATCGTAGGAATAGCAGATCCGGTCGGCTTTTTCTGTCGAAATATTCGCGTTGCCGACAATGGCTTGCAGTTCGTTTATAATCTGGTCAGAAAGCATGCTTCTCGCCTTTATCGGTTACGGTTCTATAATCCAAAAGAAGAGTTTTGTTCGCCACCAAGACACGAAGTCACCAAGAAGTGCCCGGAAAAATCAATAGAGCTCTTTGTGCCTTGGTGTCTTGGCGGCTCGTTTTTGTTCAGGTCTTGGTCGCAGCTTTTATGACTGGCAAAAGAGTACCGCCATCGGGAATGATCACAATGTTCGGATTTTCCGGAAGCTGTTTGTAAGCCATCTGCAAGGCGTCGTCAAGATCATTGGCTTTTTCCATCCCCATCTTTTCGGTTTGCTCGCTATTGAATCCACTGATCAGAATAACACGCCAGGCCCGTGCCTTGCTCAGAGTCGACCAGGCGGTCTGGCCGTTGATTTCGTAACGATCACGCAGGGCCTTTTCGAAAATATTCAGATCCTCGTAATTAAACCAGTCGAAAAAAGTAGCATTGCCGAAACCGTCCGGGCAGGCTGCCAGCAGGATGACTGTTCCGCCCTGACGAACGGCCTGCACGCCATAATCGAGGGCCTTGTGTGCCTGGATGAAGTTGATGTCCTTGGGGTGTCCGCCGCAAGAAACGATAGCCAGATCGGCCCGCTGCTTTAAGGGCGCAGTGTACAGCTTCTGTGCCACTTCGCAACCAGCCAGATGGGCTTGTTCCAGTTCGCCGCAGAAGACCTGGACGATCTGTTTGTCAGCCGTTAGTACGGTGTTCAGTACAAAGTCCGGCTTGATTCTCTTTGCGGCTTCGAGAATTGCCACATGCACTGGGTTGCCATCCAGATTGCCCGTGCAGGCTTTTGCATTACGGCCACCCTGCTCCGGCGGATTAAAGATGGCAAAGTGGGTCGCCATGCAGGTGGTGCGGCTGGCAACGCCGGGAACCAGACTTTTTCGGCCGCCGCCGAAACCGGCAAAATAATGCAGGCCGATGGTGCCGGTGACTATGATGCGATCCGCAGCCATGACACGTCGGTTGATTTGGACAGGCAATCCGGACGAGGTTTGCCCGAGGTCAACCAGTTGCTCTGGATCGTCGCACTCGTGATCGTGGACGGTGATTCGGCCATAAAGGGGCCCGAGAATTTTCTGATGTTCTTCCGCGGTCTGTTTGCGGTGGATGCCGAGGGCGATGACGATTTCCATAGCGTGATCGGGAATGCCGCAGCGGTTCAATTCTGCAATCAGGAGTGGCAGATAGATTTCGCTGCCGGTATAGCGGGTGATGTCCGAGGTGATGATGACGACACGCTCACCCGGTGCGACGATTCCTGCAAGAGTCGGTGAGGCAATCGGGTTGGCTAGCGCGCGATCAATTTCCTCTTTTGGATCTGGTAGTATGTCCGGTGCATTGGCGGCAAGGACCTGCGCCTGCAAGTCTATCGACAAAGTTTTTGAGCCGTATTTCAGCGATGTTTTACTCAAAGTTTCTCCCTGTAGGCAACAGCTTATTGTAGGCTTTCTCGCTATTGTAGTGCAAGTCAATGGTTGAGGCCCCCAAAGCAATACCAACACTCGTTGACACCAATAACCGGGCAGCCTAGAATAACAGCCTTAATTAAATGATGAGGGTTTCCTTGAAGCAGAAAACAATTTACAGCTGTCAGCAGTGCGGCATGCAAAGCCCCAAGTGGCTCGGCAAATGTTCCGACTGTGGCCAGTGGAATTCTCTGGTCGAAGAGAGCGTGACCGTTGCCAAAAAAGGCGGACGGATTGTCCCGCTGCGTTCTGAGAGTAGCCCGGTGCGGTTGGCGGAAGTCTCGGCAACCGATGAAGATCGCCTGCACTGTGGTATCGCTGAATTTGATCGCGTGCTTGGTGGTGGCGTGGTCCCAGGCTCCTTCACCTTGATTGGTGGTGACCCCGGCATTGGCAAATCGACTCTGCTGTTGCAGGCCGCCGGGAGATGGACTAGCGCTGGTCCCGTATTGTATGTCACTGCGGAGGAATCGACTCGCCAGGTCAAACTGCGAGCCGGACGCCTCGGTGTTGTCGCCGAGGATCTGTACCTGTTGGCAGAAACTTCTCTTGAAGGAGCTCTTGAACGAGTCAAAGAGTTGAAACCTGCTTTCCTTATAATCGATTCCATACAAACAATTTTTACCGCAGCTCTGGAATCGGCACCGGGCAGTGTCAGTCAGGTGCGCGAGTGCGCCGCGCGTCTTATGCATCTCGCCAAAGGGGAAGACATACCGACTTTCATCGTTGGCCATGTCACCAAAGATGGTTCGATCGCCGGACCACGCATGCTTGAACATATGGTTGACACGGTGCTTTATTTCGAAGGTGATGCCGGACACCCTTACCGGATTCTGCGTGCGGTCAAGAACCGCTTTGGTTCAACCAATGAAATCGGCGTCTTTGAGATGAAGGACGCTGGACTGTGTGAAGTGACCAACCCTTCGGAACTCTTTCTTGCTGAACGGCCGGAAGATGCTGCTGGTAGTATTGTCGTGCCAGCGATTGAAGGTACCAGGCCGATTTTAGTGGAACTCCAGGCGCTGGTTTCCGGGACAGCCCATGGTAATCCTCGCCGTACGGCGATGGGTATCGATTCCAATCGCGTTTCACTATTGGTCGCTGTACTGGAGAAAAAGGTTGGTTACTCTCTCTCGGCTCAGGACATTTTCGTTAATGTTGCCGGTGGTATAAGGCTTGCCGAACCGGCGGTGGATCTTGGTGTGATTGCCGCGCTGGCCTCCAGTCATCTCAACCGGCCGATCGATGAACGTACCGTGATTTTTGGTGAGGTCGGATTGACCGGAGAAGTCCGTGCTGTCTCCCGCCCGGAGATGCGGGTTAATGAAGCCGCCCGGCTCGGTTTTAATTGCTGCCTGTTGCCGGCGGGTAACCTGAAAAGCCTTGATGAACCTAAAGGTATGAAGTTGATCGGGGTGCGTAGTGCCGCCGAGGCAATGGAATATCTTTTTAGCTAGTTTCTGTCTGGAAACCGCCCTTTTCCGCAATCTCGGCGTCAATCTGCGTATTTGATTGTGCGGCGTAAAGTACTACGCATCCGCTCAAATGCTTGATTTCCTTGACCTTGCGAAAAATTGCTGGTTTCCAAATCAGAAACGAAAACTGCACCTGTCCAGACTCTCTGGATGGGCACTCTGGTAACTGATGTTTAAGCGTGGGATGAGGGGCAAACAATGACTGATCTGACTCATTTTGATGATGAGGGCAAAGCGATCATGGTGGATGTTGGTGATAAGGAAAAGACCCGCCGGGTCGCTGTGGCTCGGGGAGTTGTGAAGATGCAAGCGGAGACCCTCACGCGCATTCTTGATAAGCGGCTGGAAAAGGGCGACGTGTTCGGTGTCGCGCGACTGGCCGGGATCATGGCGGCCAAGAAAACCTCGGAGCTGATTCCTCTCTGTCACCCTCTGCTGATCAATAGCGTTACCGTAGAGTTCTCACCTGACCTTGATAATGCCAGCGTTGAAATCGAAGCGACAGTTAAGGTCAGCGGCCAGACCGGTGTGGAGATGGAGGCCTTGACGGCCGTCTCTGTTGCTGGCTTGACCATCTATGATATGTGCAAGGCCGTCGACAAAACCATGACGATCGACAACGTTCGCCTGGTAGAAAAAAGGGGTGGTCGCAGTGGCCACTTCATCAATCCCGGGGAGCTCGCCAAGTGAACCCGATAAACACATTCGTTATTCGCCGGTCTTTAGTCGTGCCGATGGGGCTGGTGATTGCCTTGACGATCTCTCTCCTGGTCGTCTGTATCGTTCAAGGTCAGCCGACTGCCAAGCTCATCATCCTGGCCTGCTTGATCCTTCCGCAGGTTGTGCTCTTTACCGAGTGTGCTTTTCGCCGCCTGGTTATCGACCAGCATGGGATCACGGCCTTTCGTCTTTTTCGCCAACGTGTGGTGCGTTTTGCTGATGTCACCAGTCTGGAAACAGTACAGGTGCGCAGTCGAGTTTTTATGACAATTGCCGCTGGTGACGATGATTTTCTTATTATTTCCAACGCTTACGGGGATTTCCCCACCTTAGTGGAAGGGCTGGTCGCCGTGGTTCCCGAAGGGACGGTGACTGAGGAGACACAACAATTGGTGAAGAAGCCGCCCATCAGGCAGGCGGATATATTTACTGCGTGGTTTGCTGTGATGGCTCTGGTCTATGTTTTGCTCGCTCAGTTCAAGGCCTGAACTGGTATTTACTGGCATTTAGGTGCTGGCATTTAGGTTGACTTGTTGGTTAATTTAATTTAGTTTGTGCCAGTCTATATCTGAGGAGTTTCTTATGAAAAAAGCTAAGTTGGACGAATTTCGTCATCTTCTTCAAGAGCAGATGGATCAGTTGCTGCGCGAGGCCGATAAAACGGTCTCTGACATGACTGATGAAACGAACAACTTCCCGGATCCGACTGACCGGGCGTCGCTTGAATCCGATCGCAATTTCGAGTTGCGTATCCGTGATCGTGAACGCAAATTGATTTCCAAGATTCGTGAAGCACTTGAGCGTATTGAGTCTGGTGATTTCGGTGAGTGCGAAGATTGTGGTGACAAGATTAGCGAAGCGCGTTTGAAGGCACGGCCAGTAACTACCTTGTGTATCGAGTGCAAGACCGAACAGGAGCGTCAGGAAAAAATCGGTTAGTTGATTCGGTCTTCACCGGCAGACAGGAGGAGGTCATGCCGGACGAACAATCTGAAAATTTAAAAGAGACGGAGGCATCGACACTGAGCCTCTCTCTGATTGACTTTTCCTCAATACTTCCCCGCTTATCACTGAAGGCCGGGCTGGCAGTCTTTCTGCCGGTCGGCCTTTTGCTTTTTCTGCTGAGCCGTTTGAACTACCTGCTGATTCATACGCTGATAGAAATATCCAGTATTGTCTTGTTAACGGCAGCTTTCCTGCTTGGTTGGAATACCAGAAATCTGATTCGCAGCCAGTTTTTTGTGATTCTGACCGTTGGTTTCTTTGCCGCCGGCTCAGTTGATCTGCTGCTGATGCTGATCTATAAAGGCATGCAGGCGCCACCTGCAACCACCGCTGAGATGGCCACTCAGTTATGGTTGATCGCCCGAACGCTTGGTGCCTTTGCTTTCCTCTGCGCGATCCTCAGTCTGGGGAACAAAGTCCACTTCACGGCCAAGGAATGGGTGTTCGGGTTCTTGCTCAGCGGAGCAGGGATATCGGCCCTGGTTTGGCCACTTGGGATTTTCCCGGCCTGTCTTGTCGAGGGGGGGGGGCTGACTGCATTTAAAATCTATGGTGAATACTTCATTATCGGTCTGCTCTGTCTCGCTGCACTATTAATCTGGCTTCGTAAACAATATTTGAGTCAACACATCCTCGCTTTGTTGCTTCTTGCTATAATTCTGAGTGCATTGTCAGAACTGTTGCTCACGCTCTACGCGGATGCTTATGTCTTTATGAATTTTCTTGGCCATTACTTAAAGCTGGGTAGTGCTGTGCTGGTTTACTTCGCTTTGATCGAAGGGACTCTTCGCTCTCCTTTCGTCACGCTTTTCAGGGATGTCGGCCAGTCATATGAAGAGTTGAATCAGGAATTACAACGTCGCGTGATTGCCGAAAAGAAGCAGGAAGTTGCCCACCAGGAAGCCTCGTTGCTTTATCAGATGTCACGCGCCTTGCATAGTACTCTTAACCTGGATGAACTCGCTCACCTGACTCTCTCTGCCGCCACCGGTGTTGAAGCTGGCGGCTTTGAAAGAGCAACGCTTTTCACCGTCAATAAACGCGCAGGTATGCTGCAAGGGATGTTAGGAATATCCCTTGATATGGCCTCTCTGGTTCTGCCCGCAGGAGAGAATCGTCTGGCCTGGGAACTCCTGCATCTCGACGAGCAGGCCCGCGAGATGCAGCGGTTAGCTCCTTTTAACCAGAAAGTCATTAAGCAACGTCTGTCTATTGATGGAAATGATAACGCTCTTGCCAAGGCTTTTCTGGAGGAAAAGGTGGTTCTGGTGCCGAATCCTGGTGCAGAGCCATCTGGCGGGCGGCAACTCTCGGAAGAACTAGAGCTTGGCCCCTATGCCTGTGCTCCACTGATTGGGCGGGACCTGATCATGGGTGTTCTGCTCGTTGATAACCCCTTCAGCAATAAGGAAATTTCGCCTTCGCGCAAACGCTTTCTGGAACTTTTTGCCAGCCAGGCCGGATTGGCCTTGGGCAATGCCAGCCTGGTGAAGCGGCTGGAAATGGCACATGATAACCTGCAGGATATACAGGAACAGTTGATCCACGGGGAAAAGATGGCGGTCCTTGGGGAGATGGCTGCTCAAGTTGCCCACGAGTTGCGTAACCCTTTGGTTTCTATCGGCGGATTTGCGCAGCGTTTGGCAAAACAGGAGCTCATGGATCCGAAAGCAAATGAATATTCCGGCATCATCGCCCGGGAAGTCAGGCGCATGGAAGAGATGCTCAGTAATATTCTGTCATTCAGTAAAAAACAACTTGTCTGCCTGGAGGAATGCACTATTAAAAACGTCCTGCAGGAAGCTTTTGAACTCGAACACGAGCACTGCCAACGTCAGAATATCGAAATCGTCAGAGAGCTACAAACACCTTTGCCAGAGATACTCGGCGACTATCGTCAGCTGCGCCAGGTTTTTCATAATCTGATGATCAATGCACGCCAAGTCATGAGTGACGGCGGAGTCTTGACCGTCAGAACCCGGGTCGGGTCGTTACTCGGGGACAGGGCGGTGGTCGTCGAGATTGAAGATACTGGCGGAGGTATCGGTCCGGATATCATGCGGAATATTTTCAACCCCTTCTTCTCGACTTTTGCCAAGGGTACCGGGCTCGGACTCTCGATCTGTCACCGGATTATTGCTCATCATCACGGCGGCATAGAGGTCATAAATGGCGAACAGGGCGCGCGTTTTATCGTTACGTTGCCGGTAGCTCAGCCGGGCGTGGTAAAGACTGATAGCGCCGACCAGGGACGAGTCAACGAACTCTCAGGGGAATGACTTAAAGTGCCTCAAAGAGCCTCTTCTCCGTCAAGAGCATTTCATCGTCACAGCGCTGTTGATCCCAACCCAGTTCCTCTGCCATGATTTCCTGTACTCTGGGGGCCGCCTGTTTCGCTGCCTTGGTATCAAGAAGTGCCAGCGGCGTCCGCCGAGCGAGAACATCGATAACCCGTTCGGCCAGTTCATGACGCACGGCGTAAACGACTTCCGCCTCCAGAACGGGGTGATTATTGACGAGTTGCACGCCGACCCCATCTTCAGCCAATTTTGCAACCTGTTCGGCCTGATCACCGTAGGTTCGATTCAGGTAGGAAGCAACGTCTGCGGTAAAGTCAAATTTTTTGCTCAGCTCAAGATCGCCTTTCTCATTATAGTTGGCACTGCCGATAATCGGTAGCTGTTCAGTCTGGCAGGTCGGCTTCGGTGCCGACAGGCTGAACTGCTTTAACGCATGATCCACGGTGTCGAGCGCCCTTTTCCGGTAGGTGGTCCACTTGCCCCCGGCAATGGTCAGTAAGCCACTGGCACTGTCTTCAATCACATGATCGCGGGCTAACTTGGCTGTATCAACGGCATTGGGATCAGAAACCAGCGGTCTCAACCCTGACCAGACTGCCTTGATATCTGATTTATTGACCTTCAGATTAAAGTAATGGGTAACGTGACGCAACAGGTAGTCAATTTCTGCTTCAAGAGGCTGGGGGTGATCGGTCACTTCTGCCGGCTCATCTGTCGTGCCGACCAAGGCATGGCCTTCCCAGGGGAGGACAAATAATACCCGGCCATCTTCAGTTTCTGGAATCATCAGACCGGTGTCGGGCGGAGCAAAACGTTTGTCGAGGACGATGTGAATCCCGGTACTGGCCGAAATAATTTTGGCTGCATGCGGATTGTCCATTCTCCTGATCTGATCGACAAATGGGCCGGTGGCATTGATCACGCCCTTGGCTTTTAACGGCCAGGACTCCCCGGTCAAAGAATCTGTCAGCTCTGCTCCGGTAATTTTCTCACCCTCTTTACATAACCCGGAAACGGCAACATGATTGGCAACCGTCGCGCCATATTGAGCGGCCGTTAATGCCAGGGAGAGAGCCATTCTGGCGTCGTGAAATTGACCATCGTAATAGAGAACACCTGCTTTGAGCCCTTCAGATCTCAAGGTTGGAAAGCGATGTAAGGCTTCTTTGCGGCTCAAAAGGCGACTGTGGCCGATATTTTGTTTTCCGGAGAGAAGGTCGTAAAGTTTGAGACCGAAAAAAACGTAGGGAACATCGAGCCATTTGTAGAGTGGAGTGACCAGAGGTAAGCGATTGGACAAGTGTGCTGCGTTTTTTAGCAAGAGGCCGCGTTCACGTAAGCCATCTCTGACCAGGTTGTACTGTACCCGGTCCAGTTTTGTTATCGCCATCTCCAGATAGCGAACCCCGCCGTGCACCAGCTTGGTGCTGCGACCACTTGTTCCTTCGGCAAAGTCATTCTTTTCGATCAGCGCAACTTTCAAACCACGCGTTGCCGCGTCGAGGGCGATCCCGCACCCGGTGGCACCGCCGCCAATGACGATCAGGTCAAAAGTGCTATCGTCTTTCAGTTTTTGTAACTGTTGTTGTCTTGCCATGCTCGTCTCCCCTCAGCAGTGATCCTGTGCTCCTCACGTTCAACAGGCTCTTACGTCTGGACAATAGTCAGGATGGCTTGTTCCCGTATTATGACGGTGAGCTCCGCGGTTGCGGTCAGTCACGCCATACCGAAGGCCCAAAGTAAACCGACAACAACAAACACTGCAGGCAGCAGGTTGCCCACAGGCAAACGCTTGATTCCCATCAGGTCGATGGCGATGGCGACAATCAGCAGACCCCCCACAGCGTTCATCTCGGTTATGACTGGTTCGGTCAGGATGGTTTTGGCAAGCTCGGCTGCCAGGGTGATCCCCCCTTGATAGATTAGTAGAGGGATAATGGAAAAGATGACACCAATGCCGAGGGTAGAGGTCAGGGCGACAGAGGCTACGCCGTCCAGGGCCGCTTTGGCATAGAGGATGGTTGGCTTGCCGCCCATCCCGTCTTGCAGTGCACCCATGATAGCCATGGCCCCGACGCAATAAAGCAGGCTTGCTGTAACAAAGCCTTCGGCAACTTTACCCAGGCCGGAAAAGCGTTTCTGCAGATGTAGGCCGAACTCTTCCAGGCGTTTTTCTATGCCGATGAGCTCACCTGTCAAGCCACCGAAGATCAGGCCGCCGATGACGATCATAATCTGTTGGCTCTGCAGGGCGAGTTGCAGACCGATCAATAAAACCGCAAGTCCGAGTCCTATCATCAAGGTTTGGCGCATGCGCGCAGAGAGGTAGCGACCGGCCCATCTGCCGATCAGGCAACCGGCAATGATAGCAGCAATGTTAACGAAAGTTCCCTGTAGTATCATGGCTCTAACCGACTCTTTGGGCTGATGTGAGAGGATTTCAACTTTGCTGTAGTTGGTCCGCCACTAATTTGACCTCGGCACGAATCTGTTCCGGAAGATCTTTCTGCTGCATCAGACGCTCGACCTGCTCAGCAGCTTCTTTGCGCCAACCCTTGGCCAGATAAACTTGTGAAATGCGAAGCAGCCAGCGGGGATTGTCACGTTCCTGGCGCATGGCGCCCTTGAATGATTCGAGGGCCTGGTCGAAATTCTGGCCGCGACGCAACCAGAACTCTGCCAGCAGTGGATGGACACCACCGCCACAACCGCCACCCGGAATGCGCATCAACAACGTTTCCGCTTCATCAAAACGCTCCGCCTGCTCCAGTAACTGGGCGCAGAGAGAGAATAGGCCTTGGTCAATCATTCCTTCATCCACAGCTTTGAGTCCGGCAGCCAGAGCGAGTTCCAACTCTCTGCGTTGGGCGTGCAGCTCAGCCAGACGTGCCCAGCAGTAGCCAACAAAACGCTCGGCAGCAAGGTTCTGCTTGAGCGATTTTTCCAGCTCATCAATACGTCCGGTGGCGACCAGCACGTCAACCAGGGTGTCGAAGGCCGGAAAGAGGTCCGGTTCGACCGTCAGGGCGGCCTGTAAATCTTGATGGGCTTTTTTGTTTTGACCACTGCGAGCCATCAGCGCACCACGCTCAAAGAGAAAGAGAGCGTTCCGTTCCGCATCGGGGACTTGATTCAGTAACGCCAGAGCCTCTGCCTCATCACCATCCTGAGCCGCCAACCAGGCTTGCCGGAACTCCGGGCCTGCAGCCAGGTAGCGTTCCGCCAGCACGGCAGGCATGGTGGCCAGTAGCAGTTCCAGGCGAGTCTCTTCGTCGAGATCCATATCGTGAGGATCCACGGCGGGGCCTGTCGCTGTTGTGCAATTGCTACTACAGCCAGCGTGAACGGCTGGACCGTCGTCGGCGACAGCGGCTTCTGGCGGCAATTCACCACGGTCCAGGGCCGCCAGAGTCTGCTTAACGCGCTCACGTAATTCGCCCGAGCGAGCCTGGTCGATGGCCAGTTGGTAATCCTCACGAGCTCGCAGCAAGTTGCCCGACTTCTGGGCCCAGCCGCCTTCTTCAAAGTTGATGGTTGCCAGAGCATCGCCAGCCTCTGTTTCCCACGCGGCAATTTCAGCTTGGAGCTCTTCGCTCAGCTCACTTCGATCGATCCTTTTTGCAGCGCTCAACAATTCCGCCCAGCTCTGCTGAGCCTCGAGTTGGCGCATTTCGTCGATCGGGTCTTTTTTGCCGAACATTTTCTTTAAAAAACTCATGGCTTTTTGCCTCTCAATTAATTTAGTCGAATGATTGAACAACTTCATGCTCATGCTGTCAACCATGTTAAGGGCAATTCTCAATTTAGATTTTTATGGATATCCTTTACATCCAAAGTCGACGGTTATGTGCCGGTGGTGTGAACCAGGCCGAAAGCATGCTCAACATTTTAACGCCCGTTCGCTTTGCTCACTCAAGACACAAAGAAAAGCTAAGAAAGAAAAGCTAAGAAAGAAAAAAGAATTTTTTTTGGGTTAACCATAAAGTCCTTCTTTGCGTCTTTTTTTACCCTTTGCGTCTTGAGCGAGTACAACGAGCGGGCGTTACGCTTTACTCTTTTTGTCTTAAATTTTGGATACATTACGGTGCAGGACTGCATAACTTGCCACCAGTCAAGAGATGAGGTATAAGCCGTTATCAATAAAAAACATTTAAAAACAGGATGATGACTCATGAGCGAAGATACCAAAAAAATCATCTACTCGATGATGGGCGTTAAAAAGAGCTACGACAGCAAGACAATCATCAAGGACATTTCTCTCTCCTACTACTACGGCGCCAAAATCGGCGTACTCGGCCTCAACGGTTCCGGTAAATCGACTTTGCTTAAAATTATGGCGGGGATCGACAAGGACTTTAATGGTGAGACGACGCTTTCCGAAGGTTACAGCGTTGGCTTCCTTGAGCAGGAGCCGCTGCTTGATTGCAGCAAAACTGTGCGCGAGGTGGTCGAAGAAGGTGTTCAGGAGACCGTTGACCTGCTTAAGGAATTTGAGGAGATCAACGAGGCTTTTGCCGATCCTGATGCTGATATGGAAAAACTCTGCGACCGTCAGGCCGCGGTGCAGGATAAACTCGATGCCCTGGATGCCTGGGAACTCGACTCGAGGCTGGATCTGGCCATGGACGCCTTGCGCTGTCCTCCAGGAGAGATGAAGGTTGAAGTCCTTTCCGGCGGTGAAAAACGCCGCGTCGCACTTTGCCGTCTGCTGTTGCAGCAGCCCGACATCCTGTTGCTTGATGAGCCCACCAACCACCTCGACGCTGAAACCGTCGGCTGGCTTGAGCAGCATCTACAGCGTTATCAAGGTACGATCATTGCTGTCACTCATGATCGTTATTTCCTCGACAACGTCGCTGGCTGGATTCTTGAGCTTGACCGCGGCCACGGCATTCCGTGGAAGGGCAACTATTCGAGCTGGTTGGAGCAGAAGTCTGAGCGTCTGCGTAAGGAAGAGAAGACCGAGAGCAATCGGCAAAAGACGCTGCAGCGCGAGCTTGAGTGGATTCGCATGAGCCCCAAGGCGCGTCACGCCAAAGGTCAGGCCCGTATCAACTCCTACGAGAAGATGCTTGGCCAGGACTCAGCAGAGAGCGAGAGCAATATGGAGATTTTCATTCCGCCCGGACCGCGTCTCGGCAGCATTGTCGTTGAAGCAAAAGATGTCGCCAAAGGCTACGATGACCGGTTGCTCTATGAAAACCTCAATTTCATGCTGCCACCCGGCGGTATTGTCGGCATCATCGGCGCCAACGGCGCTGGCAAGACCACTCTGTTTCGCATGATCACCGAACAGGAGCAGCCCGACAGCGGCAGCTTCAAAGTTGGTGACACGGTCAAGCTCGCCTATGTCGATCAGGACCGCCCGCTTGATGGCAGCAAGACCATCTTTGAAGAAGTCACCGGCGGTCAGGAACAGATGATGCTTGGCAACAAGCTGGTCAACTCGCGTGGCTACGTGGCTCGCTTCAACTTCTCCGGCGGCGACCAACAGAAGAAGGTCGGTGTCCTCTCTGGCGGTGAGCGCAACCGTGTGCATCTTGCCAAGATCATGCGTGAAGAGTCGAACGTACTCTTACTCGATGAACCGACCAATGATCTTGACGTTAATACCCTGCGGGCGCTCGAAGAAGCCCTCGAGAGTTTTGCCGGTTGCGCTGTGGTCATCAGCCATGATCGCTGGTTCCTCGATCGTATTGCCACTCACATTCTTGCCTTCGAAGGTGACTCCCAAGCGGTCTGGTATGAGGGTAATTATTCTGAGTACGATGAGGATCGTAAGAAGCGCCTTGGTAAGGATGCGGATCAGCCGCACCGGATTCGCTACCGCGACCTGACCAGGCAGTAGGGCGGAGGCTGGAGGCTGGAGGCTGGAGGCTGGAGGCTGATAGCTGATAGCTGATAGCTGAAACTGGTTTCAAAGCAAAACCAAGACCGCAGGCGCTGCGCCCTGCACCCGCCTCACTTTCTTTTTATCCCGCCGAAAAGAAAGTAAGCAAAGAAAACGGCGGCCATGGCATGGAGCA